>JAGLXM010000070.1 GCA_023132915.1 Candidatus Bipolaricaulota bacterium
TATGGCTCTGGAAAGGCCGCGGCTGGCACCAACTGTGAACCGAACCATAGGGTTAATGCTAGCATGTCTGTCCAATAGGTGTAGCGATCTTCTTTATTAATCCTGTACCCGAGGGTCTGAAGGAGCAGATCAATCTCGTATTCGAGATCGCTTCTATAGATGGTTGCGATCTTATCGGCGCTGTTTTCGGTTGAGAGAAGTTCCTCCAGTGAATTAATATTGAAAGAGCGTGGTGAAATAATGATAAGGCTGTCGGTTTGATTTTCCTGATAGGCGGCGCTGGTAATCACAACATCGGTTCCGCCACTGACGAGGAGGATTGCTGTAGTCACATCACAGACCATCCCATCGATATCCCCAGCCATCAGTGCCGCACTGCGTTCTTGATTATCGCTTAGTCCGATAAGCTCGACCCTGAGGTTATGTTTCTCGAACAGGCCCCACCCTTGTGCAAAAGCAAGAGGGAGGGATCCCATCACCGGAGGCAGGCTCATGCGAATATTTGGAAGCCCATCGGCTGTAGCGAGGCAAGTAAGGAGGATTAACAAGACTAGGAACGGCAGAATCAGGCGCCGGATAGGGACCATCGCGTTTCTCCTTCATATCAGTAGGCTGTATCCGTTGATTATACTAGGCCTTTCCCAGGTGACAAACGGATCGGGTTTAAGATCGGCCATTCAATGGGATAGATGACAAGGGGATTGTTGCCTTAAATTTATGGGCTAACTACCTCCTCATGGAATTAAAGAGGCTTATAAGAAGCGGAGGCCTCTCTTGTGGACTCGATCGTTTCGTGTAGGATCTGATTCTGTATGATTCAATTAGCGAGGTGGCTCTGGCGATACAGGGGACGGATACTGGCCGGGTTACTCGCCCTTCTGGTAGTCGACGGCGCCGGGCTTTTGGTTCCACTTGTGATCAAAGACGCGATCGATCGACTCGCACGTGGCGAGGGAGGACTGGCTCGAAGTGGTTTATACATCGTCTCCCTCGCTGCCATCGCCATGGTCTTTCGTTTCCTGTGGCGATATTTCTTTATTGGGACTGCGCGGCGGATCGAACGGGACCTACGGGGGAAGCTTTACCACCATTTGTTAAGACTCTCAGCTACGTTTTACAATGAGCGCAAGACCGGAGACCTGATGGCGCATGCCACCAACGACATCGATGCGGTCAGCCGGGCCTGCGGGTTCGGAGTTCTTACCATCGCCGATCCGTTGTTCATGATCCCTGTAGCTTTAGGGATCATGCTTACGATCGATCCACGGCTTACACTGTACGCAATCATCCCGCTTCCTATACTTACTCTATTCATGCTTGGTTTCGGAAAGGTGATCCACCACCGCTTCGAGGCAGTGCAAGAGACCTTCTCCGCGGTGATGGAGAAGGTACGAGAGAATGTTGCGGGAATCCGGGTGGTGAAGTCATTCGTACAGGAGGAGGGGACGAATCGGGACTTCAACCAGACGAGCCAGAGTTTGTTCGACAAGAATATGGCTCTGGTCCGGATTTGGGGCCTCTTTCATCCGCTCATCGAGCTATTGAGTGGGATGTCGCTAGCTATCCTCCTGTGGATTGGGGGACATAGGGTAATAGGGGGTTCGATCTCGCTCGGTGACTTTGTCGCCTTCAGTCAATATCTAATGATGCTTGCTTGGCCGATGATCTCCCTGGGGTGGGCGGTGAACCTCCTTCAACGTGGGAGCGCCTCCCTCTCGCGCATCAATCGCCTCCTCGCTGTTGTGCCGGAGATCACCGATCTTTCTAATCCGAAACCGCTTCGCGGAACGAGGCTTGAGATCAACGATCTTACCTTCTCCTATCCGAACGGGAATGGGAGTGGGGAAGTTCCAGCCCTCTCCGGGGTCAATCTCACAATTGAGGAGGGAACGATCTTGGGGGTAGTAGGGCTAACTGGAGCGGGGAAGAGTACCCTTGCCCACCTCATTCCGCGTGTCTTCGATCCACCGCAGGGGACCGTCACCATCGGCGGAACGGATGTGCGTGAACTTTCACTAAGGGAGCTCCGCGGGATTATTGGATTTGTCCCTCAAGACCCGTTCCTCTTTTCCTCAACGATCCGGGAGAACATCGCTTTTGGGCTCCCCGAGGCGCCTTTCGATGAGGTAGAACAGGCAGCACGACTTGCCGGCATACACGACGAGATCACCGATTTTCCTCAAGGATATGACACAATAGTCGGAGAACGGGGGGTCTCTCTGTCCGGGGGGCAGAAGCAGCGGGTAGCGATCGCACGGGCGCTCCTCCTCGATCCCAAGGTCCTCATCTTCGACGACCCTCTCTCCGCGGTCGACGCGGAGAGGGAGGAATTCGTGCTCGCCAACCTACGGGAGTTCTTCCGCGGGAGGACATGTATCGTCATTGCCCACCGTTTATCTGCTGTGAGGCATTCAGACCGGATCGTCGTCCTCGACAAGGGACGGATTGTAGAGTCCGGCACGCACGATGAACTGATCTCTTTTAACGGAATCTATAACCGCATCTGGCGCCTGCAGCAAGTGGAAAGGCAGGTGAGTGACCGGTGAACCATGACATCCACGATGATAAGGTTCTCGGTAAGGCCTTCGATCTTCACCTGACGCGTCGGCTGTTGCGTTTCCTCACCCCCTACCGCGGGCTCTTCTGCGTTTGTGTTATCCTGATCCTGATCATCACCGGAATTCAGATTGGACTTCCTTATCTGAGTAAACTGGCGATCGACGCCTACCTTACCCTTCCCCAAGCGATTGTCTCCATACCCGAGGCCCCTTCCTTTGGCTCTCCGATTCCTCTCGGAGACGGACGATACCTGATCGATGTGAACAAGATCAATCCGGAGACACGACGCGCCTGGGAGGCGATGGGCATTCTCTCGGCGAAGCGCTATCTGTTCATCCCGCAAGAGAGCAAGGCCTCGGCGGTGGCGAGAAGGAATCCGCAACGTTTCACCGCACTTAAAAGCGGTTACATGGCCGATGAAGCGGGCCTGCATGGACTTTCCCCAGCCGATCTCATCGCTTCACGTGGGCCAGCCATCGAGGGGGTTGTTCGCCTGGCTGGTCTGTTCGCATTTGCCCTTCTTGCTCGCTTCTTGTTCGGGGTACTGCAGGTGTACCTCCTCCAGTACACCGGGCAGAGGGTCATGTACGACATGCGGCAAAAGATCTTCGACCACGTTCTGAGGCTCCCGCTTGCCTACTTTGATCACACACCAGTGGGAAGGCTCGTCACCCGTGTGACGAACGACGTTAACGCGATCAATGAGATGTTCACCTCGATGCTTGTCAATCTGTTCCGCGATGCGTTCTTAATCATCGGAGTGATGGTGATCATGTTCCAACTCGAGTGGCGTATTGCGCTCGTTGTCCTTGCCCTATTCCCGTTCATCTTCATCGCCGCGCTTGAGTTTCGCAACCGCGTCCGGGCAGCCTACCGCGAGGTACGCCGCCGGATCGCACAGCTGAACGCCTACCTCCAGGAGTCAATCTCTGGGATGAGGATCATCCAGGGCTTCGTCCAGGAACACAAAGCGAACGATCGCTTTACCGACATCAACCGCGGCAAGTATCGGGCCGACATCCGTCAACTTATTACCTTCGCCGTGTTCCGGCCATTGATGAGTCTCCTAAGCTCATTCGCCATTGCCTTGGTGGTCTGGTACGGTGGATTGAACGTCCTACGGGGCAGTCTAACCCTGGGGGCACTGACGGCATTCATTCAGTACGTGCGGATGCTCTTCGAGCCGATCCTCGAGCTGTCGGAGGGATACAACGTCCTTCAGGCTGCGATGGCCGCAGCGGAGCGGATCTTTCTCCTTCTGGATGAGAACGAGGAAGACCGTGGCAAGGGGAAGATCATCAAGACCCTTCACGGCGAGGTCGAGTTTCGCAACGTCTGGTTCGCCTACAATGAGGGCGAGTGGATCCTAAAAGATGTGTCGTTTACGGCCGCTCCAGGAGAGCGAGTGGCGATCGTTGGACCGACCGGCTCTGGGAAGACGACGATCATCCGGCTGCTGCTCCGTATGTACCCCATACAGCGGGGGCAGATCCTTCTGGACGGGGTCCCTATCGAGAAGCTCGACCTTTCCTACCTGCGCTCGCGTATGGCCGTCGTCCTGCAAGACGTCTTTCTCTTCGCGGGAAATATCCTGGATAATATCCGGCTGCGTGCGAACATCCCGGAGGAGGAAGCAGTCGAGGCGGCCCGTTTCGTCAGCGCTGACTTTGTGGAAGCCCTTCCCGATAGTTACCGAACGGAAGTTAAAGAGCGCGGGGTTACCCTTTCCGTTGGCGAACGTCAGCTCCTCTCTTTTGCCCGAGCGATCGCGTTCAAGCCACGGGTGTTGATCTTAGACGAGGCCACAGCGAGCATCGACTCTCATACAGAACAGCTTATCCAGGAGTCCCTGAACAAAATCATGAAAGGGCGAACTTCGATCG
This sequence comes from Candidatus Bipolaricaulota bacterium, assembly GCA_023132915.1. Taxonomy (GTDB): domain Bacteria; phylum Bipolaricaulota; class Bipolaricaulia; order UBA7950; family UBA9294; genus UBA9294. The sequence continues at coordinate 4,443 of JAGLXM010000070.1, forward strand.
TTATTGCGCATCGCCTCTCCACCATCCGCGAGGCGGACAAGATCATCGTTTTGCACAAGGGAAAGGTGGTTGAGGAGGGAACGCATCAACAACTTCTTGCCCTGGACGGCTTGTACGCGGCGCTTTACACTCTCCAGTTTGCTTAAGACTGGCAGCAGCGAGTAGAGACTGCGAGGGAGGACCTTACCTGGAGGTGCCACAGGTCGCATTGCGCTATGGTTCATCGCACAGCCTTATCTCACGATGAAGAGAATGCGTTTGTCAACCTACGGATGTGCGTTTATGCTAACTGCTGGGAGAGGTGAAAATGGAAGAAGAAAACGAGCTCATGATGCGAGTCACTGGTCTCAAGAAATACTACGGTGAAGTCCACGCTGTCGACGGCATCTCGTTTGCGATCCCAAGGGCGAGCGTTTTCACCATCCTCGGACCGAACGGAGCCGGAAAGACAACGACTCTGGAGATTCTGGAGGGCATCCGCGGGCCGGACGCCGGGGAAATTGAAGTGTTCGGAATGAAGCTTAAGAAGGTGACCCGCGCGGTAAAGGAGCGGATGGGAGTCCTCCTCCAGGACGGGAACTTCGAGCCGTACCTGAAAGTAAAGGAGGTGGTGAAACTCTTTGCCTCCTTTTTCAAGAAGGCATTGCCCGTCGAGGAGGTCCTCACCCGTGTTGCTCTTCAGGAGAAAACGAATGCCTACGTTAAAACCCTCTCCGGAGGGCAGCTGCAGCGTTTGGCGGTCGGCGTTGCGCTTGTCAATGACCCCGAGCTGATCTTCCTCGATGAGCCGACGACCGGCCTTGATCCCCAGGCGCGGCGGAACATGTGGTCGATCATCACTGACCTGAAGGACCAGGGCAAGACGATCATCCTCACCACCCACTATATGGAGGAAGCCGAGGCCCTCTCTGATCGCGTCTGTATTATGGACTACGGGACAATCATCGCCAAAGGGTCGCCACGTGAGCTAACCTCCCGCCTCGGCCAGGAAACGATCATCGAGTTCAATACCAGCTCTCTCTCAGCAGATGATCTCGCTCAACTCGAAAGCTACGGCAAAACAGCCCGTGAAGACGGAGAGATCGTAACCGTAGAGACGGAGAACCTTGTTCACACTATGGAGCAAATGCTCGCATGGTCGAGAGAGAGAGAAATCCCTCTCACCAACATGACTGTCCGCCAACCGAACCTGGAGGATGTCTTCCTGTTGCTCACCGGGAGGAGGTTGAGGGAGTGAGGGGCATCCTCCGTATCGCTAGAGGCCATCTGTTCACAGCGTTCAGAGAGAGAGTAACGCTCTTCTGGTTTCTCATCTTTCCGTTATTTCTCCTGGCCATCTTAACGTTGATCTTTGGCAACATGGGACAGGAGGGAGAGATCAGCTTTGCCATAAGCGTGGTGAATCTGGAGTCCGATACCGCAGGTCCGGCCGACTTCGCTGCCATTGTAGAAAGTGTTTTCAAAGAGACTGGAAAGGCACCCGAAGAAGGGAAGGAACCCCTATTTACTCTCACCCGTCCCTCAGGCGGCGAAGACTTAGAGGAGTTCCTTGCCCGTGAGAAAGAGGCGCTTCGACTCGGACGTCGGGCCGCGGTGATTGTCATTCCCGAGGGGTTCAATCAAGAGCTTCTGGAGCGAATGATGAGGAGCGGTTCATCGCCAAGCGAAAATGGCGCTCTCACCATCTTCATCAACGAGGGAAGCGCTGCCTCCGAGATGGCAACCTCGATCATCGAGCAGATTCTTAGTGGGATCGACCGCCAATTCCTCGCGCACGTCGGCCGTTTTCAAGAGGAACAAGCTATTCCTAGTGAAACACTGTGGGTGGGAAGCGGTGGGGAGGAATTATCTTACGTGGACTTCCTCCTCCCTGGAGTAATCCTGATGGGTTTCTTTGTAAATGGGTTGTTCGGTGTACCCGGATCGATTTTGTTTGCTCGCGATCGACGTGTCCTGTGCCGCTATTGGGTAACACCTCTCACCGTTCCTCGCTATCTTGCCGGTTTCTCCCTCGGGCATCTCACTCTCTGCTTAATTCAATTTGCACTTATCTTCATGCTTGCACGGTTCGCTTTCAGGGCCACGATCACGTTTGCCCAACCGATGCCGGTTCTCTTTCTACTCCTCGGAGCAATTACCTTTCTCACCTTTGGCTTCTTCATCGCCTCATTGGCCAAGACGGCCAATGCAGGGATGGCGATCGCCAATATCTTGAACATGCCTATGATGTTTCTCGGAGGGCTCTTCTTCCCGATAGCTGGCTTGCCCACTTTGCTTAAGGTGATCGTCTATGCCAACCCCGTAACGTACCTCGCTGAAGGGCTGAGGATGAGCTTGGGAATACAAGGCGAGACTTTCTCTATCCCCTTGACGCTTGCCGTTCCAGTGGGTTGGATTGCTTTTTGCATCTTTGTCGCCTCAAAACGCCTTAGTTGGGATGTGAAACGATGAGAGCTTTCCAAGTGCTACTCCATACTGAGTACACCGTCTTTCTTCGTGACAAGGCCTCGCTCACCTTTACCTTTCTCTTCCCCGTCATCTTCATTCTCATCTTTGGTTTCCTCATGAGAGGGATGGGTGACGTTGAGGATGCCCGCCTTGGTCTGTTCGTACCAGCAGGAGTCGAGAGCAAGATATTGGAAAGGACGGTATCTTCCGCGGGATCGATGAGTGTGACCCGCTATGACGATCAACCCTCGTTGCAGGCTGCCCTGGAGAAGAGAACAATCGACTTTGGCCTGATCTGGGACGGGACCAAGCTTCTCTTCCTCTATGATTCCAGTCGCGTGCAAGAGAATTACGCGTTTGAGGAGGTTGCTACAGGAATCACCGCTGACTTCAACCTGGCCCATCAAGGATTGAGCCCCGCTCTTACTGTGGAGAAGATCCATGTAGGAAGGGAGGCTGCCACTGATTGGTTCAACCTAGTAGTGCCGGGAATCCTCGCCTTTTCCATCCTATCAGCAGGGTTATTCGCCGTCTCCGGACACATCACCGCGATGAAGGAACGCAAACTCCTCGACCGAATGATCGTGACTCCTATGCGGCCTATTGCTCTGTTGGCCGCTATTATCTGTGTTCGCCTAGCAGTGGTCTACATCTCCACTCTCATTACTCTGTTCATCGCAATGACGGTACTACACCTGACATTTGATGTTAGTTGGTTCTACTATACGGTATTTGTTGTCGCCTCGACCCTGGGGATGATGGGATTCGGCACGCTGATCGCTCTTCTTGTGCGAAAGCCATCCAGTGCAAGTAACATTGCCCATATTCTCTCCATAGTGATGATGTTCCTTGCCGGAATTTATTTTCCCATCGAAATCATGCCATCCTACCTGCGAACGTTGAGCAAGGCCCTTCCTCTCACCTACATGGCAGAAGCACTGCGCTATGCCACCGGAGTTATCGATATGACGGAAACCCGCTTTTGGGGGATTACCGTTGCTATGTTTGCTCTCGCGGTTGTCCTGTTGCCGCTGCTTGCCCGCTATGTCGTGAGCGCGGATCGGCGCTAACATCGATCGCCTTACCCGCAGATCTCCAATAGGTGAAATGCACCGAGGCTGGCTAAGAGGGTGATAACCCCGGCGATAAGTACTCCAACAGCGATCAACGGGAACGCCCGCTTGGGTGAGATCCCAAACAGGAACGCGGCGATCGCCCCGGTCCATGCCCCGGTAGCGGGAAGAGGAATCGCCACAAGCAAAATCAGGCCGATTGAGCCGTAGCGCTCGATGAGCCGCCCCTTACGGCGCGTTCGCGTGAATACCCAGTCAAGAGGCCGCCTCAGTGGAGTTAAACGGCGCAGTTGTCGCTCGCCCCAGCCAAGACCGAGGAGCAGGGGAAGGACCGGCAGGAGGTTTCCAATCACCGCCAGGAAAAAGGAAGTCGCTGGGTGGAAACCGTAGACCAGACCCAGGGGAAGACCACCGCGCAGCTCGGCGACCGGTGCAGCCGACACACCAAGAACGGAGATTACTTGTGCTATAGACATGAGAACCAGTGTAGTCGCTTGTGCCCCATCATGGTAGTCTGCCTGTGGGCTCTCTATAATTAGTGGAAAAGAGGTGGGGCGCAGTGAAACTCTATAACACCCTCGCGCGCAAGAAAGAGGCATTTCGACCGCAAGAAGGTAAGACTGTGAGGATGTACGTCTGTGGCCCCACCGTCTATGATCATCTTCATATCGGGAACCTGCGGCCGTTAATCGTCTTTGACGCCCTGCGCAAGTACATGGAGCGCTTCAAAGGCTGGGAGGTTATCTACGTTCAGAACGTCACCGATGTCGATGACAAATTGATTGAGCGTTCCGCAGAGGCGGGTGACACAGTAGAGGAGATCGCTAAACGGTATACCGATGCCTACTTTAGCTTGCTAAAACAGCTTGATGTCAAGGAACCGACGCACAGCCCACGTGCCACCGAGTACATAGAAGGGATGATCGAGCTTATCCAGACCCTGATCGGCAAGGGGTATGCCTATGAGCGTGACGGCGATGTGTACTATCGCGTCTCGGCGTTCAAGGACTACGGCAAGCTCTCTGGCCGTCGGACCGAGGAGCTTAAGGTCGGTGCCCGAATCGCTGCCTCCGAAAAAAAGGAAAACCCACTCGATTTCACCCTGTGGAAGGCGGCCAAGCCAGGGGAGCCGAAATGGGAATCCCCCTGGGGCGAAGGGCGTCCGGGCTGGCACACCGAATGTGTAGTCCTCTCTCGTGAGTTACTCGGCGAGACGCTCGACATCCACGCTGGCGGAAACGACCTTATCTTTCCTCACCACGAGAACGAGATCGCCCAGGCCGAGGGTGCAACCGGCAAGCTGTTTTCGCGTTTCTGGCTCCACAATGGGATGCTGACTTTCAGTGGGGAGAAGATGTCAAAATCGTTAGGAAACTTTGCCTATGCGTATGAAGTCCTTGAGAAGTTTGACGCGGAGACGGTCCGCTACTTTTACCTCGCCCGCCACTACCGCAAGCCGCTTGACTACTCTGAAGGTGGCCTTGCAGAAGCGAACAAGGCGCTCGCCCGTGTGCATACTCTCATTGACGAGGTGGAGGCAGAACTTGG
>JAGLXM010000071.1 GCA_023132915.1 Candidatus Bipolaricaulota bacterium
CGATCCGTGCATCGCCAAGCAGGGCCTGGAGGTACTTACGCAGCTCACTTCCTGAACTTAAGCCTGCACGCGGAAAAGTAGGCAGGAAGCTTCGCATCACCTTGGGGAGATCCGTATCCAGCCACTCCCGCTCGATCCGTTCCACAGAGACACCTGCTGCGTAGGCCCCGCCCACCATAGCTCCGATGCTCGAACCGGCGATGGCGCAGATGGGTATACCCTCCCGCTCAAGGACCTTTAGGACACCGGCATGGGCCGATCCCCGCGCCCCTCCCGAGGCAAGGGCCAACCCAATCCGCACGTCATTACGATCAACCGACATCCGTCTCACCCGGATCCTTCTCCAAATTTCTCTTCCCGAACCAATCCTCGCTGCAACGACTGAGATAGAAAATACCAACGCTGATAATGGACAATGAGGCAGCCCTTTGAATAAGAGAAAAGGCAACGGCCCCATCGATCGGCAGTCCCATGATGCCAAAGACGGCGGCGTAGGCCCCTTCCATGATCCCGATCCCCTTGGTGTAAGCCAGGGGAAAAGCCCCTCCCCTACTCCCTGAAGCACCGAGGAGGGGCAAAGGGTTACTCATAACCCATATGAAGTGGGATCAAATTCTGCAAGCGTCTCAGGATCGAAGATGCTTAAAGGGAGCCCTCCGTCCGGCCGCCGCCAATCTTGCAAGGTGGTTGTAGTGGTCTTTCCTTCAAGGTAGTCCCGCTTAACAAACTTCTCCACCGTCAGCTCCCCCTCGAACTCCCCAAGAGCGAGGATTTCCATCTCCATCTCCAGATCTCCTTGCTCGTTGAACCCACGCATGCGTAGAGTTATATACTCCTCCTTATCGACCCAGAGTGTCATCGTGGGATAGTCGACGTCGTCCTTAGTATCGGCGCGCTTGGTCAAATCAAGAACCCAGACGGCGTGCTCGGTTTCGGCGATATCGATTGTCCCTTCGCTTGCGATCTTTGCGGTGTAGTTATTAGCCAAATCTATCGAGCCCGCAATGTCACCGTAGGACATGGTGGTCCCGGCGAAATTCATCTCCTGCTCCTCTTCGGAGATCAGCTCCTTGGTCATTTCAAGCGCGGGAAGGTATAGCCATATACGGGCCTTTTCACTTGGGTCTTCGGGGCTGACTGTCAACAGGATTGAACCTTCTTCATCTCCTCCGAGGAAGTACAGCAGAATATAAACGATCTCATCAGACTCTTCGCTTTTACCGGAGTCAATAACCATCTTACCAAAGACACCAAATTGTGATTCAGTGATTACCCCGTTGGCCTCTTCAGTGTGCGCCGACATCCGGAGAAGAATACCTTCCTCACCAAAGTTGCCAGAGCCACTGAACACCTCCTTCATCTGGGCAAGAATCTCATCTCCAGTCAAACCTTCCGCAAGGGCGATTCCACCCAAGAAAAGAGCAATCACCACAAGAGCGCTCGCAATCCATCTTTTATTACCCATCGTAACCTCCTTCTTCGGTCTGTTTTATTGGCTTTATTAACTTCTTGCTCTTTTCGATCCGCTTCCAGGCAGTCCTTGCCAAAAACTTCGGCCGCCAGGTGACAAGTATCGCCGGGATGACGGTGAACGCGGAAAGGGCACTGATTACCATGGTCATTGAGATCAACAGCCCGAAGTCCCTCATCCCTTTAAACGACGAGACAAGGAGGATCGCGAACCCGAGCGCCAGGGCAAGCGCATTATAGGTGATCCCCCGCCCAGTGGTCTGAATCGTCGCCTGCAGTGCCTGATCTCCGTCCTTCCCCGCACGCACCTCGCGGCGGAAGCGGGAGATGAAGTGGATCGCGTAGTCGATCCCGATTCCTATCGCAATTGCGCTCACCATTAGGGTGGCGATATTGAGTGAAGTCCCGGAATAGGCCATCACTCCGAAGTTGATCACCACGGTGAGGACAAGCGGGATGAGGCTGATCAGCCCGGCGACGATCGAGCCCATGAGCAAGGTAACGATCAAGCCAACGGCGAGGATCGACGCCCCCAAGCTCGTGATCTGACTCTTGGCGATCCGCGCAAAGAGGCTCGAGTGGACCCGTGTCGGGCCGACCATCTCCGCTTTGACCGAGCCGGTAAAGTGATCGTTTAGGTACTCTTGAACCTCCTGAACGAGCTTCACCTGCTCGGCACTGCCTTCCATCGGGTAAAGACCCATCACCTCTCCGGCTGAGAAGTCGCCCAGGGCCAT
>JAGLXM010000072.1 GCA_023132915.1 Candidatus Bipolaricaulota bacterium
CCGTTATCACTTCTAAATCAATTGTGAAATAGGGTTTATGTCCCCCTAATTAAGAACGAGCTGGAGCAGTGTTTCAGCGAACTTGACTCTGCCCGAATCCAATTCGCAGTCTTAGGAAGCTCATGGCGTGAATACGAGCTTCTCTCCAGAAACCAAAGTATCCGCTCTTGGCTAGAGCTCAGGTTCTCGCTTCCTCCTGCGGCTTCAAGGTAAGAATCCTTAGCTAGACCTTTCCCCCTGAGCTTCTCATGTAAATAGGGTCTTCCCCTTACCTGTACAAATCCAATGGTAGACCCCAACCCTCCGGATGTTGACTCCCTACATGATCAGATTTAGAATCAATTCCAAGCTTACGTTCACTACGAAAAAGGGAGCAGCTGATGAGAGCAATAGGAACGCGGATTACAGGTGTCCTGCTTCTTCTTATCTTCTGCCTTGGGATGGCTACGTATGCAGCCCACGCATCTCCCGGGGTTCTTATCACCGAGGTTTCACCACACGAATTGGAGTTTGTTGAGCTCTACAATCCTACGGAGCACATTGTTGACCTTCAAGGATTCTGGCTCTGTTACTATCCCGCCAATAGAGACTCGTGGGAGAAGCCGTTTCGCAAAAAACAGTTCCCGGATGGTGCAGTCATCGGGCCACATGCGTACTACCTCATTGCTTTTGGGGAGACCTGCCAAGTCGATAGCTTAACAGTCGATTGGTGTGTCTACCAAAGCAAGCAGCTCAAAGCCCTCTCGGGCACGGTGGCAGTCTTCGGAGGGGGTCCTAGTGAAACCACTCTTCTCGATGCTGTGGGATGGGGTGAAACAGGACTGTACTTGGGCAACCCTGTTCCTTCTCCGCCCAAAGGCATGTCAGTTTCTCGACGCCCAGGCGAGTCACGTTTTGAAGTGTTCCGGGATACGCAAAACAACCTTTGTGATTTCAGCATCGAGGAGCCGGCGCCGTCTAGCAGTGAGGTTGGCGCCGTTCTTTTCCTGTCTCAGGAGGCGGAGTTTATTATCGATGCGTGGGAGCTTGAGTGGCAAGTTACTGTGTGCAGTAGGAGTCTGTCTCCCGGAATCTTCGAGATAAGCTTAGACAACGAGCTAGGTTTGAGAACGAATTGCAGTGCCTGTAAGCAAGAGCTCGGACCAGGAGAATGTGCCGAGGCCACTGTCCAAGTGGACACAGGTAGTGGATATGACTTCTACACACTTGACCTGGAAACCTCAGGACTCAATGCAAAAGAAGACGAGATAATTGAAATTGGCTGGGGTCACTACTCTGGAGAAGAGGTTGTTCAGACGTTTTCTTCTCTCGTACATTTCGATGGGGAGCTCAATCCTGTGATAACATACCTGACTGGAATCACG
>JAGLXM010000073.1 GCA_023132915.1 Candidatus Bipolaricaulota bacterium
GACTAAAGGAGTGGTCGAGTTTCTCTCCGGGGGGACGCACGGGGTGGTGATTGTCCTTATCTCATTTGTAGAAGGAGTCCTCGTTGACTTGGGGATGGGTATCTCTCGTCGAGAGTCGCTCGTATTGACGATGCTCACCGGCGCGATTGCTTCGGCCTCAAATGTCTTTTTGTTCCAGGCGATCTACTTTGCCGGGGTCTCGCCGACATTTATCCTGGTGATGGCCGCGCTTTCCCTCGTCTCAGGGGCGTTCTTCGGTGGGTATCTGGGATGGGACATCCGCCGATTTCTTATCGCCTCGCGGCTTGTCCCGCAAAGGGCGACGGCGACACCGCGCGCCTCCTCGTTGAGGGGGCATATCCTCACCCTCACCGTGGTCCTTGCGCTACTTGCCGGCGGGATCTACTACTATACCTCGGTCTACGACCCGTTTTCCGCCCCCGACAGCGCGCGGATCGAAGGGGCCCTCTCCTCGCCGTACACCTTCTGCTACTCGGACTGGGAGGATAAAGCGGTGATGGTCACCGCCGAGCTTCTGGGAAGCTCTACATATGTCCCACCACAGGACTACACTGGAGTCCCTCTTGTCGATCTCCTCGAACATGCGCAACCCAAGGAGGGGGCACGCACGGTCCTGGTGATCGCGGAGGATGGATATGAGGCGAGATTCGATCTTTCTTCACTTCTTGAAAATAAGGCGGTAATCCTCTCCCTTGATCGCGGGCGGCTGCGCCTGATTGCCACTGGTTACGAGGGGTCTTACTGGGTAAGGCGGGTGAGCCGGATCGTCGTGCGGTAGAGAGAAGAAATTGAGTGATTTAGCGAGTGAGAAATTGAGTGACTTAAGGAGTGAACGATTGAGTGATTTGACTTCCCAATCTCTCAATCTCCCGATCTCTCAATCATTCAATCTTAAACGGGCTCTGGAGAAACGATGATCGAGATCGAGGAACTTTGCGTCCATTATCCGGATCGATTGAATCCGGCGATCGATCGTGTAACCGAGACGATCGAGAGCGGTGAAGTCATTGTCCTCACCGGTCCTTCCGGCTGCGGGAAGTCGACACTGTGTCGTGTCCTGGCGGGCTTTATTCCAGGGATGATTCCCGCCAAGGTCGCTGGAGAGGTCAACGTCGATGGGGAGTCGGTGTGGGCAGCCGATCCCGCGCGGATCGCGACCCGTCTTGGGCTGATCCAACAGGACCCCGACGCGCAGATCTGCACCTTAAACGTCTGGGAAGAAGTCGCGTTCGGTCCGGAAAACCTCTGCCTTGCACCCGATGAAGTTACCAGCCGGGTTGAAAAGTCTCTGGATTTTGTTGGAATTACCCATCTTGTTGAGCGAGAGACGACGACCCTCTCCGGGGGGGAGAAACAGCGGTTGGCAATCGCCTCCATTCTAGCCATGCGGCCGGAAGTCATCCTCCTTGATGAGCCGACGGCCAACCTCGACCCTGAAGGGGCAAAAACTGTGTTCGATCTCTTGGGAAACTTGCGCGAGAGCGAAGGGCGAACGTTGATCGTTGTGGAGCACCGCCTGGAACCGCTCCTCGCGTTAAATCCGCGCCTCCTCATCCTAGATGAAGGTGCGATCGTCACCCGTCGAGCGACCCGGCGACACATGGATTTAGATGAGCTTGGGTTGCGTGCCCACTGGGACTTACATCCGCCTTCAATTGAAAAAGGTCGAGAAAAAGCCGCGTTGATAGTGGAGGATCTGTCGTTTGGGTATAGCGATGCGTCTTTGTTCGAGCATTTCTCACTTGGGCTCCGGTCGGGGGAGATCCTCGGAGTCATAGGCCCGAATGGGGGAGGAAAGACTACGCTTCTGCGCTTGATCGCTGGACTGGAGCACCCGAGCAAAGGGCGGGTCGTGCGATCGAAAGATTCTACCCTTGGGTATGTTTTTCAGCATCCACACCAGCAGATCTTTGAGCGGACTGTGCGCGGGGAGTTTGAGATCGAAGGCGGGATTACACAGGAGAGGTTGCGCCACACCTTGAGCGAAGCGAAGCTTGCCGGCCTTGAAGAGGTACCGCCGTTGTCGTTGAGCCTGGGAGAGCAGCGGCGATTGACCCTGGCAACCGCTCTATCCCGCGATCCCGACCTCATCTTGCTGGATGAGCCGTTCATTGGGCAAGACCGGTGGAACGTTATGTGGATCGTCTCCCAGATTCTCACCGCTCGGCAGCGTGGAGCCGCTACGCTACTGGTCTCACACGACATTCCTCTCGTCGCCGCGCTGTGCGACCGCCTCCTCTACCTGGGAGAGGAGGCAATCGAAGGCAAGCCGGATGCCGTTTTCTCACGCCTTGAAGCGATGGGAAAGGAGGCTTTCCTCCCCACTTATTGGGAAGGGATGCGCGCATGATCCCCAAGGTCTCCTATCACGCTGGAACGCTAGGCCTTCATCGGGCAACCCCAGTGGCGAACCTCCTATTGTTGTCCGGATTTCTCATCGTTGTCCTTGCGGCCCCCGGGATCCTTGTCAAGCTGGGAGCGTTTGGTCTCGTCATGATCTTGACCGCTCTTTCTGGAGAGGGGGTAGGAACGTTCTTGCGCAACATCCGGTTTGTTCTTGTCTTTGCTTTTGTTCTCTTCCTTGCGCAAGCGCTCTCCGTCAGGGAAGGAACCGTTCTCTTTCCCTTTGGGCTTTCGGTAACCGATCAGGGGCTCCTCGCTGGGGCACAGATGGCATTACGGTTTCTGGTTATTCTTTCTTCCAGCCTCCTGTTTGTCTTGGTGACCGATCCGGATCGGCTCGCCCATGCAATCGTGCGACTTGGCATTCCATATCGGTATGGGTTCATCCTCGTCCTTGCCCTACGCTTTGTCCCCTTCTTTCGCCGAGAGTATCGTACCGTCCGCGAAGCGCAACACGTCCGTGGAGTCGATGCCTCGATCAGAAGTTTTGCAGGGTTGCGCCGGGCGATCCGCTACACTTTCTTGCCGGTGTTGGTCTCGGGGTTGACGCGGGTGGACAGCGTCGCCATCTCCATGAAGGGGCGCTGCTTCGGTCTTTATCCCAAGCGGACAGTCACTCGCAAAGAACACTGGCATCAGATGGACTGGGCCACCGGGGCACTCTTTGTGCTTCTCCTTGGAATCACTGTTTTGGCAAGGAGGTACGCATGGCTGTAGGCTTTAGGATCAGGCGAAGTTACTTGATCCTCTTCCTTCTCCTTGTGGTCGCGGTCGTTGTTCCAGTCCTTATCCGCTTTGTAACGCATACAAATGGACCTCAAATTGAGCTTGTGTTCACGGACGGAAGGGCACGGACGGTCACCCTTGCCCAGATGAAGCGACTGCCGGCGTTGACGCGCAAGGGGACCTATCAAAACCAGTTCGGCAACTGGGGCGATCCTGGAATCTACACCGGAGTGCGCTTGACCGACCTCATCGACTCTGAGGCACCATATACGACAATCCTTGTCCAAGCGGCAGACGGCTACGAGATGTCGATCGAGCGGGATCGCGTCAAGAATGCTGACTATCCAATGGTCCTCGCATATGCATTCAACGGTGTTGAGGTTCCCGACTGGGAGATGGGCTACCGCATCGCTGTTCTCCCCGAGGACGGCAATGTGAGTAACGAGGAGTACGGCGTTACCTCAGCCGGGAGCTTCTGGGTGAAGAACGTGGTGCGGGTCATTCTCCAGCTAGGATCTTGACACAACTTAAAGGAACCCAACGTTGTGGGGGCATCAGGCTGGGCATCTGAGGCACGGGTAACGGTGTGTTCCTTGTAGTTGATAGGTGTGTGAGTATGATTATTATGTTAGCATGATTGAATACTATCGTCTGTGGAGGAGGGGCTGATGTCCGTAGTGAAAGTCATGCAAAGACGCCAAGTGGTGATTCCAAAAGAGCTTTTTGATAAGCTTCATCTTGAGGTTGGGGACTACCTTGAGGTGAAACTTGACGAGGGTAAGCTCGTTTACGTTCCTAAGAAGTTGGTTGACCGTGACGAGTGGTATTTTTCCGCAGAGGGGCAGAAGACTACTTCAGCCGCTCTTGAGGACCTTAAGGCAGGACGCTCCAAGGAGTTTGAGTCTGTTGACGACTTGATCGAAGAGTTGGACTCCTAGCCCGAATGAGATTCGTTCGCTCGCACCAGTTCAAGAGAAGTTACAAGAAAGCCCCTCCCAGAATCCAGGAAAGAACCAGGAAGACACTCGGTCTCCTCTCTGAAGATCCTCGTCACCCTTCACTGAGAGCCAAGGTTGTGGATTCCGAGAAGAGAATCTGGCAGGCAAGAATCAACGGAGGATGGCGGTTCTACTTCCAAATTGAAGAGGGGATCTGTTATCTCTTAGACCTCATCTCCCATCCAAAATAGGACGCCCGTTGTCAGTGCCCCTCAAGGTAGAGTGCGATTCCTGCTTTGATTGCTCAGAAGGGATGTCGCAGCAGAGGTGATCTTCTGTCGCGAGAACAGGCGAGTTCAAGTTCCGTTCGGCGTACCAACGGGAGATTCTCGGACTACCGAGTTCGGAAGTAGTTCACTAAGGGCCAGGAGATCATGGGGCCTCGGGATTCCGGCGAGTGCGCAAGTTCTCTCCTGAACACCCGAGGCTGCCGCGCAAGGAGCCTAATTCAAAGGTTCGCGGCACGCCAGTTATGGATGTTGCAGCATCCAAGATACGTCCTTGGACAAGCGATTCACGGGAAGCCTGGTTTAACAGCAAGGCGAGCGCCACATACCAAACCTTCGCATGGGTCGCTCGCCGTTCCTGATTCCGCCGGTGTTGTCTAGATTGCTGTGACGTCTTCTTCCTGCGGGCCTTTCGGCTCTTCCGTGATTGCTGTGACGTCTTGCGCCTGCGGGCCTTTCTGCCCTTGCGTAACGGTGAATTCCACCTTCTGTCCCTCGGCTAGCGACTTGAATCCCTCGCCACGAATGGAGGCGTAGTGCACGAATACGTCTTCACCTTTCTCTCGCTCGATGAAGCCGTACCCTTTGCTTTCGTTGAACCATTTCACTGTACCGGTCTCGCGCTCCGCCATGGGAAACCTACCTCCTTGGTGTTGGGTATCTAATCTCAGCAGAACGTTCTAGGTTGGGCGGGAATGTATCTGCTTTCCAAACTGTAACGACTGCAAAAGTGCCAACAACATCCTAATTCTAGACGGCATCCGAGGAAAAATCAAGCCAGGAAAGGTGTACCAGTGTTCTTTAGCTTCCTAACTGAGTTCAAAACTCATCCAGCAAGGTGTATTCCTCTTCAGCAGTCGGATAGCACCAAGAATGAAGATGTGAGACCATGCCCCATTAAGTGTCAAGTGTAGGCCTGAACATCCCTCTTGAATTTTCAAGTCACGGAATGTCTCCTCGCAGTTCGTAGTCGCGGTGGTTGATCAGCATCGACCACATCACCCGAACCATGTAACGCCCTAACGCCCGGATGGCTTGGTTGTGAGTCTTGCCTTGGGCACGCTTGCGATCGTAGTATGCCCTGGATTCGGGAACACAGGCTTTGAATATCACACCACGCTCACGTTAGGCTATGAATAGCTGAGCAAGAAAGAGGAGGAATGTTACATGGCTAAGAAGGAGACCCTGGACAAGCTGTCAATCCGTGTTACACAGAAGAAGCAGGCGGAGCGGCCTGTCGAGCGCTTGATGAAGCTGGCCGACAAGAAAGATCGCTCGATCAACTACCTAGCGGTCGAGGCAATCTTAGAATATCTGAAAAGGGAGGAGGAGAAGGGCTAGCCGTGGCTGGAGTTATTCGGGCAACTACTTGGTGGTGGACACGATCCTGCGGTGCTTGGAGAGGGCAGGTGGATGGAAGACAAATACGCTGAAAGGCTTGGAAAGCTGATGTCCAATATTCACTCGCTGGAGTTCGCACTCAGAGCTTTCCTTCTCAAGTTCAACGAGGGCACAGAGCCCAAAGTGGATCTTGACAAGCTACAAGTTGGAGATACCGTCCCAGCGAATTCCTTCACCAGCTACGCGTCGCTAGGCAAGCTAGTTGATAAGTTCAACGGAATCGTGTCAACCAAGTGCCCATCCCGCCGCATAGACTGTGCAGTAGTCGATCTCCGCGACATGCTTGCACACGGACGGGTGGCTGCCCGTCAGTCTGGTTCACCCCTCGAGTTATTGAAGTTCGGCAAGGAGAAGGAAGGGCGAGTTATCGTTACTCACAAAGAAACTCTTGACTCTGATTGGCTTGCCTCAAAGGTTCGGTTTGTCCTTGGCGAAGCGGAGAAAGTGCTTGCCGCAAGTAACGATTTTGGCCAGAACATTATGCCAAGGACCTTGCCATCCCCGCTGTAGTCGACGTTGAGATCTTGTAGCTAGCGCACCCGGAATCAAACTGCCCTATCCTGGGCTGTTCGCGATAGACCTTCCGGGACGGGTTTGAACTGCGCGGGCTTGCTCCAATGGTGGACCGAACAACGGGGGCAGATCATCGACTCGTAGTGACGAGGCAACATGCCCCTGCAAAATGTAGCAATGGCAAGCCCCAAGCAACCTTTACCTGCACAAATCCGATGGGAAAGCGATGCCAGTTTTCACTAGAAATGCTGAAAGGGAAGATCAGACTCCAGAAATTCCGCCGATCACTGCCCGGCCCCCCATTTCCTCACTTGTCTAGTCCTGTGGGTCGTTATAAACTATTACTTATTGACATAAGTGCAGAAAGAAGGGAGGGACGTGGCCACGCCTAAGGAAGTCCTCAAGCTGATTGAGCGATTTGAACGCAATCGCGATGCCTATCGCTCCCACGAGTACAACGAAACTCAAGCGCGGCGGGAGTTCATCGATCCGTTGTTCAAAGCCTTAGGCTGGGACGTTACCAACGAGAAAGGTTACGCCGAGGCGTACAAAGAGGTTATCCACGAGGACGCGATCAAGGTCGGCGGCGCGACCAAGGCGCCGGACTACTCGTTTCGCATCGGTGGTACGCGCAGGTTCTTTGTGGAAGCGAAACGTCCATCTGTCGGCATTAAGGATGATCCCATCCCGGCTTATCAACTGCGCCGCTATGCCTGGTCGGCCAAGCTGCCGCTATCGATCCTCACCGACTTCGAGGAGTTCGCGGTCTACGACTGCCGGGTAAAGCCTTCAAAGACTGACAAAGCCTCCGCTGCGCGTATCCTCTACATCACATATACCGACTATGCCGAGCGTTGGGACGAGATTGCCGGGATCTTCGCCCGCGAGGAGATTCTCAAGGGCTCGTTCGACCGCTACACTGAGTCGACCAAGCGCAAGCGCGGGACCGCCGAGGTGGACGATGCTTTCCTAAAAGAGATCGAGAACTGGCGGGACGTGCTGGCACGCAACATCGCGCTACGTAACGCTGATCTTTCCACCCGCGAGTTGAACTTCGCCGTGCAGCGCACGATCGATCGGATCATCTTCCTGCGCATCTGCGAGGATCGGGGGATTGAGGACTATGGACAGCTCATGGCCCTACAAAGCGGGAACCGGGTCTACCCACGCCTGTGTCAGATCCTTCGCCGTGCTGATGAGCGCTACAACTCCGGCCTATTTCACTTCCGAAAGGAAAAGGACCGCCCTGAACCGCCCGACGGACTCACCCTCAGCTTGACCGTCGATGACAAGGTGCTGAAAGAGGTCTTCAAAGACCTTTACTATCCGGATAGCCCGTATGAGTTCTCCGTTTTGCCCGCCGACATTCTCGGCCATATCTACGAGCAGTTCCTCGGCAAGGTCATCCGGCTGACATCAGGTCACCACGCCAAGGTGGAGGATAAGCCTGAGGTGAAGAAAGCCGGAGGTGTCTACTATACCCCCACCTACATTGTCGACTACATCGTTGAACACACCGTGGGAAAGCTCCTTGACGGGAAGACGCCGCAGCAAGTTCGCACCCTTTACGTGCTCGATCCTGCCTGCGGCTCCGGCTCGTTCCTCTTGGGTGCTTACCAAACCCTTCTCGATTGGCACCTCAAATGGTACTCCCAACACGACCCCGAAAAGTACGCGAAGGGACGATCGCCGAAGATCTTCCGTGGTCCAGGCGGCGACTGGCGCCTCACCACCGCAGAGAAGAAGCGGATCCTTTTGAACAACATCTACGGCGTCGACATCGACACGCAGGCCGTCGAGGTGACCAAGCTCTCGCTCCTGCTCAAGGTGCTCGAAGGCGAGAACGAGGAGACGCTGGGACAGAGCCTCAGACTCTTCCACCAACGTGCCTTGCCCGACCTCGGCGAGAACATCAAGTGCGGCAACTCGCTGATCGGTCCCGACTTCTACGAAGGAAAGCAACTCAGCCTGATCGACGAAGAAGAACGCTACCGCATCAACGCCTTCGACTGGGACGACGAGTTCCCCGAGATCATGGCAGCCGGCGGCTTCGACGCCGTGATCGGGAATCCGCCGTATGTATATGGTCGAGACTGGAAGTCTCTTGGAATCACGGATAGTGAGAAATCGTATCTGGGGATGAAATACAAGAGCTCGCCATACCAACTAGACATGTTCTCCATTTTCATCGAAAGGGCCGCGAATTTATGTAAGGACGCGGGGCGAGTATCTCAAATCGTCCCGAACGTCTGGTTGACAAATGAGTATTCATCGAAAACTCGGGCTTTTGTCTTAGGACACGCCACTGATCTTTGTATCGCAACGCCACCACCAGGCACGTTTGTAAGCCTGACTGTCGATACAAGCATCTACTCCTATGAGAAGTCCTGCCGCCCTGGAAGGACTTTCAAGATCATGATGCTTGCCCGTAGTGGTGAAGTTACTCTTGTAGCGAAACACAAGACCAGTGATTACGGTAACGGCGAAAGGCCGATCTCAACCACTCTCGATACCGCGACGTCTTCTATTGTCTATCGGTTGAAGAGCGAGTTTCCCTCTTTGGGGGGTTTTGCCGAATTAACAAGGGGTGTTCATCCATATAGACTTGGTGGTTATGGGCAATCAGCTTTTGGCTCTGGACCACAGATTCGTCGTGATCTAGAAGAGAGACCTTATCACTGCAAGGTGAAGAAGAAGGGGATGAGGTCGTTCATCTACGGGAAGGATTTGGATAGATTCTCGCCTCTTGTTCCCAGAGAATTCGTCAGCTATGGCCCATGGTTAGCAGAACCAAGGAAAGCCAGATTCTTTGAGGGAGAAAGAGTATACTCAAGAAAGATCCTGGGAGAGCGTTTGATCGTTACAGTGGAGGAGGAGGATTCGGTCGCTGATCAGCAGGTTTATGTCTCTAAGCCTCTTAAGCAATTGCCTTCTGCGAAGTTCCTTGCGGGAATCCTCGGCAGCAAGCTAGTTGCTTTCTTCATCAGGAGTTACTACGACGAAGCTCACGACGCATTCCCACAAATTAAGGTAGGGCAACTGAGATCTCTTCCGATTGCGTTCAAAGACGACAAGCCTGGGATCCACGATCGAATGGTCGAACTCGTGGAATCCATGTTGAGGTTGCACAAGGATCTTCAAGCCAGCAGGACCGGTCATGAGAAATCTCTCATCCAGCGCCAGATCAACGCCACTGATAAACAGACCGACCAGCTCGTCTACGAGCTCTACGGCCTGACGGACGAGGAGATTGCGATTGTGCAGGAGGTATAGGCCGCTCTCTATTTCAACGAGCAACACGGGCAGCTCTGCAACTAGCAGCTTCCGAAATGTCTATTGGCGAACCAGCTTATGAGTGAATAATCCGGGGGAGATGCACTCTGATGTAGTTCGTCATCGTGATTCGTATAGGAGGTCTTTCTAATGACAGTGCAGGAATTTGACTTTGTAGATGTGGAAGAGAAGGCAAAAGCCCTGGGTTGCAACATTCCTACTGGTATAGCTCTACTACCACGCAACTTTGAAAGCGCCGAATCGAAGGATGACTTGCTGCACGAGAGTACTGTGCCAACCGTAAGAATCCTCTTCCGCAATAATGGAATCACCGAGACGCCGCTAGAGCATGAAGATGAGAGATTTCCTCAAGTCTCCGAGAAAGCGTTCGAGGGATGGGTCGGGCCGACACTATTTGTGAGTTTCGCATTGCTCAGCCAGAATCCGCATATCATCTCAGTTGCTTTAGGGATGATATCAAACTACCTAACTGACTGGTTCAAGGGTATCCCTGGTGGCGGGAATGCCAAATTGGATATAGTAGTTGAAACGAGAAAGAAAACTTACAAGAGAATCTATTATGAAGGGCCTGTTTCCGGTTTAGAAAAAGCCGCGCAGGTTATTCGTGAGGTTAGTTTAAATGAGTGACCGTTTGAAAGATTTCAAAATTGAGTTCCAAAATACAGGGGTTGATTGTCAGCGGTTCTGCTATGCAGCGCGAGCTCGAGAATTTCAGGTCGAAGCTATCCAACGGCTCGAAGCATTGCAAACTAAGGCATCCGCTCTGAAAACAGAAATGGTGACAGTCGGAGATGAGAGCTCAGCGAACCAGTTACTCAGCCTTGAAGAAATGCTTCAGGCGCTCATCTATGAGTTGCAAATGTGGGTGGCCTTCAAAGATGCTGATCCGCACGCCGCTTGGACTGCTCTTATCGGAGCCCAAAGTGCTGCGCGTACTGCCATGCAGGCCCATGATATAGCAGATCACTTAGATGCCTATATCGAGCGACTATATGCCCTCGAGAAACTGTTATTCCCGCCCCAAATGTTTATGAGTGTTGGCATAATCATTAAACAAAGTACTTGCTCAATATGTGGACACGAATATGGTGAATGCGATCACCTAAAAGGTAAAGCCTATATGGGCCAGATGTGCACCAGACTTATCGAGGAATCTGAGTTGTGGGAGAGTTCAATAGTCTCAGACCCAGCAAATAAGCACTGCCGTATACTAACTTTTTCAGATGGGGACAGTACCCGCGATCTGATGACGTGGCGCCCTATACCTTCAGTGCAAGATGAGGAAGAATAAACCTAAAGCAGGCGTTCGACAGTGCGGATCTCGGGGTCGGATCTTTATTTTCAGGGTATTGCTCTGACGTTGACGCGCTTCGTAATCACGCTGATTGCTGAATAGCAAGCGAGGGGTCTAGTTGGTTCCGCAGATGTACACTCGGTCCTGATAGTCGGTGCCTGGGTGGTGAATTCCGGGGATGCATACCAAGATTCCTCAAGGAGCAGCCTGAAATAAGGCTATATCCTTCGAGTTCGGAAGGCAAGACCTCATTTCTCCTGGTATCCTTGGCGACTGCATGGGTTGACACTTTGGCAACATGCCCTATCATGGTATAGGAGGCGTAAGATGACACTCGAAAGAGAATTGGAGTACTTCTCCGCACACAAGGCCAAGCTGTTAGAGACTTACGAAGGGCTCTACGTTCTTGTGAAAGAAGATGAGTTTGCCGGGGCATTCACCACGGAGAAAGAGGCCTACGAGGCTGGGCTTGAACGGTTTGGCAATCAGCCATTTCTCATCAAACGAGTGCTCCGTCAGGAGGACGAGACTGCGCACTACCCAGCACTTGTCTTAGGTGTGCTTCATGCCCATTCATAACCGCTTTTTTTCGTCGTCCTAATCAAGAGCATTCTCCTAAAGGCCTGTCATCGGCGGGTCCGCTGCTACAAGTACAAGTTATGGTTCCTCCTGCCCTCGCTGCTCTTCTTGGCCAGAGCGACCAACCTATTCCCACACCTGGCACCGGTTGGGCGCTGATTGATACGGGCGCTACTCGCACCTGCGTTGACAAAGCTGTTCTCGATGAACTGGGAGTGCAAGCTACGGGAGCAGTTACGACTGGCACGGCCGCAGGACCGGCCCAACAGCTTCTGTATCCAGCAAAACTGAACTTTCCCGGTGCGAACTTCGAGATCGAGTTCGGATCAGTCATTGGCGTTGATTTAAGCGGGCAGAGCATTGCAGGCCAGAATGTCATTGTACTCCTTGGCCGTGACGTCCTGTCTCGTTGTGTTCTGGTATACAACGGGCCCGGTGGTATCTTCACTCTGGCAATGTAGCTCTGAACTGCTTCTACAGAGCTCTTCTGACTATTTCGACTGGGAAATCGGGGACATAACACCTATTTCTGCGTGGTCGGATCTTCATTCTTGACATCTACAAGGAGAACGATGTGGCGCGGACGATGAGAAACGAGACGTGACAATGATAGTTGGACGGGACTATTCCCCATTTTCCCATCGATCTCACGGCCAAGCGTGTTGTCAACAGACTGAACACCAAAAGCGAAGATCCGACGCCACCACACGCCTCTACTTCAAATGGCGCGCTCTTTCAGAGATGTCCCCCCGAACCCCCAAAAGCCTATAAGAAAACCTCTTTTGCCAGATGATTTTCATCCTGTTGTCCAAGCAGCTGAATATCAGTAAGATGAAGGATGGTAACAGGAGGTTTTTTCATGACTGACAGGAAGGAGTGTCTGGTTCTATTCTCTGGTGGACGAGATTCTTGGTTAGTTGCTTCATTTCTTATTGAGCAAGGATACAGAGTTCTGTTGACTTATTTCGAGAACGGAGCGGGAGTTGGTTCCAAGAACATACTTCATTGTATAGAGAGATTGAAAACGGCCTACGGTGACTGTGTGGAAAGTTTGGGGACTATCTCAATAGCCGGGATATGGCGCGAGTTCTTTCTGCCTTACGTAAATATGACACCTTCAGAAGTTCTGAAATCATGGGGCGAACTCCCTGTTTCGCAATTTCATTGTCTCACATGTAGGTCTGCAATGTACGTTTGGTCAATAATCAAGAGTCGAAGAAGTGAAATACACTGCGTTGCCGAAGGCGCGCGAAGAAGCCAGTCATGGCCCATTATGCAGCCCAGAATGATCGAAAGATTCAGGAAATTCTTCCAAGAGTACTCATTGGAACTTCTGCTTCCTGTATACGATCTTGAGTCTGACTGGACTCGCAAGAATCTACTTCTGATGCGCGGCTTTATACCTAAGACTCTCGAACCACAATGCTTGATAGGTGTTCCACTTCCAGATGACAAGGCTCCTCCAGAAAGTGTACTATGCGCTGTCGAAAACTTCTTTGACACATGCATACTTCCACGTGCCAAGAAGTTGATAGCTGAGCAGAACGATTCAGTGGATGGCAGTCGGGTGGGAGAGGAGGAAGTCTAGTGAATTTCGCAAAAGACATTCGGAGTAATCGTATTGCAATGTTATCCTTCTGCCTTATTTGTCAATCTTTTCAAGCAGAAGGGATAGTTAGGAACTATTCAGCAGTAGTGTCACCGGTAGTTCAGCTGCTCATGGAAAGAAATGTAAACATTATACAAATGCCTTGTCCAGAGAGTTTGTTCGGGGGACTAGAAAACGGATTGGCTAGGGAGCCAAGAAGTTACAAGAAGTACGATACTCAAAGATTCCGAGAACACTGCAAGACAATCGCAGACCAAACTCTCCAGACTGCTCGAACACTAGTGCATCATGGTTTCGAGATCGCAACGGTTTTAGGTGTAGAGTTCTCGCCCTCTTGTGCGGTTAGTTATCAGTATGAGGGGCGCACCGTACATCGAAAGGGGATCTACTTCGAGTTGCTTGAACAGCTCTTTGAGACCGAAGGGATAACCACCAAGTTCATAGGAGTCAATAGAAGCGGAACGAAAACAGCTGTCCGTCAACTCTGCGAGCTACTGGACCCCCAACTCAGTCTAGGTCTAGGATAAATACAATGTCCAAAGAGGCTGTGCCAGTTGGCGAAAAAGAAATCATTGAGCTTGCTTTGAAAAGAGCTGCCGTGGCGCTAGGGAGTGAACCCGATGGAGACATGGGTGTAGGATTCTCTGAAGGAGTAATCCAAACAGAATTCGGCCTTTTCACATCAGCGTGGTGTGCGGTAGTCACCCCTAGCGGCGAGTGTGGTTTAGGAGGAGGTCTAAACGTTCAAGTCCCAGGCCCGCTCATGAAGAAATTCAAGGAGGATGGTCTCTTAGAAAGCGAAATAGAGAGTTTCCTTCAGGATTCTCTTCAGAATCCATACGAAAGCTTGGTAAAGCGTGCGTTGCTTGCACTGCAAGACCAAAATCGAGGAGGAAACACATGCAGGAGTCGAGCGGGGCCTACCACCGGATTTTCGGATGCGGGCAGCGCCCCCGTTAGGTAGACTGTCTCCCTGACGGGGTGTGGCTCCTGGGGTCCGCGGTCTCTGACTGCTCGAAATTCCGGGGACGCAACCCATCATTCCTCAAGGAGCAGCCTGAAATAAGGTTTATGTCCCTCGAATTCCGTGGAATGGAGTTGGCACCCGCCGCTCTTCGACATACTATGTTGCGGAGGTGCACAATAATCATTGTTAGCCGCCAACTCGCTTGACTATGTCGTGGAAGACCGAACAATTCAAAGGAGGTTTGACAATGTCATTTCGTATATCCCCCGTATGGTGGCCGGTTTTGGCTGTGGCTTCCCCGGTTATCGTCCCTTGGTTACTTATCAGAAACCGCCACTTCCAGGAAGACCGCGCCCGGGCTGCTGAACTTAACCAGGAACGCATAAGCCAGGCTGAGCCCCCTGAGATGCCCGAACTTGATTACTTGGAGCTGACGGTGCTGGTGGAATGGAAAACCAAGGAAGGATTCATGGGCGATGCTGGTGTGTCCTATTTGTTCAAAACCGAATTAGGCTCGATGCTGTATGATGTCGGCTTTGGCCCGACTCGCCCGGCTCTAACTCACAACGCTGCGAAGCTTGGCTTCAATCTGGATCAGGTGGAGGCCTTGACCATCTCGCACCTTCACAGTGACCACATGGGGGGGATCCCTGCCCAGCGATCTCGGCAAGTGACAGTGCCCGATGAACTAATGTCGCCGGAGCTAAAGCCCTGCTTCCTGCCTGACAGAGCTGAGGCCAAAGGATTCAAGGCCGAGTTGGTCGAAAGGCCCCAGTTACTGACCGCCGGCATTGCTTCCACCGGCCCTTTGGCCCGGAGCCTGTTTATGTTTGGCTTCACGGAGGAACAGGCGCTGCTCGCTCGTGTCAAAGACAAGGGTCTGGTGGTCTTCACTGGCTGCGGCCACCCGACCATTGAGGTTATTCTGGAGATGGTGCGGCGTCTATCCAATGAGCCTCTCTACGCCGTTGGTGGTGGGCTTCACTTCCCTGTGACTGGCGGGAGAGGCAACCGCGCTGGCATCCAGTTCCAGATGATGATCGGCACAGGCAAGCCTCCCTGGCAACGGATGACCGACGAGGACTTGAGCCGAACCACTGCCGCCATCAATAGTGCTAGCCCCAAGAGAGTCTATCTTTCGGGACACGACACCTGTGACCATGCCCTCGGTCGCATGATGAGAGAACTCAATGCCGAGACTGAAGTGCTTAAGGCAGGAGCGACTTATCGTTTTTGATTCAGTCTCACTGCTTCTTCCAGCCATCGATGGCGGCTAACAAGATGAAGCCAAGTGGCCTGAGATCCAAGATGAAATGATCGATGCCATGATCGACTTGGCAAAGGCCATCAAGCCCCACATTGCGAAGCTGAAGGTCTAGTAGAGGAGCTGGGACCTAAAGAGGCTGAGTTCTAAATAGGCCGTGCCTGATCTCGATTTTTGAATTTTCGTACCTTTAAGCAACGCTCACCATCGAAGAGCCAGCAAACAGGTGGTACATCGTGCTATAATCATGAACCAGGCTCAGGGGTATAGAGGGGGAGGAACGATTATGCCTAGTACTTACACTGCCAAGTACACAAAGATCAGTTCCGGTTACATGGGGCAATTGGTCGAATGGCCCGAAGTGGTCACTGAAGGTCAAACCCTGGAGGAGTGCAGGGAACTGCTCAAGGACGCGTTGCGCGAAATGCTCTTAGCTTATCGCCAACAAGGCAGAGAGATTCCACTTGGAGGAGCTCTCTTCGAGCAGGTCGCGATCGAGACATAGAATGTCGGTTAAACGTCGTGATCTGGTCGCATATCTTGAGCAGAATGGGTTTATCCTCCTGCGCGAAGGGGGTAAGCACTCCATCTACTCAAATGGCGTGAAGATAGTCCCAATCAAGCGCCATCGTACGTTGGACCGAGTGACAGCGAACGAGTTATGCAAGCAAGCTGGGCTACAACCGCGTTTTTAGGTACATGAGGGTCGGGTCTTGCAATCCAACACCAAGATCTAGTCATTTCTATTCATTCTTGGCATCCACAAAAAGCACAATTCGGCGCAGGCGATGAGAAACGAGACTTGATAATGATTGTCGGACGGGATTATTCCATCATCGATTTCTCGGCCAAGCACGGTTTCAACAGACTGAACGCCCGAGGATTTGAGGCTACCACACGGTGGGAAAACCGTCGGGTACAAGCCCCGACGCTACGAAACAACGTTTCCAAGCAGCCTTTGCTCTGCAGCGGCGTAGCCTGCCTGCGACGTGAGAATCCTGGGGACGCATACCATAATTCCTCAAGGAGAAGCCTGAAATAAGGTTTGTGTCCCTCGAATTCCTCAGGCGTACTGAGGTTTGAGTAGGCGTTGTATCCGAGCTTATTGATTTTGTCTTTGCCTGAATATAGACTGTATTCTAACCATGAAAACGAAAGCTGTTGTGGTTCCGCTTGTTCTTCTCTTGTTGTTCAGTCTCCTAATCTCTGCTTTTGCACAACCAATAAACGATCCGGCTTTGCACTGGGCTTCGATTGGAACCGGGGTAGCGATTGGCCTTGCATTGGACACCTACATCGGATTCATTGCGTTCAGTGATTCGGAGGCACCTCTACTGCAACAGCTCGCGGTGTTTGTCCCTACGGCTATTGTGGGCATGGCTTCATCGATGCTGACTACAAGTGGATTCTTTCAGATCATGAGTGTAGAAAGCGACAAATGGCTTTCCCTGTTTCTCGGCGCGCTTGGCGGCGTGGTGGAAGGAGCCATTATCGGTGGTCTGACTGTTGGAACCCTTATGGGTGCAAACTATGCCGTGAATCCGAACTTCATCAATGTAAGTGGCGAGTGGAAGAACGCCTGGGATGTTGTGGGTCTGGGCGTCTTTGGAGGGGGACTATTCGGAGCACTTACTGGGATTCTTCCCGGCGCAATAGCGGGGCTTATCTTGCAGATAAGCCTTTACAGATAGTCCTTCATTTCTTACGACGTACCAATCTCAAGCTCTCACTCTGTGTTACCAGCTTGAGGCTGTTGCCACGGTCGCACATCGAGCATCTCCCTGGAGATCGGGTAAGAGCCGTTTTCACCGGTTGTCTACGGCGTTTCAACCCCACCCCAATGGCAGAGCCACAAAGGCCGAAGCGCGCTATCTGATCACAAACGGGACAGCTATCGATATGAGCCCCGTAAAAACGACTGCGAGGATAAACAGATTGTATCTGACGTTGTAGTTACTCATAAGGGAGGGGTCGTAGTACCCTTCCACCCCTTGGTCTTCGTACATCTTCAGCAGGCCATTTAGGAGCTTGGACCGGGTTTGCTTTCCTTTCAACAATCCAACTATCGCAACGAGATTGACCACTAGTGTGAGAGCAACAAAGATGAACATCACAATAATACGATTGGTAATCTCGCGCGACTCAGCAGCAGCCAGCGAAGAATTGATGGCAAGAACCAACAGGTTAAGCAGAACCGCGGTGAGGATGAAAAGCGTGTCGGTGCGTGCACCCTGTTGAAGCTCCGCAATAATGTGCTGATGTACTCGCTCAATCATATGATCTCCCTCCTTTCTAACGGCGGTCTGAAGCTTGACTTCATCATAGCACTAACGCACGCCGCAACCAAGAAGTGAAAAGGTGTATTCGTCCCTATGTTTCATCCATCTAGTCGGAAGCCCGCACGAACGGGCTCCAGTTCGATCCAGCGCAGACTCTTTGAAGTTCCCTGTTACGTTCTCCTCTCAGACCGCTACCGCTTCTTGGCGAAAGGATTTGAGAGCGCTCTCCACCTCCTCGTTGAAGAGGCGGGTATAGATCAACGTGGTGAAGACGCCTGCATGCCCTAGCACCTTTTGCACAAGACGGATCTTTCCTGTCTCCCGGTAGAGATCGGTAG
>JAGLXM010000074.1 GCA_023132915.1 Candidatus Bipolaricaulota bacterium
ATCCCAGAGCGCCTACTACACCCCCAAAGGGTCATTTGTTCTCATCGTTCTAAGACGTGTTTTTCCTGCATTCCTGGTCTCCTCCGCGTTAAGCAGTTGCTGTTGGTCAGAGCCAGGTTCAACTTCAAGACAGGAGACCAAGAAAGACACTGGTTTTCTGTGTCTTCCATTTTCTCCGTTCTTCGCGTTCTTAGTCTCTTTGTGAGAGTCTTGTCGTTTCAGCCTTTCTCTTAAGTTAGCCACGCGAAACAGCGAGGAGCCAAAGATATAAGGTGTAACGTCTGGATCAGCGCGCCTGTGCACAAAAAAGCGGATGAAACGAGGCTAATGATCGCGCCTTTTACGCTTCCCAAATGTCTTTTTCCAGCAGATGACCGTTGACTTTCCTCTCCAATTGGTGCTATACTAAAGCGGTGATTATCCCATAAATAGTACAAGAAACGGGAGGTGGTAGGTGCCTACAATGCTTTGTTTAACTTCAGTCGGAATCGACTGACGAGGAAGATCTATCAAGGAGGTAGAGATGTATCGTAAGTTGCTTGTTGTCAGTTTGGCTCTCACTTTGATAATCGGCGTTTTTGCGAGCGGGCTGTGGGCACAAGAGTTAGCGCAAAATCAAGTCCTACGCATCGCCCTGGACGCACAGGATCTGAGCACACTCGATCCTCATCGCTCGGCAACTACCCCGGATCGTGCCATAGTCGACATGGTGTTCAACGGGCTTATCCGCTACAAACCCGGAGACATCTCGGTCTTTGAACCCGACCTTGCTGTGGAGATTCCAGAGCCCACGGACGGGGGGCGGGTGTGGACCTTCGAACTCAAACATGGGGTCATGGTCCACCCATGGGACGGTAACGCTGGCTACGAGCTGACCGCGGAGGATGTCGTCTACTCCTTCACCAAGGCTGCCAATCCTGACCGTTCCTCCTACGCAGGGGAGTACGTTGGGATGAGCTTCGAGGCCGTAGGCAACTATACCGTGAAGATCACCCTGGAAGAGCCCCTCTCTGCCATGCTCTTTTTGCCGAAGGTGGCTGACTATGCTGGGGGGTTCATCATCCCTAAGGTACCGATCGAGGCGATGGGAGACGACGCCTTCAAGACCCATCCAGTGGGAACCGGCCCGTTCATGTACAATGAATACGTCCCCATGGACAGAGTGGTGTTGAAGGGCAACGCCGACTACTTCCGCGGGGCTCCTATCCTTAAGACCGTCGAGGTGCGTTACATGCCCGAGGTAGCCAGCCGTGAACTGGGCCTGCGCTCGGGCGAACTTGAGGTCGTTGAAGGCCGACGTGAACAGGACTGGGTAGAGATGATGGGAGCCGTCCCTGGGATTGTCGTTGATAGCTTCGGCCCGGGAGAGACAGTCACCATGCACTTTAACCTCAAGCGCGATGAACTGGGCAAGAAGGCCGTGAGGAAGGCCATTGCTTACGCCCTTGACCGAAACGAGTTTCTGGCCTTCTTCGGGGACACCGTGGAAGCCCTCTACTCCCAGGTCCCGATTAACTACCTTGCTGGCGGCCTCACCTACCCAGAGCTGTGGGCGGCGGGGCTGGCTTATGACGTCGACCGGGAGAAGGCAAAGGACCTCCTGGCAGATGCTGGCTACCCCAATGGGTTTTCAATGGAGGCAGTGACCTCGGAACGGGCGAGCTACCGGCGGGTCTATGAGCTGATCCAAGCTCAGCTGCGGCAGGTTGGCATCGACCTACAGCTCAGAGTGGTCGATCACTCCACCATGCACTCAATGATTCGCGATGACGTCAATCCTATCGTCATCTACATTGCGTGGAGGCCGAATGCCGATGTTTTCCTGACCCGCTTCTACCACTCTGACTCCATCGTGGTTACTGGTGCCAAGCCAGATACTAACTTCTCACACTATACCGGGATCGACGATCTCATCGAAACAGCACGGGTGCAGGTCGACGCCGACATGCAGATCGCTTGTTGGAAGGAAGCTCAGCGGGAGCTAGCCGAGTACCTGGTGTCCTATCCACTGGTCATGCTAGGGTTCATCTTCGCACGTAGTGAGAAAGTGGATTGGGGATATGACCTCAAATCTACAGTCGCTCTCTACACACAGGTCACGGAGAAGACGCGCATTCTCAAGTAACCATCAAGCGATACGATGCAGGCTCTTTTTAGGGGGGCCTGCATCGCTTCTTAGCAAGGAGAAAATCCATGGGTAGCTATCTTGTCCGTAGGGTTCTTCTTGCTATTCCCATCCTTTTTGCCGTATTAACGCTTGTCTTCCTGCTGGTGCGGGTGGCTCCTGGTGACCCTGCGGTCGCCGCCCTCGGGGACTACGCGTCCAAGGAGGCAGTAGAGGCCCTCCGCGAGAAGATGGGGTTAAATGCACCCCTGTACGTGCAGTACTTTCAGTTCCTCGCGGGCCTCTTCCGCGGGGACCTGGGGCGATCATTGATCAACAGCAGACCGGTCGCCTCGCAGATCGCAAGCGCTTTTCCCTACACACTTGAGCTGACGGCAAGCGGCATTATCCTTGGTTCGCTGTTTGGAATCCTGCTGGGGATCCTCACCGCGCTTCGGCGGAACCGCCTGGTTGACTATATCGGACGTGTGTTTTCCCTAGTGGGTTTGTCCGTTCCTGCTTTTTACCTTGGAATTTTGCTATTGCTCATTTTTTCCATTAAGTTTAATCTGTTTCCCGTCGTTGGGGGAGGGGACCTAAGTAACTTTGGGGAAACCCTCTATTACCTGTTTTTACCGGCGCTTACCTTGGCGTTAATTATGATGTCCTATATCACACGCATGACTCGCTCTTCCATCCTGAATATTCTAAACGAGGACTACGTGCGTACCGCGCGCGCCAAGGGGCTCCGTGAGCGTCTTGTCATCTACAAGCACGTACTGCGAAATGCCCTCCTGCCGGTCCTCTCCGTTGTCGGGATGTTCTCCATCGTGCTCATCGGAAGCTCAGTGATGACCGAGGTCGTCTTCTCTCGGCCCGGCCTAGGGAAGATGATGGTGGGGGCAATGAAACAAAGGGACTACATCACGCTGCAGTCCATCATGGTCATCTTTAGCTCTTTAGTCGTATTTATCAACCTTATAACTGACCTGGCCTATGGCTTTACCGACCCGCGGATCCGCTATGACTGAGAAGATATGAGTGAGACAGCACGCCTTTGGAGGACGTTTAGGAAAAACAGGACCGCCTTTGCCGGGGCTGTGATCACCCTCATCGTTGTCCTGGTCGCGATCTTCGCCCCGCTGATCGCCCCATACGACCCACTGGATCAAGACGTCTACCATCGCCTGCTCTCCCCGCAAAGAGGGCACCTGCTTGGAACGGACAACTTTGGCCGGGATAGCTTTAGTCGGATCATCTATGGAGCCCGAGTCTCCCTGATTGTAGGGGTTTGCTCGGTGTTGATCGGGATGGTAGTGGGCACGAGCCTTGGCATTATCGCCGCGATGAAGGGGGGTAAAGTCGAGAACTTGGTCATGCGGACGGTCGATGTCTTGATGTCCTTTCCCAACCTGATCATGGGGTTAATGATCATGGCCATCCTCGGCTCTGGGATGGGAAAACTGATCATCGCCATCGGGATCATCATGGCTCCACGGTTCGCCAGGATAGCCCACGCGCCGACCCTTGCTATCAAGGAGCAGGACTACATCACCGCTGCTCGTGCACTTGGATTCAGCGATCTAAGGGTGATCTTCAGGCACGCCTTGCCCAACATCCTGGGCGAGGTTTTGGTGATGGGAACCCTGTGGACCGCTACTGCCATCCGCATCGAGGCCAACTTGAGCTTTATCGGGCTGGGGGTTCCGCCCCCAACACCCACTTGGGGCGGCATCATCCGTGAGGGAATGGACTACCTGAGCAACGCCTCCTGGATCTCGCTCTTCTCCGGGGTTGCCATTCTAATCACTGTACTGTCGTTCAATATGCTAGGAGATGGGATACGCGACATCATCGACCCGCACATTACTCACGGTGTATAACATTCGAGGAGCGCTCGCAGTTATGGGGGCGCCGCGAATCTTCTGCCCCTTTTCACAAAGGTGCGTCTGCGAGAGCTGTCTCTAACCCATCTTTCACAGTTTGAGAACATGTTGATCGCGCAAACAAATTAGGAATGAACGTTAGAGTCCAAGCATGTGGTGTACGGGCAGCGAGTGAGAAGGGGTTTGAGAAAGGCGACCATTGCTGCCAGTACCCCCTCCCTCATTCTCATCTTGTATGAAACAACTCTAAATGTTGACTTTCCTCTTGTTTCTCGCTACGATTAAACGGAGTTTCAGGATTTTCTGCATAGAAGTTCTTAGGAATCATGAGGAGCGGTGGTTGCGCACTGAGGTTAGATTTACGGTTTTTACTGCAAGGGGTTCAGACAAGCGTGCGCGGAGAGCACACGCCTCCTGAAAAAGAAGCCTATCAGGTTATGTCGATACTCGAGAGGGAAGGAGGTGGTGCAGTAGTTAGGTTTTTCTAGTTCGTCAAGGCACGTTGGTTGTGGTGTTTGCTTAAAGTTTATAAGGA
Source organism: Candidatus Bipolaricaulota bacterium (assembly GCA_023132915.1). Lineage (GTDB taxonomy): Bacteria > Bipolaricaulota > Bipolaricaulia > UBA7950 > UBA9294 > UBA9294. The sequence continues at coordinate 4,526 of JAGLXM010000074.1, forward strand.
GGTAGTCGTGAAGAGGATATTAGTTGTTGCTGTTTTGTTGGCGCTGTTTGTTTCTGTCTGTGCGATGGGGCAGCAAACCCTGGAAACCGTGCTGGCTCGTGGTAAGCTGATCGTTGGCGTCAACAACGTGCTACCTGGTTTTGGCGCTTTGGATGCAGCCACCGGTGAATTTACTGGGTTCGATGTCGATTACGGCAGGGCGATCGCCGCTGCGATCGGTGTGGACATTGAGTTCATTCCCTTGACCGCAGGGGAACGCCTTACTGCACTACAAGCCGGTCAGATTGACGTGTTGCTTCGTAATACCACTTGGACGCTCACCCGTGATTCCAAGGATCTGGGGCTCAATTTCTGCCCGACCACGTTCTACGATGGCCAAGGGTTCATCGTCAGAAAGGCTGATAACATCAACTCAATCATGGACATGGACGGGGCCACGGTCTGTGTAACCTCAGGGACAACCACGGAGGGCAACCTGGCCGATGCGTTTCGCGCAAATAAGTTGGCTTTGAAGACTCAGGTCTTCGCCCAGACAGAAGCGTCTTTCGGCGCGTACGACGCCGAAGCCTGTGACTGCTACACCAGCGACAAATCACAGCTGGCGTCGCTGCGGACCATCGCCGATAATCCGGATGATCACGTCATTCTGCCGGACACGATCTCCAAGGAACCCTTGGGACCGGTCGTCCGCCACGGCGACAGCGAGTGGTACGACATCGTCAAGTGGACTGTCTTCGCCACGTTCTTCGCCGAAGAGCACGGGATCACACAGGCGAACGCGCTCACGTTTGAGAGCACAAACCCTGAGATCCGACGCTTCCTCGGTGTGGAAGGAGGAATGGGTGCGAAGTTGGGCCTGGCCGAGGATTGGGCGGTGAACGTTATCGCAGCGGTCGGGAACTACGGCGAGATCTACGATCGTCACTTGGGCCCGAGCGGCCTCGACATACCGCGGGCCGGATCGCTCAACGATCTGTGGACAAACGGTGGGCTGATTTACTGCCCAGCATGGCGGTAGAATCGTAACCGACGAGTACAGCCTGTTGTGAGACAGGCTGTACTCTATTTGTTCTTGGTCCATGGGAGGAATGGGCATTGAATAATAAGGTTGCTTCCTCCCAGTCGATCCCCTTCTGGCGCGACATACGTGTGTTGCGCGTGATAGGCCAAGTACTGTTTCTGCTGATCATTGCCGCGGGAATATGGTGGCTGCTCAACAACCTGCAGAACAACCTCAAGGCGTATGGTCTGAAGATTAGTTTTGGTTTCCTCAAGAACACGGCGGGATTTCCCATCTCAGAGGGTCTACGCTACGATCCAACCGATGTCCATGGGTATGCATTCTGGGTCGGGATTGTCAATACGATCCGTGTCGCACTGATCGGCATCGTATTGGCAACTGTGATTGGCATAGTCGTTGGCGTCGCTCGCTTATCGAGTAATTGGTTGGTGAAGAAACTGGCTGGGATATACGTGGAGGTCATCCGCAATATACCATTGCTTGTGCAGCTATTCTTCTGGTACTTTGCGGTGATGTTAACAAGTCTACCGATGGTCAAGAACAGCATCAGACTGCCCGGCTTGATCTACCTCACTCGGCGGGGAGTGTACATACCATGGGCCACAGCAACGGAATCATTTAGCACATGGATGTTCTACGTCATCGGCGGGTTGGCTCTAGCGATCATCGTGTACGTGCTTCGGCGCACGCAACTGAAACGCGCGGAGCGCCCAGGGTTTCCCATCGCATGGGCAGGAATGGTTTTCATCCTGATCGCCTTTGCCGGCTGGTTCCTCACCTCCGGTAACCCATTGGCTCTTACCGTGCCGGTATTGAAAAAGTTCAACTTTACGGGAGGGCTGTGGCTATCGACCTCGTTTACGGCCCTTCTCATGGGGTTATCGGTATACACCGGAGCATTTATCGCCGAGATCGTACGCGCAGGGATCCTCGCAGTCAGCAAGGGGCAGATTGAAGCGGCCAAGGCGGTTGCTTTGAAAAGAGCGCAAGTCCTGCGGTTGGTGGTAATGCCCCAAGCGTTGCGGGTTATCATCCCACCTCTGACCAGCCAGTACCTCAACCTGACCAAGAACTCCAGCCTGGCGATCCTCATCGGTTACTACGATCTGATGAACGTGGGAACAACGATCTTCAATCAGACCGGGCGTGCGGTGGAGATGATCCTGTTGATCATGGCTAGCTACCTCACGATGAGCCTGCTGACCTCCCTTCTGATGAACTACTACAATCGACGTATGAAATTGGTGGAGCGCTGATCATGAACGATAATCAACAGATCGTTCACACAGTTAAAGAGCAGCTCCGGCCTCCTATCGAGCGAATCCCCGTTTTTCGGTGGCTGAAGGAGAACCTCTTCAGCAGCTGGCTCAATGTGATACTCACCGTCGTGTCGACAGCGCTGATCGTGACGGTCGTATTCGGTCTGCTTAAGTGGGCCTTGGGGGCACGGTGGGAAGTCATCCCCGCCAACTTAAAGCTGCTGTTGGTCGGTACTTATCCCGTAGAATACCTGTGGCGCGTGTGGACAACCGGTTATATGATCGCTTTCTTATTGGGGTTCAGTGGTGGATCCCATGGAGGCTTGATGCGTCGGGTGTCCACAATAGTTGCTTCGGTGTCGGTTCTGTTCGCTATTCTTCCGTTTCCTTGGGGGACTCGAGGATGGCTCGTCGGTATTGCCGTTGCCGCTGCTGTCGGGTTTGGCTTGGGGCACCTCAGTAAAGGTATTCGCTGGTGCAAACGCCTGGAGATCGCTGCCTGGATACTATCATTCCCCATTAGCCTCGTTTTGCTCAATGGGGTAGCTGGGATCCTTCCTGTAATTGAAAGAAGGACTACTTGGGGTTTTCTGCTTAACTTGATCGCTGCAGTGGTGGGGATCGGCCTTTCATTCCCCATAGGCGTACTGTTGGCCCTCGGGCGGCGGAGTGAGCTACCGGCTCTTCGATGGGTCTGTACAGCGTACATCGAAATTATCCGCGGGGTGCCGTTGATCAGTCTGCTCTTCATGGCCAGCATCATGTTGCAGTTGCTTCTACCGGCCAACATACGACCCGATCTGCTCATCCGTGCGATGATGACGATCACCGCTTTTTCAGCGGCGTACATGGCGGAGAACGTCCGCGGGGGACTGCAGGCTATCCCCAGGGGGCAGTATGAAGCTGCCAGTGCTGTAGGACTCAACAAAGCATTGATCACCATCCTCATCATCCTACCACAGGCGTTGCGTCTGGTCATTCCTGCGATCGTTGGGCAATTCATCTCCCTGTTTATGGACACGACTCTGTTTGGATTCATAGCGATTCTTGAGCTCTTGAACATCACGCGAAGCATAATGGGCAACATCGAATGGCGAGGGACCATATTTGAGCTATACGTGTTTATCGGGATTGTGTTCTGGATCCTGTGCTACTCAATGTCCTACATCAGTCGTAGGATGGAAAAAACGCTGGGCGTAGGAGAGCGTTAGGAGGGGAGCGAATTTGTCCGTAACAAGTAACGAAGGGATCATCATCTACCGCGATGTGCACAAATGGTACGGGGACTTTCATGCGCTCAGAGGGATTACCTTCACGATGCAGAAGGGTGAAGTGATCGTGATCTGTGGACCCTCGGGCTCCGGAAAATCCACGTGCATCCGCACGATCAACCGCCTGGAGGAGCATCAACGGGGGCAGATCATCGTGGACGGCGTGGAGTTGACAAACGATCTGCGGAACATAGAAACCATCCGGCGCGAAGTAGGAATGGTCTTCCAGCAGTTTAACCTCTTTCCTCACCTTAGAGTGCTGCAGAACGTCGCGCTTGCGCCTTTCTGGGTGCTTAAAATGAAGAAGAGCAAGGCAGAAGAGATCGCGATACAGCTCCTGGAGCGTGTTGGCATCCCCGAGCAGGCGCAAAAATACCCGGAGCAGCTCTCCGGTGGGCAACAGCAGCGCGTGGCCATAGCGCGTGCATTGGCGATGACACCAAAGATCATGCTCTTCGACGAGCCGACCTCGGCATTGGACCCAGAGATGATCAAAGAGGTGCTTGACGTGATGAAGGAACTGGCCCGAAGCGGTATGACGATGATCGTGGTCACTCACGAGATGGGCTTTGCGCGCGAGGTGGCGAACCGGATCGTCTTCTTCGATTATGGCCAACTGGTCGAGGAGAACACTCCCGAGGAATTTTTCCACAACCCGCAACACGAACGCACGAAGCTCTTCCTATCTCAGATTCTGGACTACTAGTAGGTACGCAAGGCGTGCTCGATCAGGTCGGGTTCGAGCTGATCCGGATCGTGGTCTCCGGCGGGATCGATTTCGGCCCGTATCTCCCTGTTCAAGGACCGTGGCGCACCTGTCAACGCATTCGGAATAGGAAGCGCCATCTCCAGCGCCGCCCCGTCGACTTCACCGCCGACATCAAACAGATCGAGGACCGTCCGGTCGCCAAACGGGGAGGACCCCTGGGATTACGCCCAACCCGCGCCTTGAACGCATCATCTGACAGGGTTTGATCTCCTCCCGTCTCCCAGCTAACATGAACTGGAAGACTATGTCAACGATCAATCGCATCTGGGCGAGGTTTTGGTGATGGGGACCCTGTGGACCGCTACTGCCATCCGCATCGAGGCCAACTTGAGCTTTATCGGACTGGGGGTTCCGCCCCCAACACCCACTTGGGGTGGCATCATTCGCGAGGGAATGGACTACCTGAGCAACGCCTCCTGGATCTCGCTCTTCTCTGGGGTTGCCATTCTAATCACTGTACTGTCGTTCAATATGCTAGGAGATGGGATACGCGACATCATCGACCCGCACATTACTCACGGTGTATAACATTCTAGGAGCGCTCGCAGTTGTGGGGGCGCCGCGAATCTTCTGCCCCTTTTCACAAAGGTGCGTCTGCGAGAGCTCTTTCAAAGATAATGCGGCGCGTAGACTGTAAAAGGTGGGCGAAAGTGACACAGCGATCTATTCGGCTTAACGGCATCTATCCTTCGGTACCTACGCCATTTGACGCTGAGGGCAGAGTAGTTACATGCTGGAGTGAACCCCTGCGACTGGACAAATAGGTGTGGGAGTTAATACATTGTCTGCAGGGTCGCGAGGAGGCCGGTTCATGGTAGGCAGGAGGAAGTTCAGCAAGGCGTTTAAGAGTCAAGTCGTTGAGGAGTTTCTGGCGGGAGAGGCGACACAGGCACAGTTGTCCCGTCGGTATGGTATCTCAGATCACCTGATCATTCAGTGGAGGAAGCGCTACGCAGAAGGCAAGCTAGAAGAGATTGCGGGCCCTTTGGCCAAGGATGAGCGGATCAAAGAACTGGAACGGATGATTGGTCGGTTGACTATGGAGAACGAGCTGCTAAAAAAGGGCGTACGCTTCGCTCTGTTGCGGGAAAACGAGCGTTCCTCCATGATCAGCGGACCAACCTCGAATCGATCAAGTGGGGGTGTCGAGTGATGGGCATCCCCCGCAGCACGTACTACTACAAGTCTCGTGCAGACGAAGCCAAGCGTAAAGAGGATGCGGATATCCGAGATCGGCTAGAGGAACTGGCACTGCGTTTCCCGCGGTATGGATATCGTCGTATGACGGCTCAATTGAAGCAAGAGAGATTCCGGGTCAATCACAAGCGTGTCCTGCGGCTGATGCGGGAGTCGGATCTCTTGTGTAGAACTAAGCGCCGTTTCGTGAGGACCACAGACAGCGATCATCCCTACCCGGTATATCCGAACATCTACGAAGACGTGATCATCACCGGGGTGGACCAAGTCTGGGTGGCGGATATCACCTACATTCGGTTACTGCACGACTTTGTCTACCTGGCAGTGATTCTCGATGCCTACTCGCGTCGGGTTGCTGGTTGGGCACTGTCGCGGCACATTGATGCGGCACTCACCTGTGCCGCGCTTGAGGCAGCCATTACCGAGCGGGTCCCTTCTGCAGGGTGTATCCACCATTCGGACCGTGGTGTACAGTATGCAGCGGATGACTACATAGAGATTCTCGAAGAACACGGGTTCACCATCAGCATGTCTCGCAAAGGGAATCCCTACGACAATGCACAAGCGGAGAGCTTCATAAAGACGTTGAAGGTGGAGGAGGTCTATGTTTCGGAGTACCGGACGTTTGCGGAAGTGAAGGAGAGGATTGGCGAGTTCATCGAACTGATATACAATCAACAGCGGTTACATTCGGCACTTGGTTATGTCAGTCCGGTGGAGTTTGAACAAGCGATCAAGTCGGCCCAATGGCATGTATCAATTTCGGCCCCAACGTGTCCAGCTTGAGGGGGGCACTCCAACTATCCCCTTGAAAGAATAGCAGGGAGGACATTTTCACTGATGAGTGTATGCATAGTGGTTTAGAACAGAATCCAGTTAAGAAAAAAGAGGAGGAACACAGAACTGATGGAAAAACCGAAAGTCTTGCTACTTGAGGCTGAGGATCGGTTCGCTTTTTTTCAAGAGCTGAAGGAAATAGCTGATCTGTCATTTAAGAACAAAAAGGGGGGATATACAGAGGAGGATTTGCTTCAAATAATAGGGCCATATCATGCGGTAATGATCACTTCCCAGCATGCTATAACCTCGCGCGTGATAGCGGCTGCTCCTAAACTCAGGATCATCGCAAAGCGTGGTGCAAAGCCCGAAAACGTCGATTATGAGGCCGCTACGAAAAGAGGGATAGTGGTAGCTTGGACTCCAGGAGTGAATTATGTGACGGTGGCAGAGCACGCAGTCATGCTGATCCTGTGTCTTGCGAAGAAGGTGCTCCCACAAATGGAGAGGCTAAGAGGCGGAGCCTGGAGAGAGTCAGATGCTGGCTTGCAAGAATTATGTGGCAAGACGATCGGCATCGTTGGGTTAGGCGGAATTGGCAAGGCATTGTGCCGGATGCTTAACGGATTCGACGTCAATCTTCTAACCTATGATCCATACATTTCTCCCGCACAAGCGGGAGAGTTCAACGCCAATCTGGTAAGTTTTAAAGATTTATTAGAGCAATCGGATTATATAACACTTCATGCTGCCCTAACAGACAAGACACGGCATCTAATTGGGGAGCAAGAGTTTTCAATGATGAAAAAAACCGCGTATCTCGTCAATACGGCTCGGGGAGGTTTGATCGATGAGTCAGCCCTTGTAAAGGCATTGCAAAACGGAGAGATCGCTGGAGCTGGGCTGGACGTTTTTGAACCGGAACCTCCTCGGCATGAGAATCCGCTTTTACACCTTCCGAATGTGGTGGTGACGCCGCATATGGCCGGGTGGTCGGAAGAGGCGCTCTATCGAGAACTAAAGGAGGCAGCTATTGAGATAAGACTGGTTTTGGAAGGTGGGAGTCCGCATTATCCGCTAAACCCTGAGGCATTGGAAAATAGGAAGCTTTAATACAGGATGAGCGCTTTTTATAAGGCGATCTGGATGCGTTCCGACGGTTTCGTTTTCACGCCTTCTTCAGGCGTTGTGCTCTGTCTGTGCTAAAGGAGGCACTGATGAACTTTGTAGGGTATAAATGTGGTGTCTGTGGTCAGGAATTCTCGCCAGAAGAGATCCGGTATCGATGTGACTCATGCAACGGTCCGCTTTTGGTCACCTATGACTACGGAAGCTTGGCGAAGAAGGTCACCGTGAAAAGCCTCGCAGAAAAGCCGGCGGGGGTTTGGAAGTACCGAGAGCTCCTGCCAGTAAGCCCTTCCACTGAGCCTGTGAGCTTAGGGGAAGGAGCTACGCCTCTGCATGAGGCCAAAACTCTTGCAAGTTCCATCGGCCTTTCCAACCTTTTTCTCAAGGATGACGGGAGGAATCCGACGGGAACATTCAAAGATCGGGGTGCCACCGTAGGGATGACAGTAGCTGTAGAACGTGGGATGCACGCTGTGGGAACCGTCTCGCACGGAAACATGGGTACGTCCATGGCAGCGTATGCAGCCAGAGCAGGGCAGACGTGCTACATCCTCGCGCCTGAGTACATGACTAGTGCAAGAGTGTTGTACCTAAGTGTTTACGGCGCAAAGGTTATACAGGTAGTGGGTGGATATGATTCGATGTATGATGAATCTCTAAAGATAGCCAAAAAGCACGGTGTACTATTCATCAATTCGGACAATCCATTTAGAGAAGAGGGATACAAGACCATCGCCTTCGAGATTGTAGAGGATCTGGGCTGGCAAGTTCCAGACTGGGTGGTGACACCAGCCAGCAGTGGAGGATTGGCTTCAGGCCTGGGGAAAGGTTTTGAGGAGTTCAAAGAGCTTGGGTTGATTCCAAGGATCCCTAAGTTGGCAGTTGTACAGCCTTCGGACGCACAGCCGATTGTAGTCGCTTTTGAAAAAAGCGCGGAGACAATCAAGCGGGTGGATCATGAGTTTACCTCTATTGTTCGCTCCTTGGGGAATCCTTATCCGCCGAGTGGGAATCGTGTTTTGAAGCTCTTGCAAGAACTGGGCGGAACAGCGATTGCGGTGCCTGACGAAGAGACCATTGCCGCTCAACGGGACCTTGCAAGAATAGAGGGGATCTTTGCCGAACCGGCTGGCGCGATTACATTAGCAGGGCTTCGTAGGCTTATAAAACTCGGGAAGCTCAACAAGGACGAAAAAGTTGTGCTGGTTGTTTCCGGATTCGGTTTCAGGGATCCCGGTGATGCCGATAAGCTTGTCGACAAATCGGTGACTATTGATATTGAGGACTTAGAGTCTGTGATTGCAACGAGTTAAAGAAATGCTGATAAACACAGAACTTTCACGAAGTGATCCATTCAGCAGTCACCAGCCGGGAAACCAATCCTGGCGGATAACATTGCCGGAGCTCTCAGTTGCTTGAAAATACGGGATCGTGACCAGGTACATTTTGAGGAGGCAGAATGCAAACACAAGCCGACAATAACAGGGTCCTGACGGGAAAGCATTTCATGCTCGGGAACTATGCTGTTGTTGAGGGTGCACTTGCAGCAGGGTGCGATTTCTTCGCTGGGTATCCAATAACTCCAGCCAATGAAATCTCCGAGCGGATGGCGGCTCGGATGCCCGAGGTTGGGGGTAGGTTTCTCCAGGGTGAAGACGAGCTATGTTCTATCTATGCACTGACAGGAGCATCCCTCGCGGGGGCCAAGGCGATGACCGCTACGGCAAGTGCAGGCTTCAACTATATGCAGGAAGGAATTGGTTACGCGGTGGCGGCGGAGATCCCTTTAGTCATCGTAGATGTTCAGCGCTGTAGGGGTGACAATTATGCGACGCAATCCGATGTAATGCAGATGCGCTGGGCTGCAAGTGGCGACTATGAGATGATCGTGCTTGCTCCCTCATCCGTGCAGGAGCTGTTCGAGCACACGATAAAGGCGTTCAACCTCGCCGAGAGGTATCGCACACCCGTCATCGTGATGTCGGAGACCACGATTGCTCTGATGCGAGAGAATCTTGTTATCCCTGACCCTAAAGACATCGAGATTGTTAATCGCGCAAGACCCAATGTACCACCGAAGGAGTTTGTTCCCTTTAAGGCTGATCCGGACGGGATCCCCCCGCTACCGGACCTCGGAGAAGGGTACCGCATCCTTCATTCTCTCAACCCGCACGATGAATGGGGTGGGATCAGTTGGGACCCGGATGTCTTTGAGGTGATGTATGAGCGTATTATCGGCAAGATCACATGTCATCGTGATGATATTGTCGAAACACAGGGCTTCTTTCTTGATGACGCTGAGATTGTGTTGATCGCCTATGGTAGCGAAAGCCGGCCAGCCCTGGATGCCGTCGACCAGGCTCGGGAAGACGGTATCAAAGCAGGGCTGTTAAAATTGGTGACCGTTTGGCCGGTTCCAGAAAAGGAGATCCGAGCAGTGGCCGAGCATGCTTCGGTGATCCTCGCCGTAGAGATGAACATTGGGAAGTATGCAGGGGAGATCGAACGTGCCAGTGGCGGCTGCTGCGAGGTCGTTTGGGTGACGAAAAACCGGGGTGAGATCCATACACCTGCCGAGATATACGCCGCGATCGAGGAGGTAGTAGAGTGACGAAGAATCCACTCAGACGATATTTGCGCGAGGGAAGCCTACCGCACTTCTTTTGCCCAGGATGTGGGGCCGCCCAGGTTATGAACTTCTTCCTGCAGGCAGCCGATGAGATTGAGTTAGACTTCGACAGGCTCGTCGCTATCGGTGGGGTTGGTTGCACGGCCAGAATCCCGGTTTACCTGCACGCCGATGCCCTACATGGTGTTCATGGGCGCACACTCCCTTGGGCCACCGGAATGAAACTGCACAACTCAGGGTTAGAAGTGGTCATCTTCGCCGGGGATGGCGACGCCGCTGCCATAGGGGGAAATCACTTCATTCAGGCTGCCAGGAGGAACCTGGACGTGACGATGATCGTCGTCAACAACTTGACCTTTGGAATGACCGGGGGGCAAGTCGCCCCTACGACACCTGAAAAGTTGCGCACAATGACCACCCCGTATGGGAATGTTGAGCCTCGCTTTGACCTCTGCAAGCTGGTTTTGGCTGCGGGAGCAACCTTCGTTAGTCGCTGGAGCACCTACCGGTCCGGGCAAGGGATCCAGGCGCTCAAAAAGGCGTTGCAACACAAGGGCTTTGCCCTAGTTGAGTTTGTCGCCCAATGCCCAACCAATTTTGGCCGGCGGGCCCTACGGACCGGTGACCCCACCAAGTGCGTCCAATGGATCGAAGAAAGATCTGTAACGCTCAAGGAAGCAAAGAACCTTTCTGATGAGGAGCTAAAAGATCGGTTTGTTCTCGGCGACTTTGTAGATTACCAGAGGCCCGTGTTTGAGGGCAGCTCGATCCTCGCGACAGGAGGGGAAAAGTGATGCAAAAGGACCGGATTAACTTACAGTTTTGCGGATTCGGGGGTCAGGGGCTCGTTTTGTCAGCGACCGTCTTCGGTACAGCCGCGGTGCGCGCTGGACTGAACGGGGTACAGACACAGTCATATGGGTCCGAAGCACGTGGTGGAGAGTGTCAGGCAGAGCTAATTCTCTCTGAAGGAGCGATTAACTCACCCTCAGCTGACAAAATGGACATCCTGGTAGCGATGTCACAGTCCGCTCTCGATCGCTACCTCAACCGATTGAACTCTAAGGGGATCTTAATCCTCGATCCCAGATTTGTAGTGCGACCAACTCGTGATGACATCCGGATCCTGGAGGTTCCGGTAACGAAGATTGCAACGGAGGAGATTGGGCAACAGATTACCGCAAACATGTTGATGTTGGGCTTCCTGAGACAAGCAACCGGAATGTTTTCAGAGGAGGCCCTGATCGAGGCGATTCGTGACAGTGTTCCGCAGCGATTCTTGGAAGCGAACCTGAAGGCGGCAAAACGTGGGAAGGCCCTTGCAATAGAACGCAACGTCTCGCTGGAGGTCTGATCAATGCGACTACTCGAATTTCAAGCTAAAAGGATTTTTTCGGAACATGGAATCCCGGTCCCCAAAAATGTTTTGCTAGAATCATCGACCGACTTAGAGAACCTGCTCTATCCTGTGGTGTTGAAAGCTCAGGTCCCTGTAGGAGGTCGGGGAAAAGCGGGCGCGATAAAACCCGTTACTGATGCCAATGAAGCTGCCGCCGTATTGGATGAGTTGTTGAACACACGCATCAGGGGAAATCCTGTCCGGGTGGTATTGGCCGAAGAGAAGGTCGAAGTGCAAAAGGAGCTTTATCTGGCCCTTCTTATCGATAAACTGGCAAGACTTCCTGTGATAATGGCAAGTGACGCTGGTGGTATCGATATTGAGCAGGTAGATCGAGAAAGCCCCGAGCAGATTGTGAAAAAATACATCGATCCATCCGTTGGCCTGTCGGATTACACGGTGCACTATCTGGCTAAGAGGATCGGGGTAGAGGAACACCTACGTGATTTTGCGAACCTCGCTCACTCGCTCTTCGATATATTCCGTAGCTACGATGGCGCCCTCGTCGAGATCAATCCACTCGCTGTGACCGCGGATGGGTTGTTGGCGTTGGACGCGAAGATCGTGTTGGATGACAAGGCAGCTTACCGCCACGGTAATCTGTTTGGCAGGCTAAAAGCTGAACAGACCCGGTCAGGAAAAGATGGGAGATCCAGGGCGGAACAGTTGGCTGAGGGCAAGGGTATCACTTACGTATCTCTGAATGGAAATGTGGGCATGATATCCGATGGTGCCGGAACCGGGATGTTAACACTGGATCTGATTCAAGATGCAGGGGGCCGAGCGGCGAACTTCTGCGAGCTGGGTGGGTTCGGTGGTAAGGAGAGCATGCAACAGGCCCTGGAAGTGGTCCTTGCAAATCCCCGCGTGAAAGTTCTGTTGATCAGCTTGATCGGTGGACTTACGCGGATGGACGAGGTGGCGGATGGAATAGTTGCTTATCTAAAACGGCATGAAGTATTCGTTCCGTTGGTCGTGCGGATGTGTGGCACACAGGAGGAGGCTGGAAGAGCAAGGCTTCAAACGGTTGGGATAGAGGCACTTAACGATCTTCCAACCGCGATCCGCACCGCTGTGGATACTGTAAAGGGGTCATGATGGCAATTCTGGTTCATGAAAATACCCGAGTGTTGGTACAAGGGATAACTGGTAGGGTGGGGTCGTTTCAGACGAAGGTGATGCAGGAGTACGGTACTAACATTGTTGCTGGGGTGACCCCAGGCAAAGGCGGTACCATGGTTGATGGTATCCCGGTTTATGACCTCGTCGAAGAGGCGCTTTCCGAGCACGAAGCCGATGTTGCCCTGAGCTTCGTACCGGCTCGATTTGCCAAAGACGCCGCCATAGAAGCGATCGACAACGGGATACATTTTGTGGTATTGACGGCGGAGGGAATACCTGACCAGGATGTGCTGACCGTCCTTAACTACGCTGCCATCAAGGGGATCAAAGTACTGGGGCCGGATACGCCGGGACTGGTCTCCCCGGGCAAGTGTAAGGTCGGCGTCCACCCGGATCGTGTGCTAAAGGAAGGCCACGTGGGACTCGTCTCCAAGAGCGGGGCCCTCTCTTATGAGGTTTGCAAGCTTCTAACGGAACACGGGATCGGGCAATCGACGATCGTAGGTATCGGTGGAGGCCCACTTTGGGGGCTCACGCAACGGGAGGTTTTAGAGATGTTTGAGGAGGATCCGGATACCAAGGTCGTGGTCATGCTTGGAGAGGTTGGGGGCACTATGGAACACGAGGCTGCGGCGCTCATCGAGGAACATGTGACTAAGCCGGTGATCTCCCTTGTTGTTGGGCGCGCTGCGCCGAAGGGTGCACGCATGGGGCACGCTGGCGCCATCATCGAGGGAGAGGGAGAGACGGCTGCAAGTAAGATCAGGGCTTTGAGGAATGCCGGCTCTCTCGTCGCCAAGGATCCCGCTGAGATTCTTTCCTTTATCAAAAGGTTAGAGGTGGGTGTTCGATGAGCGTAAAGCAAATACATATCGCCCAAGAGATCTGTAAAGGCTGTGGCCTGTGCATCTTTTATTGTCCTAGAGAGGTACTGAAGCTCTCAAGCGTATCTAATGTAAAGGGATATAATGTTGTTACCGTGTATCGGGTCGAAAATTGTGTTGGATGCAAGCTGTGCGAGGCAAACTGTCCAGATTTAGCGATTTACGTGGAAAATGAACGGGAAAACTGAGACCAGAGGAAAAATAATTGGCATCTTGGGAGGGATGGGACCGGAGGCGACCGTTGAGCTTTTCAAAAGAATCATAGAGA
>JAGLXM010000075.1 GCA_023132915.1 Candidatus Bipolaricaulota bacterium
CTCGAGCCCTATTTGGGATTCCGGCATTTCTTTCGACATTCTTACACATTTGAGATCGATTGGCAGAAGTTGAAGCCGCTGGTGGAGAACATCGAAATGGCCTTGAGGGAATTTCGAACCGATCTCGAGAATTTCTTTTCCAAACTTTCGCAAGGACAAAGGGAAACATTTGGGTATTCATCGGGGGATGCACGATGAGAGTAAGGTATGATGAAGAAGCGGATGCCCTTTATATCAGATTGCGGGAGGCGGAATATTACGAGAGCGACGAGATTCGAAATAAGGTATGTGTCCCCCGAATTCGGAGGCGAGTGGAGTCTATCATTCCCATACCGTCCCGGGATTCTGGCTGAAGGTAGATTGGCTTTGGCAAGAGCCCCTGCCGCTGGTGCGGGAAGTGTTAAAGAAGCTAGAGTTGATATGATCAAGGAATAGAATCTCAGAATTGGGTCTTGCAATCATACAGCACAGTTCTCCTCAAATGTTGCATTACAAGACTTGACCCTAAACCGTTAACCCAATGAACTCTACGAACCACGCGCCACAGGCTACGAGCTATTGACCATGAACTATGAACCACTCACTACCTATTATCTACTGGTTTGCGGACGTTGGACCCTGGACTCTTGCCTTTGGACTCTGAACCATGGACATTGGACCTCAAAAATCAAGATCTAACCCGAGCTCGGTGAAATGTTTCTGATCTATCTGGACGTTTGTTGCCTGAACCGGCCTTTTGATGACCAGATGCAAGAGCGTATCCGCCTGGAAGCCGAGGCTGTACTACTCATTTTGGCTCGATGTCAAAACCGCGAATGGCGACTACTTGGAAGCGAAGCGATAGGTTTCGAAATTTCGCGTATTCCGGACGAGGACAGGCGCCGGAAGGTTGTGCTTTTAGCTTCCTTGGCAGATTCCAAAGTGAGCGTGACCGAACGGGTTGAGCGCCGCGCCATGGAATTAGAAGAGCTTGGATTTAAAGCCCTTGACGCTTTGCACATTGCATGTGCGGAAGACGGGAATGCTGACGTGTTGCTTACGACCGATGATCGATTTTTGCGTAGAGCAGCAATGCATGGTAGCATAGCAAAAGTTAGGATTGAGAACCCTATCTTGTGGCTGATGGAGGTGATTAGGGATGAAGCAACGGGAGGTCAGTCCAGCGCAAATCAGGGACCGGGGGATAGAGGCGTTGGCTAAAGCCCTGGGACCCGTGGGTATGGTTCGTTTTCTTCAGCAATTCGATACCGGAAGCGGTGACTACACACATGATCGAGAGCAATGGCTGAAAGAAATTAGCGTCCGAGACGCAGTGGGAGAAATCAAGAGGCAACGCGGAAAATCGAGTTAGCTAACCGTCCTACAAGGTAGCCTAACGTTCATTCCTCAGGTTCTTTACGGAGCGTACTCTACCCACTACCGAGGTGTTCCATGACCCATGACCCATCACTCACCGCCCTTGGACTGTCGACTATTGACTCAAGACTCCCGACTGTCTTGATCACCGGTGACTATCAGGAGTATTATGATAAGGTATATGGCAGGGAGTGAATGAGCTTGATTAGAGCGGTAGGGCAGTTAGGCACTGGCCGCTAGCGGCAAGGTAGCAATCAGTCGTCAACACTTAGCCTATTGCTTAAAGCTGATAGCTAAAAGCTTTAACCCAATGAACCCCTGCCCCGTGCAATGACGGAAAATAGATTATTTCACGGGGCTACGAACTCCATGAACCCAACAAGCCACGAACTACGCACTGCAAACTACCAACCACAAACTGAGAACCAGGAACTCCGGACCCTGGGCATCGGACTGAATGGGTGCGTGTAATGAGTGATTTGTGATGGCAACGAGCGAAAAACTGAGGAATCACAAGGATTTGAAGACTGGAGGGGTAATTCTGTTCTCTGGCGTAGATATCGGTATTGCAGAGACCTGAAAAGAAAACATGTTGAGAAACATTAAGTTCTTGAATGGATCTAACGCAGTTCCCCCGACTGTTATCCAGCCGTCTCGTGGGCTGCTCTCTCTGAAGCTAGGCGAGCTTTGGCGGTATCGCGAACTACTTTATTTTCTCACCTGGCGGGATGTAAAGATTCGCTATAAGCAAGCCGTCCTTGGGTTTCTGTGGGCGTTCATCCAACCTTTCTTAAAGATGGTTGTCTTCAGCGTGGTTTTTGGAGGGTTGGCGAAGATGGACTCGGAAGGATTTCCCTATCCCATCTTTCTCTACGCTGGCCTTCTCCCTTGGCAGTTCTTCGCCGACGCAGTGAATCGGAGCGGACAGAGCATCGTCAGCGAAGCCAATCTGATCACCAAGGTCTATTTCCCCAGGATTATCATGCCGGTAGCCTCGGTGGGGGCGGCGCTTGTAGACTTCGGGATCTCGTTTGGGATATTGATCGCTATGATGTTTTATTTCCAGCTGAGTCCCAGCCTCTCGATTCTGATGGTGCTACCCCTCGTTTTGATAACAATTCTTGCCGTCCTTGGTGTGGGAATATTGGTGAGTGCCCTAAACACTGCTTATCGTGATTTCCGGTACGCTCTCCCATTCCTCGTCCAGATCTGGATGTTCTTAACCCCGGTTATATACTCAGTTAAAATCATCCCGGAAAACTGGCGGTGGCTAATTTTACTGAACCCTATGGCTGGCATTGTCGACGCCTACCGGTCGGCAATTTTAGGAAAGCCGTTTGCATGGGGTAATCTTGGGATCTCATTGGGGATAGCCACGATCATGTTCCTGATCGGGCTGGCATATTTTCGCAAAACAGAGAGGTATTTTGCTGATGTTGTGTAGCGCAAAGGCGGACCGATGACCGAGGACAGGTGACCGAAAACAGATGTCCACCACATACAAGTTCCAGGATCTGCGGGTGTACAAGTTAGCATTGGAGTATGTGGATACCGTGTACAAGTTGAGCGGGAGCCTGCCGCAGTCGGAGCACTTTAATCTCCGATCGCAACTGGAACGAGCAGCAACTTCTGTGGTGCTAAACATCGCAGAAGGGTCAACGGGGCAAAGTAATGCAGAACAGAACCGTTTTCTAGGGCTAGCACTGAGATCTTACTTAGAAACGATAGCCTGTCTTGACATTATTGGACAGCGAGGCTACCTAGCGAGTAATGCAACTACAGAAGTAAGGAAACTGGGGCATGAGCTTTTCGTCAAGCTGCAGTCTTTCCGGCGGGCTTTGAAGGCTCCCCTCTCCGGTCCTCGGTCTTCAGTCTCCCATCAGGAGGTCGAATCATGACCGACACAGCTATCAGAGTCGAGAACCTCTCCAAACGCTACCGCATCGGCCAATACGTTGGCAGCGGTGCTTCCAATTGTCTCAGGCCTTGGGGGTTGTCGAGCGAGGAGCACAAGGTGATTGGTGATATGGTTGGGGAGGAAGAATAGGAATGGTTACCCGGATCAAGAAAGTCGATCGCTTAGTGATCCAAGAAATTGTGGATCGCATAGTTGCTTCTGTTCACCCGGAGAAGATCATCCTTTTCGGCTCCTACGCCTATGGCCAGCCCCACAATGATAGCGACCTCGACATTCTTGTTATCGTGGAGTCATGTCTTCCCCGATACAAGCGAGCCGTGCCCATCTACAACTCCTTGGCTGGGTTGCTCATACCCAAGGACGTGGTTGTGTATACGCCGGAGGAGGTCGAGGCCTGGAGCAATGTCCCGCAAGCGTTCATTACAACCGTGATGAATAAAGGAAGGATTCTTTATGAAAAACAGCAAAGCCGACCTGGTTCGCGGATGGCTTGAGAAAGCAAGAAGAGATCTTCTTACAGCGGAGAGAGGGCTAAACTCTGCGGAGCCGTTTACGGATATAGTATGCTTCCACGCCCAGCAAGCGACAGAGAAGCACTTAAAGGCCTACTTGCTTTGGCATGGAATCGAATTCCCCAGGACACACGCCCTTGAAGACCTCGTGCTTCTTGCGGCTGAGAAGGATGCTGACTTCGCACTGCATAAAGACGAGGTGACAATGCTTACCCCTTACGCGGTGGAGACTCGTTACCCCGAGTTCGAAGAGCCTTTGCTGGAGGATGCAAGAGAGATGGTTCGTATTGCAAGAGGAATCCGAGACTTTGTGTTGGTGAAGCTGCCCGAAACGCTTACAGGCACGGAATAATGACGTATGAGGTAGTATCATGCCACCGCTTGTTGCAGCTAGAATTTTGTGGGAGATGGAAGGTGAATTCTGATCCGCAATTCACATTTCGAAACTGCCGTTTTCCTCTTGCGATTCGAAATTCGCTTTTCGCAATTCGAAATTGGAGCTTTTCAATCCTCAATGCATATCTCAACGAATATAACAAACGGAACAAATCAGACTAATGAGTAACAATATTGCCATCCGTGTTGAGAACCTCAGCAAACGCTACCGCATCGGCCAATACGTCGGCAGCGGTGCGCAATACAAGACCCTGCGCGAGAGCCTGACCAATGCTGTCTCCGCGCCCCTGCATTGGCTACGCCAGACAGGAGACAGAAGACGGAAGACCGATCTCCCGTCGCCAGCCCCCCGTCTCCGGTCCTCTGTCGCCGGTCAGCCGTCTACCGACGGCTACATCTGGGCCCTCAAGGACGTTTCTTTCGAGGTGGGACACGGCGAGGTGGTGGGCATCATCGGTAGAAACGGTGCGGGGAAGAGTACGCTTCTAAAGGTGTTGACCCGTATCACGGAGCCCACCGAAGGGCGGGCGGAGCTAAGCGGCCGTGTGGGGAGTCTGCTGGAAGTAGGGACGGGATTTCACCCTGAACTCACCGGGCGAGAGAATGTATACTTGAGCGGTGCGATTCTTGGGATGGCACGAAAAGAGATTGATCGGAAGTTTGACGAGATTGTCGACTTCTCCGGAGTGGAGAAGTTCATTGATACGCCGGTCAAGCGCTATTCCAGCGGTATGCGCGTCAGGCTCGGGTTTGCGGTGGCTGCCCACCTGGAGCCGGAGATTCTATTGATAGATGAAGTTCTGGCGGTGGGAGACGTAGCGTTCCAGAAAAAATGTCTAGGGAAAATGGAAGATGTGGCCCGGGGTGGCAGAACTGTGCTTTTTGTGTCACATAATATGGGCATGATAACCATTCTCTGTGAAAAAGCGATATTACTAACGGAAGGGCGTATTGACTTTATGGGGCCAGCTCAACAGACCGTAAGCACGTATTTGGCTAACTTTAGCGCAGATGCTGGCCTGAAAAGGAGATGGAGTTTTGAAGAAGCCCCTGGCGAAGAGAATGTCAAAATAAGAAGCGTTGCGATAACTGATCATCTGGGTATTGAGAAACCGTATTTTTCGACCGCTGAACCGATATTCGTTACGATAGAGTATTGGGTTTTAGCTGATGACATTCCAGTCAACGTAGGATTCAGTTTGCTTGACAAAGAAGATAATTGGGTTTGTGCGGTCGGCAATTATGAGGAGACAAGATCAAAGCCAATTCGAAAGAGTGGATTATACAGGTCGAAATGCACAATTCCTGGGAATTTGTTGAATAGTGGCAGGCATTCAATCACAGTGACGGCAGTAAGAAATCTTACAGATCTTCAGGTGAGAATATCTCATTGTGTTGCCTTTGAAGCAGTGGACGATCGTCGAGTTCACCCGTACTCTGGTAGATGGGGAGGAATTATAAAACCCGAATTTGAGTGGCATAGCGAGAAGGTTGGCGATGTTGGAGGAGAGGAATAGGTACTTTGAATCTCCATCCGGAAGGCGAGGAATGAATACTAATAAACGTCTTTCTGTGCATCATATCGGGGGAAGGTCTGGGAGTAGAGCGTTTCCCGTTTTAAGGAGGTTCGAAGAAGACATTATAAATGTGCTCTACGATGCCGATCCTGACTGTCTTGCGCAAATCCAGGAGAGAAATCAAAACCTCGGATCAGAACTTCATGTTCTGCCATATTGCTTGGGTGATGCCTGTAAACAAGCTCTGTTCAATATTAACTACGACCCATATACCAGTTCACTCTATGACCCAAACCCTGACTACAATTCATTCTATAGCACTCAGAGGGACCATGACTACATTTTTTCAGAAGCCACTAGGGTCATGGAGAAACGTCGCGTTGAGACTGTGAGCATAGACTACATTTTCCAATCAAAAAACGTTCCAATGCCGCCACCTGATTTTCTTTCGATCGATACGCAGGGATCAGAATACGACATACTACTGGGAGCGAAAGAGACTCTAGAATCAAGTGTCGTAGCATTGGTTATCGAGGTTGAGTTTCATCCAATCTATAGAGGTCAAAGACTCTTTGGGGACTTGGTAAAACTACTGTCCGAGCAAGGATTTGACTTTGTAAGGTTTCTTCATACGGGCGAGTTGTCCCCATTCAGAGCCCCGATTGGCCTCCGTGGTGAAGGGTTTCACATATGGGCTGAGGCCCTTTTCTTCAGACGGATAGATAATATGGATAGAATTGGAGACGAACTTAGACGCTACGTCATGTTGAGAAAACTAGCCTTCATAGCTATCATATTTAACCAATTTGAATATGGCTTGCAATGTTTGAGCCGATGCAGAGCCCTAGGGATTCAAGATTCAATTGTGGAGGAATTAGAGGATCTCTCCTATTGCAAGTTCTTGAGGGATCTTGAAACGAAAATGAAAGGGATGCCAGTAGTCTTCCCCGAGACATTTGCTTCAAAATACACATTTGAGGCAAGTAAAGCACGCTTTGAAAGGTGTTTTGCTCATACTAACACAGGAGTGATACGCAGTATCAAAGCAGTACTGAAGCCGATTCCCATCCTGTTTCCGTTACTAAAGGGGATTAAACAAGGATTCATCAAGGTAGCTACTGCTGTTAAGTCGATTTCGTTGAAGAGATATTCTGAGGTTGAGGCTCTTTTGATTAGTTACGGCTTAAAGAGTCAAGCGGAGACACTTCGGGAGAATAGGGTTGTTCAATCGCAATTCTGTGAATAGTTGTCGTTTTTTGGCCCTTTTGCGCTCAGTCTGGAGCAGAATCGCCGGAAAAGCGTAAAGCGATCTCCAGCCATTTCCAGCCCAGATGAAACGATGCCGATAATGCTAGCTAGCTTCAATCTCAAGGAGTTACGATAATGTCCCACTCACAACAGTACCTTAAGCAAGTAGCTCAGATTGCACAAGCTATCGAGCATGAAACCGTGGAAAGAATCGCAGTAGGTCTGGGTCAGTTGCGCGACAGGGGCGGGCGGTTGTTCCTGTTGGGAGTAGGAGGGGGCGCTGCTAACTGCAGTCACGCCGTCAACGACTTTCGGAAACTTACCGGTATTGAGGCCTATAGCCCTTGCGACAACGTCGCAGAGTTGACCGCTCGGACCAACGACGAAGGATGGTCTACGGTGTTCGAGGCCTGGCTGCGAACTAGTAAAGCGAACGAGAAGGACGCGGTGTTCGTGTTCTCTGTCGGGGGTGGCGACGCCGATCGCGATGTGAGCGTTAATATCGTTCGTGGTCTAGACGAAGCAAAGCGTCGCGGCCTAACAATTTACGGAATTGTGGGCCGGGACGGAGGATATACCAAGCAAGTGGGTGACGAGGTGATTGTAGTGCCAATGGTGGATTCGGGTCACGTCACTCCACACACAGAGTCCTTCCAAGCAGTCATCTGGCACTGTATTGTCTGCCATCCCAGTCTTATGATCCAAGAGGGCAAGTGGGAGAGCTTGGCTACAACCAAGGTCTCAGCACCTCTGAGCCGGGCGGTGTTTCTGGATCGGGATGGCGTTATCAACCTCGCAGTGCTGCATAATGGCCGTCCCTACCCCCCATCTTCAGTCGATGAACTGGAGTTCCTGCCAGGAGTTTCTGAAGCGATCAATGCGTTGCATCAAGCTGGTTTTCGCATAATCGTAGCGACGAACCAACCGGATGTTGCTACGGGAGTGCAGCGACGTGAAGTAGTGGAGGCTATACACGAACGCATCCGCCGTGCGTTCCCGATTGACGACATCAAAGTCTGTTATCACGTCGATCAGGACGGCTGCACATGCCGAAAGCCGAAGCCGGGAATGCTCTTGGAAGCGGCGGAAGAGTGGTCACTGAACCTCGAGCAATCATTCATGGTAGGCGACCGCTGGCGTGACATAGAGGCCGGCCGAGCTGCGGGGTGTAGAACTATTCTGGTCAAGAGCAACTACGCTGAGCAACAGGCTGGAAAGCCTGACGCAATTGTTAGTTCATTGCTGGAGGCGAGTGCTTTTATTCTGACAAATAGCGTACAGGATACCCCAGCGGGAGGTAAACTATGCCAGATCTCAGAGATGTGAAAGTAAAAATCTTCGCGGATGGAGCTGACCTGAGTGTTATCACGCGGATGTCTAAAGATCCGCTCATCAAAGGGTTCACCACGAATCCGACACTGATGCGCAAAGCAAATGTGCGCGACTACCGAAGGTTTGCTCTTGAAGTTCTCAACGTTGTTCCCGATCGCCCGGTCTCTTTGGAGGTTTTCTCCGACGATTTCTCCGAGATGGAGCAGCAGGCGCTTGCGATCGCGTCGTGGGGCGAAAACGTGTATGTGAAGATTCCGGTTACCAATACTCACGGTGAGTTTTCCGGTCCGCTGATCAAGCGGCTTTCGGCTGCTGGTGTGCAAGTCAATGTGACTGCACTGTTGACGACCGAGCAGGTTGCGAAGGTAGCAAATTGCTTGTCCGACGACACAAAAGCCTTCGTCTCGGTTTTCGCAGGCCGTATTGCCGATACCGGCCGCGATCCGATCCCGATCATGGCGCAGGCTGTTAAGTTGTTGAGTTCGCATCCAAAGGCCAAGCTGATTTGGGCCAGCCCACGTGAGCTGCTGAACATTTTTCAGGCAGATTCTACTGGCTGCCACATTATCACTGCTACAAGTGATGTGTTGGCTAAGCTTCACCTGATTGGTAAAGACCTCGATACCTTCTCGCTCGAAACCGTTCAGATGTTTCGGCGGGATGCGCTTGAGGCTGGGTATGCTATTGAGATCTCTTAACCGAGGATGTTGTCCTGAAAGCATGATTGCCGAGGCCGACTGCGCAAATAGGTTTCGAACATCCCACTCGCGATTAAAGAAAGGGGGAGAACTGTGAGGAAAATCCTAGTTACGGGCGGGGCTGGATACGTAGGCTGCGTTCTTGTGCCTAAACTCTTAGATGCCGGCTATTCCGTCGTGGTCTATGATCTCATGCTCTTCGGGTCCGAGGGGCTTCCTTCGCATCCAAATCTCCAGGTTGTCAAGGGAGATGTGAGAGATGCCGCAAGTTTTTCTACAGCGGTGGCGGGGGTTGACAGCGTGATCCACCTCGCTTCCATCTCCAACGATCCCAGCTTTGAGCTGGATCCCGCTCTCAGCAAGGCTATTAACTACGACTGCTTCGAGCCCATGATCCTGGCTTGTAAATCTGCTGGCGTAAGGCGGTTTATCTACGCTTCGACCAGCTCGGTGTATGGGGTCAGCAATGCGCCCGAGGTCACCGAAGAGCACCCGCTGGTTCCGCTTACGGACTACAATAAGTACAAAGGTCTATCTGAGCCGATCTTGCTGCGACACCAGGCGTCCGATTTCACTACAGTGATTATCCGGCCAGCTACAATCTGCGGCTATTCTCCGCGGATGCGTTTCGATCTCAGTGTGAACATTTTGACGAACCATGCTGTCAACAAGCGGGGGATAACAGTCTTTGGAGGAAGTCAGAAGCGCCCCAACATTCACGTTGATGACATCACCGAGCTGTACGTTCAGTTGCTTGATTTCCCAGACGAGATGATTGCAGGTGAGATATTCAATGCAGGCTATCAGAACAATACGATAGCCGAACTGGCGGAGATGGTGCGCACTGTTGTGGAGCAGGAAATGCCGGAAAAAGCGCCAATATCGATCGAGACCACGCCAAGTAACGACCCTCGCTCATATCATGTGACCTCCAAAAAGATCGCGGAGAAGCTTAGTTATGTGCCCAAGAGAACAGTCGAAGATGCTGTAAGAGACATATGTAACGCGTTCAAGGCGGGTAAGCTACTGAACAGCCTTGAAGACGATCGGTACGTGAATGTGAAGACGATAAAGAAGATCGGTCTGAAATGAGCCAGGACAAGACTGCTGTAGTGACCGGTGCAGCCGGATTCATCGGCAGCCACATGGTGGATTTGCTTCTCGATCATGGTTACAAGGTGCGCGCCGTTGATAATCTCTCGACTGGGCGTTTGGAGAATCTTGAGCACTGCAAATCTGATCCCAATCTGATCTTCGAAGCCCGAGATCTGAGAGACATGCGTCCCGATGCCCCCCTGTTTCGAGGGGCAGATTATGTCTTCCATTTTGCTGGTATCGGAGACATTGTCCCCTCCATCGAGCAACCTACAGATTATCTTTCTGCCAACGTCATGGGTACTGTCCATGCTCTTGAAGCCGCACGGCACGCAGGCGTCCGAAAGTTCATTTACGCAGCGTCCTCCTCATGCTATGGATTGGCAATCGAGCTCCCGACGACCGAACAGGCCGAAATCAGCCCTCAATATCCCTATGCCCTTAGCAAACACCTGGGTGAACAAGCTGTCAGACACTGGGGAAAAGTTTATCGTCTGCCAGTGATTTCTATTCGTATCTTCAACGCATACGGGCTACGATCCCGTACGACGGGAGCCTATGGCGCAGTATTTGGTGTGTTTTTCGCGCAGAAGCTAGCCGGGAAACCGTTTACCGTGGTCGGTGATGGTACCCAAAGACGCGACTTCGTTTTTGTAACTGATGTCGCTCGGGCGTTCCTGCTGGCGGCGGAGTCCGGCCGGACGAATGAAATTTACAACCTCGGCGCCGGCAATCCCCAGCCCGTAAACCGTCTGGTTGAACTGCTGGGCGGAGAGGTGGTGCATATATCGAAACGTCCAGGTGAGCCTGATTGCACCTGGGCGGATATTTCGAAAATTCGCAGTGAGCTAGGGTGGGAACCATGCGTTTCATTCGAAGAGGGCGTGGCCATCATGCTCCGCAACATCGAATACTGGCGTAACGCCCCCGTGTGGGATCCCGTGTCCATCCAGGCTGCCACGGAGAACTGGTTTGCCTTACTCTCGGAGGAGAGAGATGGCAGTAACGACTGAACAAAACGACTATCGCCGCAAGATAAAGACTCGAGAAGACCTCCTCCAGATCATCGGTCCTCGGCCGCGCAAGCAATCGGTGATCATGTGTCATGGGACGTTCGATCTCGTCCATCCGGGGCACGTGCGGCACTTGATGTACGCTAAAAGCAAAGCGGGTATTTTGATCGCCAGCCTGACCTGCGATGCTTACGTCAGTAAAGCCGATTATCGCCCGTTTGTTCCTCAGCGACTTAGGGCCATGAACCTCGCTGCGCTTGAGGTTGTTGATTACGTCATCATTGATGAGAATCCTACTCCGGTCGAGAACATCAAGTTCTTGCAGCCGGACTACTTTGCAAAAGGCTACGAATATTTTGATGGTGGGATTCCCCCCAGAACGCGTGAGGAGATAGAAGCCCTGAATAGCTACGGAGGGGAGATAATCTTCACCCCAGGGGATGTTGTTTACTCGTCAGCGGTATTTATCGAGCAAGCGCCTCCGAATATTTCAATCGAAAAGTTGGTTGCGCTGATGGAATCGGAGGACGTGACCTTCGATGCGTTAAAAGCAACACTGAATTCATTTAACGGCATCCGCGTGCACGTGCTTGGGGATACCATTGTTGATTCTTATATTTACTGTACCTTGATTAGCAGTGGGACGGCCAAGACGCCCACCTTAAGCGTTAGCCATGAGAGGCAAGCTGATTTTGCCGGTGGCGCTGCTGTGGTCGCAAAACATCTCCGTCAGGCTGGTGCTATGGTAAAGTTTTCAACCGTGCTTGGCAATGACCCGTTGAGAGACTTTATTCTGCAGGAGATGGCGGCAGACGGCATTGATTGCGAGCCTTCAATTGACTCTGCCCGTGTTACTACGCAAAAAAACGCATTCATTGCTAATGGTTATCGCCTACTTCAGATGGATAAGGTAGACAACCGCCCCATATCCGATAAAACGCTGGAGCGGTTCAAGGCGTCTCTATCGTCCAGTCATGTTGAGGCCTTTGTCTTCAGTGACTTCCGACATGGCATCTTCAGCCGTAGGACAATCCCTCAGCTCACGGCGAGCCTGCCTTCAGGCTCGCTGCGGGTGGCTGATAGTCAGGTGGCGAGCCGCTGGGGTAATATCCTGGACTTCCAAGGCTTCGACCTGATTACCCCTAATGAGCGAGAGGCGAGATTTGCCATGGGTGACCAGGATTCTGTCATAAGGCCCCTGTCGCTGGAGCTTTACAAAAGGGCACAGTGCAAGACGTTGATCTTGAAACATGGGAAGCGAGGTATCATCACCTACCGTACGCCTAGTCTCGATGACTTCAGAGCATTTTTTGTCATCGATAGCTTTGCTGAAAACGTTGTTGACCCGGTTGGCGCCGGAGATGCGCTTCTGGCCTACGCGACGCTGTCTCTGGTTGCGACGAAATCCCCGGTCATTGCCTCAATACTCGGATCTATGGCTGCCGCCGTGGCTTGCGAACACGAGGGCAATAACCCAGTTACCCCTGATGACGTGCTCAAAAAGCTAAATGCTGTGGAGAAACGAGCACAGTACGTATGAGAACAGTGATTGTTGGCTTGGGAATCCAAGGCAATAAGCGGATGGCTATCGCGGGTGAGGATGTTGTCGCGACTGTGGATCCAATCGTATCGAAAGCCCAGTACAGAACCATCGATCAAGTTCCTCTCGAATCTTTTGACGCTGCTCTCGTCTGTACGCCGGATCAAGCCAAGCTTGACACTCTAAGGTATCTTCTCTCACATGGTAAGCAGGTTCTCGTCGAAAAGCCGCTGCTGAGCGCTGACAGAACGCAGCTTTGCCAGCTTGATGAGATTGCTCGATCTGCTGGGGTTGCCTGTTACACTGCTTACAATCACAGATTCGAGCCACATATCATGCGCCTTAAGGGATTGCTGGATAAACGGAGCCTGGGGAACATCTACCTAGCCAAGTTCTTCTACGGCAATGGGACGGCACTCGACGTCAAGCGCTCTCCCTGGCGCGATCAAGGGCTTGGTGTGGTGCCCGATTTAGGGTCACACCTGTTGGACATGGCGCTCTTCTTATTTGGACAAACGGGCAAGTTCGAGCCTTGGAATTACAATCGCTTCGAGAACAACGCTTTTGACCATTTCCTGTTTGGATCCTCTGGCAGGCCTGTGCTAGAACTTGAAATGACCTTCCTGTCATGGCGGAACACCTTCACTGCTGATGTTTTCGGCGAATTGGGCAGTGCACACATCAACTGCCTCTGCAAGTGGGGTCCGAGCACATTCACTGTTCGCAAGAGGGTCTTCCCAAGTGGAAAGCCTGACAAGGATATGCAAACTATCGAATGTGCTGACCCAACCTGGGCGACAGAATATCAGTACTTCAAGGACTTGTGTCGGACTGGTGGCACCAATATCGAAAATGATATCTGGATACAGTCGGTACTAAGTGATATCGCACAAGCTGTCGGAGAGGAATTGATCTGATGATTGGCTTTGCTGGGCTTTCTCACCTGGGTATCGTGTCGAGCATAGCTGCTGCTTCAAAGGGCTGTGAAATAGTCGCCCATGATCCCGATCCAGCGCTTTGCGACAGGCTTAGTAACGGACACCTGCCGATCTTGGAGCCAGATCTGCCCGATCTCTTGGCAGCCAACCGTTCGCGCATCCGATTCACCTCCGATGCTACTGCACTGAGCAAATGCGAACTGATTGTTTTCTCTGTGGACGTAGCCACTGATAAGGACAACTACAGTGATCTTTCGCCTCTTCAGCAGTTGATCGACAAGGTTGTTGCTCACGTGTCGCCGGGTACCGTGCTGGTCGTTCTGAGCCAGGTGCCGCCCGGGTTTACCCGTAAGCAGGCCGACAAGCTCAAACGTCTCCACGATGACCATGGTGTTCAATTATTTTGCCAGGTGGAAACACTGATCTTTGGCTGTGCCGTTGAACGCGCCTTACATCCCGAACGTTTTATAATCGGATGCTCAAATCCTGAGCTGCCGATACCTCCTCCGTTGAATACTTATCTGAAATCATTTGGTTGTCCAATTTTACCCATGCGCTATGAGACTGCGGAACTTGCAAAGATATCGATCAACATGTGTTTAGTAGCATCAATCAGCGTGGCAAACACTCTGGCTGAAATTTGTGAAAAAATTGGCGCCGACTGGTCCGAGATCGTGCCTGCGCTTCGCCTTGACAAACGCATCGGTCAATATGCCTATCTGAATCCCGGTCTTGGGATTTCAGGCGGCAATTTGGAACGTGACCTTGCTACGGTGTTGCGCTACGCGGAGAAATACAAAACGGATGGGGGTGTGGTCGCATCATGGATAAAAAATTCCCACCATCGCAAAGAGTGGGCATGGGCTACCTTCAAAAACCTTGGACTTGATAAAAATCCGGCTGAGAGGATAGCCGTGTTGGGTCTTACTTATAAGGAAAATACACATTCCCTCAAAAACTCTCCCTCACTGGTTTTTTTGTCGCATTTAACTGATCGTGAGGTAGTGGCCTTCGACCCGGTAGCGGTATCTGATGCCACAGGTCCTAAAGTTCTTCGTACAAGTACTGCACTCGAGGCTATTAAGGGGGTCGATGTTTTGGCTATCATGACCCCCTGGCCGGAGTTTTGCTTGATTACCCCAGAAATTCTTGTGCAAAACATGATTGGCCGCACGGTGATTGATCCTTATCGGATGCTGGATGGCATGGCGCTAAAGGCTCAAGGTTTCATTTACGCGACGCTGGGAGCGCCGGTTAGGGAATAATGTATGTTAACACATCTTAACATCGAACCTGTTTTACCTACCCGTGTTGTCATTCTGGGTGCAGGCGGTTTTGTCTCTTCTGCCGCACAGCGCAGGCTTGAAGCACAGAATGTACCGGTACTGGCGCTGACGCAGGCAATGTTAGACTTAACACATAAGGATGCTGGTGCACTATTGGCAAACCTGTTGCGCACGGACGATGCGCTCCTATTCGTAGCCGCTAAAGCCCCGGTCAAGTCCGAGGCGATGCTAATCGAAAACCTGCGCATGGGTGAGGCAGTGTGTGAGGCGCTGAAGAATGCCCCTGTCAACCATGTGGTGTATATCAGTTCCGATGCTGTTTACGCCGACAGTGATACACCGCTTACCGAGCGTTCCTGCGCCCAGCCTGGCTCTCTGCATGGGGTGATGCACCTCGCTCGGGAAGTGATGCTCGCCAACGCCTGGCAGGGAGCGCTTTGCTTTTTACGGCCAACATTGATCTATGGGGAGGATGATCCACATAATGGCTATGGACCTAATCGTTTCTTAAGGCTCGCTGCGAAGGGTGAAGAAATTGTACTCTTCGGAGAGGGCGAAGAACGCCGCGATCATTTGTGGGTGGAGGATGTTGCAGAGATTGTGAGCCGGGTGCTGTTGCACCGAAGTACAGGTATTCTCAATATAGCCACTGGAGAGGTAGTATCGTTCCGCGATATCGCGGAGCAGGTAGCGCGGTTATCAGCCCGTCCGCCGAAGATCAAAGGCACTCCCCGCGTTGGACCGATGCCTCACAACGGCTATCGAGCATTTAACATTGCTTCCTTATATTCGGCATTTCCAGATTTTCAATGCTTACCTCTATCTGAAGGGCTGAAGCTTTGCTATAACGGTTTAAATGCAATGACTAAAAAGGATAATTAAACCATGACACCCTTTGACAAAAGTGATCCCACACAATTCTTTGCTCATCATATCGGAGGACGGGCGGGTAGTGTAGCATTTCCGGACTTGCCAAAATTCAGGGAGGAAATCGTAAACGTAATCTATGATGCCGACGATAGTTGTCTTGCTCAAATCGAAGATATATGGTACGCAAAAAACGTATTGGTTTTACCCTATTGCTTATCGAACAAATGCGGGCCGGCAAAATTTAACATAAATTATGATCCGTACGGAAGTTCGTTATTTCCGATGAACCCGAGTTTTGGTAACTTTTATATTAAAGGACAGGATGGGTACTCTGATTGTCTTATGGCAGGTGCGCTAAAAACTGAAAAAATTATCGACGTGGAGACCCATACGCTTGATTCTCTTGTTGAAACGAATGTAATACCTCCGCCTGATTTTTTATCGATTGACACACAGGGTGCTGAGCTCCTTATTCTTGAAGGCGCGTTGCATTGTTTAAATCAAAATATTGTTGCCGTTGAAGTTGAGATTAATCTTGCATCGCTCTATGAAGGGGCCCCGCTATTCGGTCAGTTAGATGAGTTTCTGAGGAAACACAACTTTTTATTAGTTAATATAGAGACTATTGACATCGGGTACAAAAGAATTCCAGAGTCATGCCGGGGAGCAGGAATCCCTTTACAAGGAGAAGCACTTTATCTCCTTCGACCGGATTCTGTTAAAGGATCAGATAATATTGAGCTTACCAGGAAATTAGAAAAGTTGGCTTTTGCGGCATTAGCTTTCGGGTACACAGAAGTCGCTTTTGATGCCCTTGAAAGATCTGTTAATTTGGCTCCTGATGCGCCAAAGCCGCAATTGTATCAAAAATTCTTGTACAAATTTTTCGAAGAAGTAAAACAGCGCACTGATATTCCCTTGCTTTGGCATGAAATCTATTCTTTTGAAGAGAGCAATAATCGATTTGCCGGCGTAGGGGGGGGGGTATCAACAAAACAGAGGTACCTAAAATTGCTCAGGGATCAACCTTTAAAGTATTCCCTGATAATAACGGGAAAAATTTTGCGGAAAATATATCATGCGGTGATATCTATGATTCGAAAATCTCTTTCGATATTCAGGATCAAGGTGTCAGTGCTTCCCAAAAGAACCCGGTTCGACTCCTTTCTGATCAAGAATGGTTTTCACATAGCAGTTCAGCGTATCCATGAAAGAAAACAGAGGGGACTATAATTCAGAAATGAATACAGTTATATAAATCCTGGTCTTGGTATATCGGGTGGCAACCTTGAAAGAGATCTTGCTACGGTGTTATGCCTTTCAGAGTCCCATGGGACAGATGCCAGCCCAGTATCTGTTTGGCTGCGCAACAGTCGCCATCGTAAGAACTGGCCCTTCAAAACCCTGGAGCGGATGGTTTTAAAGGGAAATCCTGAAGCATCAATAGCGGTTCTTGGTCTGGCCTATAAGGAAAACACCCATAGTACGAAGAATTCTCCAGCACTCGTATTGATCGAGCAACTGTCTGCTTGCAAAGTAACGGTCTATGATCCCATTGTTCCTGCAACGGTTGTGGGGGATCATGTGATCGGGGCGGCTTCGGCCCTTGATGCTGTAAATGGTGCAGAAGCCCTGGTGATCATCACGCCGTGGCCTGAGTTTAAAAAAATTAGGCCGACAGACATAAAGAGCAGGATGAAAGGGCGCGTTGTTATTGACCCTCACCGGATGCTTGATGCTGGGGAGGTAGAGGCAGCCGGCCTTGATTATGCTACCCTCGGTATGCCGCCGGTAACTGCCAAACGCTGATTTTAAATGGCTTTTAGCCATCGAAAGTGGTCAAATGGTCGTGAAAGGCGGGCCTTCAATGTACTCTCCCCAGGCCACCCCTTTCAGGGAGCAGTTCAGGAAGATCGAAAAACAGTGAAGATGATGTGTGATTCAAATTATAAGATTGTAATAACGGGCGGTGGATCAGGGATCGGTGCAGCCTTGGCATTAGACCTGGATTCAGAGGGTCACTCTGTTATTATCTGTGGTCGACGGGTCGAAAAGCTGAAAGGAATCTCAAATAAGAGTAAAAACATCGCCTTTTTTAAGTGCGATGTGTCAAATGAAAAAAATGTTATTGCCTTCAAACAGTTTGTGGGTGAAAAACATGACTATATAGATGTATTAATCAATTGTGCGGGACTTTTCGGTGCCATTGGGCGTTTTGATCAACCCGATTCTAAACTTTGGAGGAAAACAATCGACATTAATCTCTTTGGCACTTATCTGGTCACAAAACATTTCTTGCACCTTCTCTTGAGATCCAACGTTAAAAAGATCATTAATCTTTCGGGGGGGGGTGCATTTGGCACCTTCCCGAATTTCAGTGCCTATGCCGTTTCCAAGGCAGCCGTTGTCCGCTTCTCAGAGAACATAGCTTGTGAACTTGCAGACCTCGGCGTGCAGGTAAATTGTGTAGCACCGGGCTTTGTGGCCACAGAAATTCACGATGCGACCTTGAAGGCGGGTCTGACGAAAGCGGGGGCTGAACATTTCAAAGAAACCAAGACGAAACTGAAAGCAGGTGCGGTGCCCATGCAGATTCCTGTCAATTGTGTCAAATTTTTAATATCTCCGGAGTCGAATGGACTGAGTGGAAAGACAATCAGTGCCAGTTTTGATAAGTGGGGAACTAAAGAATTTAAAAAATCCATCAATGAGATGTCAAATTCAGAGCTGTATACATTGAGAAGGATAAATCTTTCAAACTTAGACGCAAATGATGATTTGAGAAAAAAATTGATTGATTTATAAAAAGAGTGGAGAGAATAGAGTATGAGTAAGGAAGTCCGAAAAAAGCAAAAGGAATCATAGGAACAAACCACAAGCTAGAACTCGGTCCTTATTATGCTTATCAGGCATTGTTCACCCCCCGTCATTTGCTGTTTACATTATCCCGAAACAAATTTGCCGCTAGAATGTTGCCTCTTAACAAGGCGGTGAAGGTTCTTGAATTGGGATGTGGGGAGGATATTGGGACGGTGATGTTTACGGAAGGTGGTAACGAGGTAACAGGCGTGGATTTTGATGGAGAAGCAATAGATCATGCCAAGAGAACCTTGGAGAAAACAGGAATTCATTTTGTATGTGCTGATTTTCTTGGCAAGACCTACGGTTCATTCGATGCCGTTATAAGTCTTGATGTCATTGAGCATATACCAAAGTCAAGAGAAGATAAATTTCTTCGAACTATCTCTATGAATCTAAAACCGGATGGCTTCTGCGTTGTTGGTACACCCAATGATACTGCTTCACAATATGCTTCGGAGGCCAAAAAAGCTGCTCACGTAAACTTATTCACTGCTGAAAAGCTGACAGCACTGATGAATAGATACTTTCGAAACGTTTTTCTGTTTGGCATGAATGATTAGGTGGTGCATACAGGTTTTTATCCGATGGCTCACTATCTAATAGTACTTGGATGTGGAAAGGACCCTGGGGAATGAGAAAGTATAAGCTGCTTGATTGGGATAGTAATGTATTCAAGTTTTCTGTAGCTGCAATATTGCCCTTAAGCCTATCTCAGGAATCATTGGGAGGCATATTAACTGATCTAAGAAGCAGTGGTGTATGCTTGGTTTATTGGTCACCTATGGCTGAAGACAGAGAATCATGTAAGGCTGCTGAGGCTCTGGGTGGATTCAACACGGGAGTTAAGAGGACATATCTTGCGGAACTGTCTTGTATGGCCCTCGAGTTCAAGGCACAAAGCGCAAACGTCGTAGTTTGGGATTCGAACGCCAACGGCCATGAATTGATAAAATTGACACAAGCAAGAGCAATCCATTCGCGTTTTTTCAAAGATCCCAAAATTCGGGAAAAGCATTATGAAGCTGTTCTGAAAAAATGGATCGATGATTCTATTGAAAATCGAACTATCTTCGTAACAAAGGATGGAAACACAACAGCAGGATTCATAAGCTTAAATGAAAAGGATGGTATTGGAAATATCGACTTCATTGTTATTGATGAAGCTCACAGCGGAAAGGGCCTGGGAAGAGAATTATTGTTTCATGCCCACGGTTGGTTTGCATCCAAAGGGTACAAATTTGTTCAGGCTATAACCCAGAAGGAAAATACTATTGCGTGCAAGATGTATGAGAAATATGGCTATTACATAAAAGAACAAAGAGCATTTTATCATTTTTGGTTGTAACCGAAATATAGTATGAAGGAGTGTGGAAGTATTAATAGAAAGCAGTTGATAGAAGAATATCCAGTTGGCACGATCTTTGACAGCGAAGAAGTTGATGCCATAAGGCGCGTTTTAGAGTCAGGAGAGGCCTTGACTAGAGGGCCGGATGTTGATTTATTTGAGAATGAATTTGCTTCATATTGTGGTGCTAAACATGCGGTGGCGGTTAGTTCCTGCGGGGCCGCTCTTCATATGGCAACAAAAATACTCGGGCTTGGACCGGAAGATGAAGTTATTTGTCAGGCTAACGCATTCTGGGCAACATTTGTACACCTCCTGGAACGGGAGGTGCGAATAAAATGCGCAGACATAGATCCGTATTCGCTCAATATAGATCCTAGCGGTATTGAACGGCTAATTACAAAAAAAACGAAGGCAATTTACCTTGTTCATCATGGCGGCAATCCCGCCGATTTAGAGCCTATTTATCGAGTTGCAAGAAATCATGGTTTGAAAGTGGTCGAGGACTGTGCACATGCCGTGGGTGCCGAATATAAAGGACAGAAGATTGGCTGCGACAGTGACATCGCTTGCTTCTCCTTTTCAACGCATAAAAATATATCAACTCTCGGCGAGGGCGGGATGGTTGTCACTAATAATGAATCATACGCTGAAATGGCAAGAGGCCTTAGAACCAATTTCCCCTTTGGTGAAAAAGTGAAACGAAACGTACCAAGTTTGGGTGACTACCACAAACCTCAGTCACAAGCATTTATGCATGCCGGAGATGCGTGGGATTATGACTGGCTTAAGACTAACGAATTCGGTTCTACTTTTCGGATGTCAACACCACAGGCTGCCGTCGGTAGGGTTCAGCTAAAAAAGCTGGATAAACATAACAGTTTAAGACAGATAATAGCCAATAAATATAATGAAGTGATAGATGGAATAAGTGGTCTTAGGAAGGTAGCTATTTTACCCGACTGCAGAAATGCCTGGTATCTCTTTTCATTTTTTATCAGACCCGAAGCGGGAGTTGATCGTGATAATTTTATCAACTATTTAGAAGCTGAACATGGCATTAGAACAGTCTTAAGATACTGGCCGATTCATCTTGGCGGAATCATGCGCATGCACGGTCACAATCTTGGTGAATGCCCTAATTATGAGCGTGTCTGGTTTGAGGAACAGATGAGTTTGCCCATTTCTCCTCAGATGGCTGATGATAAAATCAATACAATTATTGAGGCTCTCCGTTCAGTGTATCAAAAGCTGGCAAAGTGAGGTGGGCCTGAAGTCAATGGCCAAAGCCGCTGTTGCGGATTGATTCAGGTAACACACAGCGGCGCATGCCACAGTAAGCTTGCGGACGTGCGCGGTAGATAAGGAACGAGCCGCTTTCTCCCTCGCACGCTACAGGCGACCGAGATCAATTGATCTTAACGGCTTGTACGCGCAGAAGGGAGGAATATCGAATGAACGACATGATACAATCCTTAAGATGGGCCATGGCATGGTGCGGAAGGCTGGATCATGATTGCGAGTGACAACCTTCTACGCTGGAATCGCTTCCTGTCTCCTCGGTACCTTGCCAGCAAGGTGCAGGAGAAAGGTGCCTCTTGGTGCCTCCGGAGAGTGGTCAGCGGAGTCATTCTAGTCTTGGTCTCTATTGTGCTAGGTCCGCTTGTTGTCTCTCTGGTCCTTGCGCGGGTCAGGTTTATGCGGAGCGGAACCCTTCTCAAGCGCATTGGCCACCTTGCTCTCGAGCCTGATTGCTATGTGAAATCAGGTCTCTTGGGATGGCGTCCTCGATATTGCGGTGTTCTGTTAGTGCGTGGACGTGCTGTCAACCCCTGTCTCCTGCATTACTGGAGCCGCTACATCAAGATCGTTAGTAACCCGTTTCTAGTTATGCTCCTTTGGCCACTGGAGAAGATTCCATTCCTACACTGCCGTACAGACTGGATGAGTTTGCCTGATAGGGGAAAGATGTTGGTGATTCCTGCTGTATACCCAATTCAGACGAAGTACGAAGCACAACATGGGGGACGACCACTTCTGACCCTGTCCAGTTCGGATTATGAACGAGGCTGGCGTTGCTTGCAAGAGCTTGGTGTTCCTCAAGACGCTTGGTTCGTTTGCCTTCATGTGCGCGAGGGAGGCTATCTACCCCGGCTCGCCTATCACTCCTACCGGGACGCCGATATATTTACCTATCTGCTGGCTGTCGAGTCCATCGTAGAGCGCGGGGGGTGGGTGATCCGTATGGGCGACCCAACTATGAAGCCACTCCCGCGCATGACTCGGGTAATTGATTATGTGCATAGTGAAGTCCGCTGCGACTGGATGGATGTCTTTTGCTTTTCTCAGTGCCGGTTTATTCTCGGGACTACTTCTGGTCCTTGTAATGTTTCTCTTGTTTTCGGTGTCCCGTGTGCTCTCACAAACTTTGCTCCGATGGGACACGGAGCTTTCTCGGGAAGGGACGTCTGGATTCCAAAGCTCTACCGGTCTGTCAGCGAGCAACGCTATTTGACATTTGCGGAAGTCCTCAAATCCCCGCTTCGTGGACTGTACAGGACAAAAGACTTCGACGCTGACGGCGTTTCTTTGGTAGACAACAGGCCAGAGGAAATCAGAGACTTGGCTGTGGAAATGATGGACCGGCTCGACGGCAATCTCCACTACTCGGCAGAGGATGAGCGTTTTCAACGACGCTTCAAGGCGCTCCTGGAAGCTGAGCCTATGTACGGAACTTGCGCCCGTGTGGGACGGGACTTTTTACGCAAATATGCCTGGCTCCTTCCCGATGAGGCAGCGCAGGATTGAGGTGCTAAACCTTGTGGGCGGTCTTCTTGCCCGTTGTAGGATAGAGCGGTCAGCCGATGGCAGCAACCAAGCGTGTCGAGGCTACCAGTCCGTTGATGGCGGCTACATAGACAGTGACTCTGGACAAGGTATCTGAGGTGAGGTCTAATATGTTCAACGAAAAAATCATTCTGGTTACTGGTGGCACAGGCTCTTTTGGAAAGAAGTTCACGGAGATAGTCCTGAAAGAACATGACCCAAAGGTAATTCGCATATTCTCAAGGGGTGAATTGCTGCAGCTGCAGATGCGCCAGCAGTTCAACGACGACCCGCGGTTGCGGTTTTTTATCGGCGATGTTCGGGACAGAGACCGCCTATCTCGCGCGATGAACGGTGTTGATATAGTTGTCCATACCGCTGCCTTGAAGCAGGTTCCAGCCTGTGAATATAACCCCATTGAAGCTATAAGAACGAATATCGATGGTGCTGCAAACGTGATTGACGCAGCTATTGACAACGGAGTAGGAAAAGTTGTAGCGATAAGCACCGATAAAGCTGTCCATCCTGTGAATCTGTATGGTGCTACTAAGCTTGTTGCCGAAAAGTTGTTTGTGCAGGGAAATGCCTATGCTGGTAAGCGCACGACCAAGTTTAGCGTCGTCCGCTATGGCAATGTTGTCGGCAGCCGTGGCAGTGTAATTCCTCTATTCCTCAAGCAGCGCGAGAACGGTAAGATTACTATCACGGACGAGAGGATGACCAGGTTTTGGATTACTCTGGAACAGGGCGTACGCTTTGTTATCAACTGTATTGAGCGGATGGAAGGCGGCGAGATTTTTGTGCCTAAGATTCCTAGCATGAAACTCATGGATCTAGTAGATGCTATCGCTCCAGACGCTCAAAAGGAGATTACTGGAATTCGCTCAGGAGAAAAAATCAACGAAGTTCTACTCACGGAAGAGGAAGCCCGTCATGCTAGGGAGTTTGAATATTATTTTGTTATTGAACCTGAACACTCTTTCTGGGACAGTAATTCTCTCAACGGGGGAAAGGAACTTCCAGAGGGATTCCGATACACAAGCGGCAATAACAAGCATTGGTTAACCAAAGAGGAACTTCAAAAAATGGTAGGCGAAACCAATGGATAGGCTGGCAATTGACGGTGGTAAGCCTGTCCGCAAGAATCTTTTGCCCTATGGCCATCAGTGGGTTGATGAAGCAGATATTCAAGCGGTTGTCGAGGTATTACGCTCCGACTGGCTGACTACCGGACCCAAGGTAGAAGAGTTCGAACGGGCTTTTGCCGATTTTGTAGGGACAAAAGAAGCTGTGGCAGTGAGCAACGGTACGGCCGCCTTACACACAGCGATGCATACTGCTGGTACTGGGCCGGGTGACGAAGTGATCGTGCCGCCTATGACCTTCGCTGCCAGTGCCAATTGCGTCGTTTTCCAGGGCGGCACGCCGGTCTTTGCCGACGTAGACCCTGAGACGCTGCTACTCGATCCGGGCGCGGTTGAAGCGAAGATCACCCCGCCGCGTACAAAGGCGATCATCGCCGTGGACTACGCTGGACAGCCGTGTGATTACGACGCGCTTCGGGCTATAGCAAATCGACATGACCTGATCCTGGTAGCAGATGCCTGCCACGCGCTTGGTGGCACTTACAAGGGACGGCCGGTTGGCTCTCTAGCCGATCTGAGCACCTTCAGCTTTCACCCAGTGAAACACATCACCACTGGTGAGGGCGGAATGATCACCACGGATGATCCCAAGCTAGCGCAGCGGATGCGGGTCTTTCGCAACCACGGTATCACCACAGACCACCGCCAGCGCGAACAGCAAGGCTCCTGGTTCTACGAGATGGTGGATCTGGGTTACAACTACCGCCTGACTGATTTACAGTGTGCGCTAGGGATTAGTCAGTTGCGTAAGTTATCTGTCTGGGTAGCGCGTCGCCAAAAGATCGCGCGACGTTATGATGAGGTATTTGCCGAGGTCCCTGCTGTAGAGCCACTGGCTGTGCGAGAAGACGTTTCGCACGCGTATCACCTTTACATGGTTAAACTCGATCTCACTAAATTGAGGGTGACGAGGGCTGAGGTATTCGCTGCCTTGCGCGCCGAAAATATCGGCGCCAACGTACATTACATTCCTGTGTGCTGGCATCCTTATTATCAGCGATTAGGCTACAAACGAGGATTGTGTCCTGTGGCAGAGACAGCTTATGAGCAACTGCTTACATTGCCTATGTTTCCGGCAATGAGTGACCAGGATGTTGACGATGTAATAGAAGCGATGCAGAAGGTGATTGGATGTTATGCGGCCTGAGAGGCTTCGTTTTCTTGTTATTGGGTGTGGCTCTATTGGGGAGCGCCATATTAGCAACCTGATTGCGCTGAACATGGAGGATATTCTAGCCTTCGATGTCCGAAGCGACCGCCGAGGTGAGGTGGAATCTCGGCTTGGTATCACAACGTTGGATAACCTGGAGGATGCGTGGGGGCGCCGCCCTGATGTTGCCTTGATCACAGTGCCCACCAGCTTGCATGTTCCATTGGCGCTGCAAGCCGCCGAGCACGGGTGTCATTTGTTTATCGAGAAGCCCTTATCAGACCGGCTGGAAGGTGTGGATGTGCTGTTGGAGGCTGTGAGAGAGCGTAACCTTGTAACGCTGGTGGGGTGTAACATGCGTTTCCACCCAGGGTTGATGCAGGTTAAAGCATTAATTGAGGGAGGGGCGGTTGGGCATGTGATTGCTGCGCGGGTGGAAGTAGGGCAGTATTTGCCTGATTGGCATCCGTTGGAGGACTACCGGCATGCCTACAGCGCTCAGCAAGATCTGGGGGGTGGGGTGATCCTCGACGCCATCCATGAGATTGACTACGTCCGGTGGATGCTCGGCGAGGTGGAAACCGTTGCTTGTTTCGCTGGCAAGCTCAGCCACCTGGAAATCGAGACTGAAGATACAGCAGCCATCTTGCTTCGTTTTGTCAGCGGCGCGATCGGTGAAGTCCATATGGACTATGTACAGCGCGCGTATAGCCGGACATGTCAAATCATCGGGGACGAAGGAACAATCCGTTGGAATTATACGATCGATGAGGTGCAATGGTACTCTGCAGCAACGCGGGAATGGCAGGTATTTAAAAATCCATCTGGTTGGGAGCCCAATCAGATGTACCTGGACGAGATGCAGCATTTTCTAAGATGCTTAGCCAGGGAAGAGAAACCGACTTTGGATGTTTCTGAGGGTGCACGAGTGTTAGAAGTAGCAGTAGCAGCCAAGGCCTCGGCCAAAACTGGGCAGCTTATGGCACTGCGAGGTTATCGATGACCCAGAAACCAAAGGTTGTAGCCATCATTCAAGCCCGTATGGGCTCCGCACGACTGACGGGCAAGGTATTGATGGATATCGCCGGAAAGCCGATGTTGTGGCACGTGGTACATCGAGCTAGCCAATCCAAGTTGGTCGATAAAGTCGTCATCGTCACAAGCACCAACAAGTCCGATAATCTTATCGTTACCTTTGCCCGGACAAACGATATTCCCTGCTTTCGAGGGAGCGAAGACGATGTGCTGGACCGCTACTATCAGGCAGCTAAATGGATGAGCGCAGATGTAATCGTCCGCATTACAGCGGATTGTCCACTTATTGATCCGGATATAGTGGATAAGGTCGTTCGTAGCTACATGAATGGCGATTACGACTACGTGTCCAACACCAATCCGCCGATGTATCCTGATGGGTTGGATACAGAGGTGTTCTCATTGGAAGCGCTAAAGCGTACATGGTATGAGGCAGGACTCCAATCGGAACGCGAGCATGTGACGCCATATATACGGAAGCATCCAGAGTTATTTCGCATCGGGAATGTCAGATATGGGAGAGACTTATCGAGTATGCGATGGACGGTTGATGATTCGCGGGATCTGGAGTTCGTGCGGGCAGTGCATGGGTATTTGGGGAGTAATTCGTTCACTGTGGCCAATGTGCTGAGTCTCTTGAAGAAACACCCAGAGCTGATGGAGATCAATGCCGGTATTGGACGTAACGAAGGGTATCAGAAGTCCCTGCGCGAGGATGGTTTGATTGCCCCCGAGTAGTAAAGCGATCGTTCTTTTGATGTGATTCTGGAGGAAAAGCTATGGAGTTCACAGGCCAAGAACTTTATGAGAAGGCTCGAAGAAGAATCCCGGGAGGCACGCAACTGCTTTCAAAGCGTCCGGAGATGTTCCTCCCCGAGCAGTGGCCCAGCTACTATTCCAGAGCTAAGGGCGTTGAAACCTGGGGATTGGATGGCAAGAAGTACATCGATATGAGCTACTGTGGGATTGGCGCGTGTGTGTTGGGATTTGCTGATCCTGATGTAGACAAGGCTGTGCATACTGCTATTGATTCCGGCTCTATGACTACCTTGAATTGCCCTGAGGAGGTAGAACTGGCTGACTTGCTCTGCGAACTCCATCCCTGGGCTGATATGGTTCGTTACGCCCGCACTGGGGGAGAAGCGATGGCAATCGCCGTTCGCATAGCACGTGCCAGAACAAAGCGGGATAAGGTGGCTTTTTGTGGATATCATGGTTGGCACGATTGGTATCTGGCTGCTAACCTTGGAGAGGATGACGTTCTTGATGGTCATTTGCTGCCAGGACTAGAGCCAGCCGGTGTGCCACGTGGCCTTGTCGGAACAGCCCTTCCTTTCCACTACAACAGGATTGATGAACTGGAAGCTATAGTCTCAGCTCATAGGGAAGAGTTGGCGGCGATTGTGATGGAGCCGGTGAGAAATCACGACCCTGAGCCGGGTTTCTTAGAGCGAATCAGAGAGATCGCAACAGGGATTGGGGCCGTCTTGATCTTTGATGAGGTGTCATCGGGCTGGCGATTGAACACAGGTGGAGCACATCTCGTATACGGGGTGATACCCGACATCGCCGTTTTTGCGAAAGGTATTAGCAATGGCTATCCTATGGCCGCGATCATCGGAATTGAGGACGTCATGCAGGCAGCACAGAGCAGCTTTGTTAGTAGTACATATTGGACGGAGAGGATTGGCCCAACTGCAGCACTAGCAACGATTCGAAAACACCAACGTGATGATGTCTCGAAGCATTTGATAGCGGTTGGTAAGCGTATTCAATCGGGTTGGAAAGCGGCTGCGGATCGTGCTGGACTAGCTATTACTGTCACCGGCATTCCCCCTTTGGGCCATTTCTCGTTCAGTTACAACAATGGACTAGCGATCCGTACCCTGTTTACTCAGATGATGCTTGGGAAAGGGTTCCTGGCAACCAATGCATTCTACGCTACCTACGCGCACCAGAACACCCATATAGAGAGTTACCTAGCGGTGGTTGAACGGTCATTTGAGTTCTTGGCCGAGGCCATTGAAAAAGGTGAGGTGGAAAGACTTTTGAAAGGGCCTATCGCCCATTCGGGATTCCAGCGGTTGACTTGATTTCATTGGCAAAGGGATTCCCAGTGAACAAACCTCTTATCATTCGCGCCGACGCAAATACTCATATAGGCACCGGCCACTTAATGCGCTGTCTGGCTCTGGCTCAGGCTTGGAAAGATTCTGGTGGAGAAGTTGCCTTCATCACCGCTTGTGAAAGCGACGGTTTGCTGCAGCGCCTTTTAGACGAAGGGTTTCAAATCGTTACTGTGGAGCGATCTTATCCCGATCCTGCTGATTTGGAAGCCACCTCTCAGGTTCTAGCGGCACATCCAAACGCATGGGTGGTGTTGGATGGGTATCACCTTGACGAAGTCTACCAGAAACAGGTAAAAGAGGCTGGCCATCCGCTGCTCGTGATAGACGATATGGCTCACTTAGAGCACTACTACGCGGATATTGTGCTGAACCAGAATCTGCATGCAGCGCAGTTGCACTACTCCTGTGAGCCCTATACCCAGCTTCTGCTTGGTACCCAATACGTGCTTCTTCGACGTGAGTTCCTGGAGTGGCAGGACTGGAAGCGGGAGATTCCAGAGGTGGCGCGGAAAGTGCTGGTTACACTGGGCGGTGGCGACCCTGACAACGTAACTCTTAAGGTAGTCCGAGCACTGCAACAAGTAAACGTGGACGATCTTGAGACGGTAGTCGTCGTTGGTGCCAGCAATCCGCATTTTCGAGAACTTCAATCCGCAATCCGCAATCCGCAATCCGCAATCCGTCTTGTCCAAAACGTTACTAACATGGCGGAATTGATGGCCTGGGCCGATGTGGCGATTTCTGCGGGGGGGAGTACCTGCTGGGAGTTGGCGTTTATGAGATTACCCAGTGCGATTTTGGTTTTGGCAGAGAATCAAGAAGAAACAGTACGAATGTTGACGGAGCGAGCG
Organism: Candidatus Bipolaricaulota bacterium; assembly: GCA_023132915.1. Classification (GTDB taxonomy): domain Bacteria; phylum Bipolaricaulota; class Bipolaricaulia; order UBA7950; family UBA9294; genus UBA9294. The sequence goes on from JAGLXM010000075.1 coordinate 29,063, forward strand.
GTTTTTCTCAGCCTTAGAGATGGACACAACACCCAGTTACAAGATATTGCACAAGCACTTACACATTTACTGCTGAACCATGAGATTCGAAGAAAACTAAGTCAAAAGGCCTCTCTTTTGCTAGATGGCTTAGGGGCCCTTAGGGTTATAGAAGCTTTATCTGGAATTTAAACGGGAGGAGGGGTGTCATGACTACATTGCGCGACATCCAGCCGGATGATAAAGATATGATCCGTAATTGGCATAACTTGCCTGAGGTTGCCAAGTGGATGTATGCGGATCATTATATTTGTGCTGAAGAACATGAGCAATGGTTTCAGGATATATTTAGTGATCCTTCACGGCAGTATTGGATCATCATGTATGGTCAGGAAGATGTTGGCCTTGTCAATTTGTATGACATAGACTACAGGAATAAACGATGCTATTGGGCCTTTTACGTGGCAAATCCAAATGTGCGAGGAAAAGGAGTTGGGAGCTTTGTAGAATATTCAATCTTGTCGCACGTGTTCGACGAGCTTGAGTTCAATAGATTATGTTGCGAAGTTCTGGCTTCCAACCAGCTAGTTGTAGAGATGCATAAGAGTTTTGGATTTGTTCAAGAAGGTCACTTTCGTCAGCACGTCATCAAAGGGGGGCAACCTATAGATGTCGTGTTCTTGGCGATTTTGAAAGAAGAATGGGAATCCAAGAGAATCAAAATCAAACAGAGATTGAACAAGAAAAGAGTTGCTTTACCTGTAGAAGAAGGACACAAGATGTGATTATCTAACGAATTTTATGCACAGCCTTATGGAAGGAACGTTACAGCTTAGAAGCTGCTTATAGAAGGGGGTAGAGAATTGGCTCAATTTTTGCAATGCTGAGCAGCCTCACAAGGCGTGTGGCAATATAGGGAAGCGCCTGATCGATACTATTGACTAGAACCCATGGAAAATTCCTCCCAATAAACCAAGAGGGACTCTGGAGTCCAGCATGTAGGCAGTTAAGATATTCCTGAAGTAATAACTGTAAGAGGAGGCAACAGATGGGTATACAGGATCTTAGAAATCATCGACCCACGGCAATAGTAACAGGAAGTTCACGTGGAATTGGGCGGGTTATTGCCCTGAAACTGGCTAACGCTGGTTACAATCCTGTTGTAAACTACAAGGAATCCCAAACTGCTGCTGAATCGTTGGGCTTGGAATTGGAGCAGATGGGGACCGAGTATCTCCTTTGCCGGGCCAATGTGAGCGCTTGGGATGACGTAGTACAAATGCGCGACCAAGTTTTGGAAAGATGGGGTCACATTGACCTTTTAGTCAATAATGCGGGCATCATCTTGGATGCGTTGTTTCATAAGATGGCGAAAGAAGACTGGCAACAAGTGATTGATACTAATTTGACGGGCGTGTTCAATTGTGCTCGTGTGTGCGTGTCACAGATGATGGAGCAAGGGTATGGCAAGATAATCAATATCTCGTCTTTTGTGGCGCTTAAAGGGAATATCGGTCAAGCGAATTATGCTGCCGCAAAAGCTGGCATCATAGGTTTCTCTAAGACCTTAGCCCTTGAGTTAGCGAAATACGAGATCACCGTCAATGTTATTGCGCCTGGGTTCATCGAGACCGATATGTTGAGTGAATTGCCGGAACGTATACGGGAAAAACTCATAGCACAAATCCCGCAGCGCCGATTTGGCACACCGGAGGATATAGCACAAGCTGTTCTCTATCTGGCAGGTAAATCGGGAGATTACATCACTGGCCAAGTACTGAACATCAATGGCGGAATCTATATGTAAAGGAGATATCCGGATGAAAGATTGTTACATTATCGGTGGTTTACGGACGCCGATCGGCAATTTTGGCAAAGGTTTAGCGAGTGTGCCTGCACCGGAACTGGGAGGGATCCTTGTGAAGGAGTTCATCACTCGTGAGGTCTGTGATCCAGATCAAGTGGATCAAGCCGTGTTCGGCAATGTACTTCAGGCAGGAGCAGGAATGAACCCTGCACGTCAGGCAGCTATCAAGGGCGGACTCCCTTACAGTGTACCAGCATACACGGTAAATATGGTTTGTGCCTCGGGTCTTTACTCAGTTGTTCTGGGTGATCAAGCGATAAGCCGTGGACAAGCTCACTCGGTAATCGCTGGCGGGTTTGAGAACATGAGCCGTGCTCCACGTGCGTTGCTCAAGTCACGTTGGGGAAATCCTCTTGGTCATGACCGTGCAGTGGATTTAATGCTTACAGATGGATTGTGGGATGTGTTCTACGATGTTCACATGGCCGTTACGGTGGAAGCTCTTGTGAAACGATATGAGATTTCTAGGCAAGCCCAGGACGAGTTTGCACTGGAAAGTCACAAAAGGGCCATTACTGCGATACGTACAGGTAAGTTTGGCGATGAAATTGTGCCGGTACAGGTAAAAGGGGTACAAGTAAAGCAAGATGAACGGCCCCGCGCTGACACAACGCTGGAAAAACTTACTAGTTTGAAGCCGGCCTTCAACCCCAATGGAACTATCACAGCTGGCAATGCTTCTGGATTGAACGATGGAGCAGCGGCTGTAGTTCTCTCCTCTGAGAAACCCTCGTTGAATGGCGCAATTCACGCCGAGATCGTTGATAGTGCCCTAATCGCTGTTGATCCTATGGACATGGGCATTGCACCGGTTCTTGCCATACGAAAACTACTGGCAAACACAAAACTTGAGCTTGAAGATGTGGGGCTGTGGGAGATTAACGAAGCCTTTGCAGGGCAAATGCTTGCAGTGTTAAAGGAGATTCCGGTGCCGTTGGACAAGCTCAACGTAAACGGAGGCGCCATCGCTTTGGGGCATCCAATTGGCTGTTCGGGAGCCAAGATCTTGGTTACCCTGCTTCATGAGATGCGGCGCCGAGAGGTGGAGCATGGAGTGGTAGCTCTATGTGTGGGTGGGGGTTTGAGTGTAGCTGTATTGGTACGCTATCTTGGATAAGGTGGTGGAAGTGGATAGAAGTGCCTTTGCATAGGTCTTTTTTTGAAATACTAAGCACTCCAAATACAATGGTCTGCTCAAGATGCATAACTTGATTTTGGCAACGTTGAGAAGGAGGAGTAATGGCTTCATCTATCGAGATTAGCAGACGACGTATTGGACCTGCATATCCTGTGTACATCGTCGCTGAGATGTCGGCCAATCATAATCAGAACTTTGACAGAGCCGTTAAGATCCTCGAAGCTGCCAAAGAAGCTGGCGCGGATGCTGTAAAGCTGCAGACCTACACGCCAGACACCATGACCATTGACATTGATTCGGAGTTATTCCGTCATGGCAAAGGATCGCTCTGGGCTGGCCGGACTCTCTATGACCTTTACAGCGAGGCCTACATGCCCTGGGATTGGCAACCGAAACTGAAAAAGATTGCAAATGATTTGGGATTGGACTTGTTCTCTACAGCTTTTGATCCCTCAGCCGTGGACTTCTTAGAAGAGATAGACGTGCCCGTTCACAAGATAGCATCATTCGAGATTGTGGATATCGCCTTGGTCGAACACATGGCCCGTACCGGCAAGCCGATTATCATCTCTACTGGCATGGCAACGCTGGCAGAGATTGAAGAAGCCGTACGAACGGCACAGGAGGCTGGCGCGAACCAGATTGCGCTCTTGAAGTGTACGAGCGCGTATCCGGCCCCACCCGAGGAGATGAACCTGCACACCATTCCCCATCTTGCCCAAGCATTCAACGTGCCCGTAGGACTTTCCGACCATACCCTTGGCATAGCCGTTCCGGTGGCGGCGGTGGCTCTCGGTGCATGCATTGTCGAGAAGCACTTCACCCTTTCACGGGCTGCGCCTGGACCCGATTCTGCCTTTTCTTTGGAGCCACACGAGTTCAAGGCGATGGTAGAAGCCATCAGGGTCGCGGAGAAGGCATTGGGAGAAGTACGGTACGAGCTGGGCGAACGCGAAGCAGCCAGCCGGGCCTTCCGCCGGTCGCTCTTCGTGGTAAAGGACATGAAAGCCGGCGAAGTGTTTACCGAGGAGAACGTCCGCTCCATCCGGCCGGGATATGGGTTGCCTCCGAAGCTCCTGAAAGAAGTGCTTGGCCGCCGAGTAGCACAGGAGATTGGACGGGGAACGCCATTGGATTGGTGTCTTGTTGCATAATCTCAATACAAAGGAGGCCAGATCGCATGTCAGGGAATAGCGACGGGGGTCACTTCACAATTGGAAGCATGGACCGGTCATGCAAGCCGAGTTTCTTCCACAGATCGAGACAGAAGAACTGGGATCCGCTACCCACAGCTGGTTCGGCTGAGTGGCAGTGAAGTCACGTTGCACCAGGTCCGCTGGACGAGCCGCCGCCTCGTCGGGGATCGTTGTCCGAAGCTTTCGACCCCGAACGGCCCCCGTGAGGCCCAACCGCCGCCCTCTCCTACCGTGCAGCGGGCGACCTTGATATTCTCTCGGCGGAGCTGACGCCAGATCTTGCGCGCTCCGTAGAGCCGGCGGTTCTCACGCCATACCCGCTCGACCTCCTCGCACAGGACGGCGTCGCGACGGACACGCTCCGGCAGCCGCGAGGGATCGGCCTGGCGGGCCTTCTGTTCGTAGTAGGTCGACGGGACGATCTGCAGCATCGCGCAGATCGGCTCGACCCCGTAACCCTCTCGATGCTCATCGACGAACGATGTCATCGCTTCGGTCGCCGGTCGAGCTCCGCCTGGCCCGACTTTGACAACGCCAAACGAGAAGTGCTGTTCCGAAGGGCAATACAGGGATCGTCAAGGTCGCGTGGCACTACGCTTTGGGTCAGCGAGCGTCTCAGTCGAGTCGTTCGATCCGTCGAGGAGGGACGATCTTCAGCGCCTGGAACGCTGCCATGCTGACAGCGGGGATCTCGTCGCGCATTCGGTAGCGGCTTCCGTTGCCGTCATCTAGCACCACCGCCCGCACCCGCGACAGTCCCTCCATTAGCTCGACGAACGACCCGTCGAACGATCGCTCCGCCAACCGCTTCTTGAGGATCTGCCGTAGGATGAACGCGAGGAAGCAAACGGTGATGTGCCCACGGACCCGTTGCGCGGTCCAGTGGTAGATCGGACGAAGCTCCAGCGGTGTCTTCAGCATCCGGGACGCTTCCTCCACCTGCCACAGCCTCTTGTACGCCACCGCCGCCTCGGCAGCCGTCAGTCGGGCGTCGTTGGTCCGTAGCACCCACTTCCCGTCGTAGCGAGCATCCGCTTCGATCTTCCGTCGATCGAGTGATGCTCCACCGGCCTGGGTCCGTACGTACCGCCGTGCCGCTCCTCGCAGCAACCCCTTCACCGATCCCGTCTCCAGGCGCTTGCTGAGCATCTCAACGATCGCTTCCCGTTCCCGTCGGTCCGCCTCCACCGCCTCGGGGTTGCGACAGACGATGTAGCGGTCCTCGACATCGGGAAGGTCGACCTCTTTCACCTCGAGGTTGTCGGCGACGGTGTGGTAGCGTCCCGAGTGGGACAGGACCTCCTGGGCGACCTTGTCTCGTCGCAGCTTCGTCGCCACCAGGTACGGCATCCCAACTTCACGCAACGCTTGCAGGTTCGCCTCGGTCACCATCCCACGATCACAGCAGAGCATCACTCGTTTCACTCCGAGCGTCTCTCGTACCGCCTCAACCGCCAGACGAAACGCTGAGGGGTCGGCGGTGTTCCCCGGGAAGATCACGTGGGCCACCGGAAGTCCTTTCCTCGTCATTACCACCCCCAGGCCGACTTGCCGTCGATCCCCGCGGTGATCTCGCGAGTAGCCAAACGCTGCCAACTCCTCGGGGTGGGTCCCTTCCACGTACGTCGAAGTGGTGTCGAAGTACAACAGATCGGTGTCGGTGAACAGATCCCGATGACGGGCGAACCATCCCGCCTCGACGTCATTCTTCACCTCGGCGAGGCGATCGAGTGAGCGGTACAGATCGTGCAGTTCGAGATCGTCAAACGGCGCACCGTAGACGTCGTCGCGGAAGCGCAGCGCAGCGCACTTCGATCCCGGATCGACCAGTCGATGCAGCACCATCAAGTAGACAGCATCCGCCTGTCGTTGCGTAAGTCCGGCGTCCTTGATGATCGGAGCGAACGTCTCCATCCACAAGCGCCCCCACACCAGCGAAGCTCCCCAGATCCGTGTCTCCACTCTGGATCGATCGCTGAGGAGGATCGATTCGAGCTCGGCGTAGCGGTTCGCAGTCTCTACCAGCGAACCGAGACCCTTGCGCAGCCGTGGATCGTCAGTCCGTCCCAGTGTGGCCAGCACCCGTTGGCGGGTCTTTCCATCGACGCGGCGGTTCTCGACGAGTTGGAGGTAGGTGGTAACGGTGCCATCCTGGTTGCGTCGCTTCTTCTCGCGGATGAACATGACACCTCATGATACCACACATTCATCAGGCAGAGAAGGGGACATCCATCACTAACGTGGCACCACAAAGCACCTCTCAAACGACCCTCGACACTACCGAAACCCAGTTCCCTTGGCATCGAGGTATCCAGAAAGCGCCGATTCTTGTCAAAGTCGGGCCAGATGCTGTTTTTCGGCAATGCAGGTTCTTGACACCGTTTTCTTGGCTCATATACTAAGGCTGGCGATGAATTCTACACTGTGGCAGCTTCTCGCAAGTGCCTTAAGGCTAGACCTTTTCAGTCTCGTTCATGAATACAGCTCTGAGGACCTTGGTGTGCTATCCAGGCATGTGCCGCGCCTAGAGAGAAGAAAAGGCATCCCTCTTCGGATTGTCGTTTTCCTCTGGCATTTGCTGAGAAGTGGTACCTGGCTATGCAGGAATGGGAGGGGATTCGTTGCTGCTAGTTCAATCATCTTCTTCGCGGTATCCAAGAACGAAACAGATAGTTTGCAGCCTGTATGCTCGAATATACCAGATGCAGTGCTTGTGCAGAATAATTTTCCCTGGTTCTGGGCACACATACTTTCTCTATTGTATTTTCCATGGGTTATAGTTCAGTTCTGGAAAGCACGGGGATATAGGAGGCGGTCATTCTCTTACGTCTTTGATCATTATTGGCTTGTCTACGGTCTTTACGTCGTGAGCCGAATCTGGCTTCGACGATTAGGGCCCAGAGCTGTAGTGTTGTGCAACAATGTGAACGCACCCAGTCGGGTATTGTTAGAGGCTTCGCGAGACGAAAGCATCCCTGCGTTTTTTATGCAGCACGCGTCTATCCCCGACAGAGACGGGCTATTCGATTTTGACTATATGCTTCTGGATGGCTATGATGCATTAGAAAAAGCGCAACGTATGGGAACAACCGCCAAACAGATCTTTTTGGTCGGTACGCCAAAATATGATAGATACATCCACGATATTAACAAGAGTACAGAAGTGCACTCAATAGCAATTTGCACCAACGACCTTGATTCTGTAGAGCGCGCCGCGCAGCTTTGCGCGGAGCTTCAGGAGCAGTTTCCCGAATGTCTCTTGGCGCTGCGACCGCATAACGCGGATACTCGTCTGAGAGAGTGGAGAAGCTTGAGCAAGCACTATGGTATGAACTTCTCGGACTCCAGAGACGAGCTTTCCTTCGAGTTTCTAAAGGGAGTAGACGTTCTTATCGCCGGCGATTCAAATATCCTGTTGGAAGCAGCGTTAATGAATGTCTATCCTTTGTATTATGGTTTTGCGGGGGAATGCTTGGATTGGTATGGGTTTCACCGAAATGGCTTAGTGGGATACTTCGCATGCCCTGCAGAGCTGTGCCGCACTCTTCAAGAGATCAAGAAGGACAGACCGTCCGTTCGAATGAACGCCAAGCGTTATTCTGCTGCAATTGGGACGTACTATGACGGCCGCTCTGCCGAACTGGCAAGTCGCGTAGTACGGGGACTTGTTTCAGGTGATGAGTCGTTCTTGATCCATTGGCGGAGGGTTCCGGATGTGGATGTGGAAGCCTACGAGGCTATCGAATGATGACTGCATTTGGGGTACGGGGGGAAGATGCGCAACATCGGAACCAGCGACGGATATCTTGGATAGTGGTGTTGGGGTTGGCGGTATTCGTTTTCCTGCTGGGGTTGATGGGCTTGGGGATTATCTCACCCTTCTTTCAACTCATTTCGCTGGCCGCAGCGATACTTGTCATCCTTTCTATTCCGATTCTGGTACGCAGGCATACTGATTGGTTTTCAATATGGAATTTTGTGTTCTATGGTGCGATCCTAGGTGTATTCATGCGTTCGATCTATATCACATTGGATTATCCTAGCCCTGCAGCCATCCAGCGTGCGTTTCTACTAGGTGAACCTAAAGAGTTCTTGCTACAGCCTGCCATCGTTGTGATGAGCGGTGTGCTTGCCCTAACCCTGGGGTATCTAGCCGGTCCACGCAGATCACGTAAGATCCCGCTAAGAATCTTCCAAGCGTTTGCCTGGAACAACCGGAGGCTTGTGGGCACAGCGTCTCTTATGTTGATCATCTCATGGATAGGACTATTCCTGCTTGTTACCAAGACGGTGGGGCACTTGACGATGGAGAATTTCTCGGTAATACGTGGTGTTTCCACAGAGTTGAGCGAGGCCAGGGGATATGGCTATTTGCGCTGGATGTGTGACCTTGCGAGGCTAGGGAGCCTTCTTGTTTTTGCTGGAATAGTCTCAAGCAAGAGGCGACGTGGGAGGTATCTAATCCTTCTGTTCCTTTCTGTTTCGACGTTTGCATTCTTCGGCATGTTCGTGAGCTCACGCGGAGCAATCGTTGGTCTATTGGTGGAACTATTGGCTATAGCCTATTACCTGAGTAGTCGCAAGCTCAACCCAGTCAAATTGATGTCAACTGGCGTAATAGCCATACTGTTTGTACGATTATTGACAAAACTAAGAGAGGGCTACAGCCTGCTTGAGAGTCTGCCTTTTGAGTTTAACATAGTACAATATATCCAGCCGGCCATATTGACTACGAACTCCATAGATATCAGTAAGACGGCGCATATCATGCGTGCCATCCCAGGTCTGCTTGAGTACCAATGGGGACGAACGCTGCTCACCGTGTTCTTTGCCTGGATACCGCGAAGTCTGTGGCCAGATAAACCGGTAGTCAACGTAGATAATGTAATCGGAATGGTTGTCTACGGATCAAAGACTTACGGAAGCGGTGGCGTGCCGGTAGGATTTATTGCGGAGATGTACTGGAATTTTTCCTATCCCGGCATAGTATTAGGGTGTTTCATCGCTGGATATGTTCTCAAAGTGTTGTATACGACTTTTAGAGGCTATGCCCACAATCGGAACGTCGTTCTTCTGTACGTTGTGAGTTGCATGCAGTTGGGAGCGAGTCTTCTCGGGAGCAGCTTCACAGCAGTAGTCGTGGGTGCCTTGACAAGCTTCCTGCCTCTGTACATGGTTCTTTCCATTGTTACGGAAAATCGTGCGACAGGCGAGGAGTGAAAGATGCGCATTGGGCTTAAAATCTCATTCATCTGTGGGCTTGTCAAATAGGAGGATGTATCTATGAAGATAGGCATCAACCTGTTGTTCTTGTTGCCAGGAATCGTTGGTGGTACGGAAACTTACGCGCTTTCGCTCTTGCGAGCCCTCGGGCAGATAGATCGGCAAAACGAGTATATGGTCTTCCTTAACAGAGAATCCGCTGAGTTGCAACTGCCTCCACAGTCCAATTTTGAAGCGGTTATTTGCCCTGTTTCTGCAAAAATTCGTGCTGTGCGGTACCTGTGGGAACAGTTTGTGCTGCCCTTCCAGGCTAGAACGTACCGTTTGGACCTCTTGCATTCACTTGGCTATGTACAGCCATTGCGTTTGCCGTGCAAGTCCGTTGTGACTGTCCCCGATCTCAATTTTCACAACCTATGTGACTTTCTTCCTCTGGTGCGACGGACTGTATTGCGTTTCTTTGTGAGTCAGAGCGCAAGAAGGGCGGACCATGTCCTCACCATTTCACAAGCCAGCAGGAATCAGATCATCAGCATACTCGGTGTACCTGCCCAGAAAGTAACTGTGGCACACCTGGCAGCCAAAGAGACTAGGGCCCGTCCCGTGAGCTTCGACGTGCTTCGCCAGAAGCTCCATGTCCAGAAGCCCTACATCCTTGCCCTCAGCAGTCTGAGTCCCCACAAGAACATGCGACGGCTCATTGAAGCGTTTGCGATCATCCGGGAGAGAGGCTTTGTGGAGGAACGCTTGATCCTAGCAGGGCACCCCCCGAGGGGTAAGAGCTCCCTCGATGAGCTCGTCAGTCGGAAGAGTCTTGGGAATTGCGTTAGGTTCACTGGCTATGTGTCGGACGAGGCCCTTGCGAGTCTCTACACCCATGCTGAGCTGTTCGTGTTCCCATCACTATATGAAGGCTTCGGCATCCCTGTCTTAGAAGCCTTCACCTATGGAACTCCCGTGGCTTTGTCGAATGCGACATCACTGCCCGAAGTTGCTGGCGATGCCGCAAGCTATTTTGACCCGCGGAATACAGAGGAAATAGCGGGAACAATCATTCACATGCTTCAAGACAAGGCATTGCAGGCGAGGTTGGTGTTAAAGGGCAAGGAAAGGGCAAGACTTTTTACTTGGGAGAGAAGCGCGCGGAGGACTTTGGAGACGTATGAGCGGGTTATAAGGAATTGTGGATGAATACTAAAGACACGATCCGGCGGTCGATGGTGTTATCAATGAGAGCTATGTCAATGAGGTTTGTTGAAAAGCAATGATTGCCAGTAAAGCTGTTTAGTTGGGAGGCTATGGCTGATGCAGTCTATGAAGGATATTCGAGGTTAATATGAAAGTTCTTGTCGTGGGTGATACGGGATTTGTGGCGAGTTATTTGCTTCCGGCTCTTAAGGATGCACTCCCTGAGGCTGTACTCTATGGAATGTCGAGACAGGCTGGAGGGAATCCTAATGTGAAAGTTCAGCACTTCGCAGGGGACGTTACTGATGAAGCCAGAACAGCGGAGGTGGTAGAAGAAGTAGTGCCGGATGTGATTATTAATTTGTCATCGTTTAGTTCTGTGTTCGAAAGCTGGTCTGACCCGGTGACATGCCATCAGGTCAATTACAATGGCACACTCAATCTTTGTCTTGCCATGGTGAAACATGCACCCACTGCCAGATTCCTTCATATTAGCTCATTGGAGGTATATGGAGGTAGTGATGATCCCTCTGTATCGGTTAGTGAATCATCACCTGTTAATCCTCAAAATCCTTACGCTGTTTCAAAAGCAGCCTCTGAGCTTCTGTTACGACAGTACAGAATCTCACACGGACTACACTATACTATACTAAGGCCCTCCAATCATACCGGGCCAGGACGGAAACCGAGCTACGTTTTGAGTGGTTTCGCAAAGCAGCTTGTTGAAATTAAGCATGGACGCAGAGAGCCAATCTTGTATGTCGGAAACCTAAAAGCGCACAGAGATTTTCTGGACGTCCGGGACGTTGTTCAAGCTTACAGTTCCGTGGTAAAGTCGGATCAAGCGAAGCAGCAAATCTTCAATGTGTGCTCTGGAAACAGCTATTCGCTTTCAAGCCTGCTTGATTGTATGATTGATACTGCTGGAGTTAGTGTAGAAATTAAGGTTGATCCAAAGCGCTATCGCCCGGTTGATATTCCTTATATTAGGGGGAGTAACTCGAAGATTGAGGAGGGTATTGGTTGGATACCTCAGATACCGATAGAGACTACCCTTCGAGATCTCTTGGCGTTTTGGGAAAAGCAGATTTGCCAAACTCAAGGTATACAGGAGGTGTAGAATGAGCAAAGTACTAATTACTGGCATAACAGGGCAGGATGGTTCCTACCTAGCTGAGCTATTGCTCCATAAAGGATATGAGGTTCATGGCCTTATCCGTCGCGCCAGCACCTTCAACACAGACAGGATCGATCATATCTATCGAGATCCCCATGATCCTAATGCACGGCTCTTTCTTCACTACGGGGACCTCGCGAACGGCGAGCAGCTCTCAAACCTGATCTACAATGTGAAGCCGGACGAGATTTATCACTTGGGAGCCCAAAGCCATGTGCGGGTGAGCTTTGACACTCCGGAGTACACTGGTGATGTAACTGGTTTAGGCACCACGCGCATTCTGGAAGCCATCCGCCGAAGCGGTATCAAGACTCGGTATTACCAGGCCTCTAGTTCGGAGATGTTCGGCGCTGCTGCCCCACCACAGAGTGAGAACACGCCCTTCCGGCCGCAGAGCCCTTACGCTTGCGCGAAAGTGTACGCTTATTGGATGGCAGGTAACTATCGGGATGGGTACAATCTTTTTGCCTGCAACGGCATTCTCTTCAACCATGAGTCACCAAGGCGAGGTGAGACCTTCGTTACCCGTAAGATTACACGCGCTATTGCCCACATCCTTGAGGGGAGGCAGAAGAAGCTCTACCTGGGGAATCTCAAGGCCAAGCGCGACTGGGGCTATGCTCCAGAGTATGTCGAGGCGATGTGGCTGATGCTCCAACAGGATCGCCCTGACGATTTCGTGATCGGAACCGGAGAGACGCACTCGGTGCAGGAGTTCCTGGAGGAGGCGTTCGCCTACGTGAATCTGGATTGGCAGGAGTACGTGGAGATTGACCAACGCTACTTCCGACCGACCGAGGTTGAGTTCCTGCTGGCCGATCCTTCGAAGGCTAAGGAAAAACTGGGATGGGTGCCGAAGATCACGTTCAAGGAACTTGTAAGGATCATGGTCGATGCTGACATGGAGGCGATTGGTCTAGAGCCTATTGGCGAGGGCAAGAGGATCATGGAAGAGAAGTTTACCGGTTGGCATCGCTGGGACACGGGCGTGAAGGCGGTGTATGAGAATACGAGGAGAGCAGTTGAGTAGGGAAATTGTTGAGTAGTTGAGTGGGAAAAGCGAAGGAACGGAGGGCCAGGTGAAGAGGGAAATGGTTAAGTGGAGGAGTGGTTGAGTGGGAGGAATGGATGAGTCCACGTCGTCTATATCTAGACACCAGTGTCTATAACCGACCCTTCGATGGCCTCTCACAAGCACGAGTCTGGCTCGAAGCGTTAGCCTTCGCTACTATACTGCAGATGATTGAATTGGGCGGTGTAGAATTAGTAAGCTCTGAGGTATTAGAGTTTGAGAACAGCAGGAATCCCTTTTCCCATAGAAGGGCGTGGGTAAGCTTTTATCTGAGTTTGGCCAAAGATTACCAGGAATTGGATGAGTCGATCCGTAAGCGAGCGCAAGGTTTGGAAAGCAAGAGATTGGAACCACTCGATGCTTTACATCTGGCCTGTGCAGAGGGAGCTGAGGCTGAATATTTCATAACCTGCGATGATCGGATCATAAAGAGATACCAAGGGGAAGCACTGAAAGTGATGAACCCCGTGAATTTTGTGATCAGTGAGGTGATAGGAGATGGCGGAGATCAAGGTGAACAGTGATCAGGAGATCCTTCGAGAGGCCGAAGAGGTGCTGCGGGTACATCTGGGTCCGGCCAAAGCGACTCGCTTTTGGATCGCTCTAGGCGGTGGGGCTGGAGACTACCTGCAAATTAAAGAAACGCTCTTCAAAGGCGAGACTGTCGATACCCTGTACGAGAAAATAGCAGAGCAGAAGGGGGAGGAGAGATAGTTAAGTAGGAAAATAGTTGAGTGGTTATGTGGGGCAGTGGAACTATTCAACGATTTAACTAATCAACCACTTAACTAATCCCAGATGAAATCGACGTCGACCTTTGAAGATCTCGAAGTCTGGTAAAAGGGAAGAGAGTTAAGGAAAGACTTTTCGCAATTAGTCAGGCGACTTCCCCCTGATGAGAAGTTTCGACTAGCCGACCAGATTCTCCGTGTCTCGCGATCGGTTACGGCCAACATAGCCGAAGGATACGGCAGGTTTTACTATCAAGAGAACATCCAGTTCTGCCGTCAGGCCAGAGGCTCATTGTTTGAGTTGGTGGATCACCTTACTGTAGCCTTTGACGAGGGTTACGTCGATGAGGAGAAGTTTGGAGGGTTTAGAGAGCGAGTCTTCGAGATTATTCGTATACTAAATGGCTATATCAAGTATCTGAAAGGAAGGAAGAACAGTTGAGGACAACACAGTCGAGTGGGAAAATGGTTAAGTGGTTATGTGGGGGAACGGTCTTACTTGACTACTCAACTACTCGACAATTTTACCTTGCACTGCTTTTCCCTACTCGACTACTTAACTACTCAACTCTGTGCTCATAGCAAAGGGGAGCAGTTAACTCTATGAACCCTACGAACCCAAAGAACTCATACGACTTGCGACCCTTGACTATTCTCGTCACCGGTGGTGCGGGCTTTCTTGGCTCCTATGTTGTGGAAAAGCTGAGGGAACGAGGCTGCGAGCAGATCTTCATCCCGCGAAGCAAGGACTATGACCTGCGGGATAAAGAGGCCGTCATCCAGATGTATGTGGATAGCAAGCCGGACATTGTGATCCACCTGGCAGCAGTGGTGGGAGGGATCGGCGCCAACCAGAAGTATCCGGGCAGGTTCTTCTACGATAACGCCATCATGGGAATCCAACTCATCGAACAGGCACGGTGTTTCGGCGTCGGGAAGTTTGTCTGCGTTGGGACTATCTGCGCTTATCCCAAGTATACGCCCGTTCCGTTCAAAGAGGACGACCTGTGGAACGGCTATCCTGAAGAGACGAATGCCCCTTATGGTCTTGCGAAGAAGATGCTTCTCGTGCAACTCCAGGCATACCGGCAACAATACAGCTTCAACGGGATCTATCTCTTGTCGGTAAATTTGTATGGGCCTGGAGATAACTTCGATCCAGAGTTCTCGCACGTGATCCCGGCGATTATCAAGAAGTTCGTCGACGCCAGGCGTCGCGGAGAGAATAAGGTCATCGCTTGGGGAACGGGAGAGGCCACACGTGAATTCTTGTATGTTGAAGACGCAGCCGAAGGGATTGTTTTAGCAACTGAGCGCTACAACAGACCGGACCCGGTAAACCTGGGGGTAGGGCAAGAGATCAGGATTAAGGACTTGATCTACTTGATCAAGGACCTATCAAGGTTTGAGGGCGAGGTAGAGTGGGATACCTCCAAGCCGGATGGCCAGCCCCGCAGATTGCTTGATACAAGGCGAGCGCAAAAAGAGTTTGGTTTCAAGGCAAAAACAGGTTTGAAGGAAGGACTTCATAAAACAATTGAATGGTACACCGCAGTTGAATTGCAAGAATCAAAAGTGGATCAATAGGGAAGAATAGTGGCTTTCGAAAAGGTAATCCGCGTTTTACACTTGGTTTTGCGAACAACATATGGTTCAATTATAGATTCCTTACTTTCTATAATGAGATTTCAGGTGCATGGGAATGGAGGTAAGAGGACGAAAACGGATAATCAAGTACCGCGTGTGATCTTCCTAAACCAGGTGGCTGGACTTCTGTTTTGGGAGCTAGCGGAAGACTTAGCTGAAGCTATTGGTCCCTGCTTTCTCTACACTGGGCAGAATTGCATCAGGAGAAGGACTGTGCCCAATCTGCAGGTAGTAGGAGCGCCTTCCTATGAGCGCGATGGGTATCGTCACCGCGTGTTATGCTGGATGCGATACTTTTTCTTTGTCCTCTACCGTGTCTGGCGGCAGCCACGCATTGCTCTACTTTTTGTCGTCTCTAACCCACCGTTTCTGCCATTAGTGGGTTACCTGATGCATCGATTGCGAGGGCAATCCTATGTGATGCTGGTCTATGATATTTATCCTGAGCTAGCTGTTTGTCTCGGAAAGTTATCTGAACATGGGATCCTTACCCGCTTGTGGCGATGGATCAATAAAGTGGTGTGGGAAAACGCCGAAGTGGTTTTCACCATCGGTGAACATATGGCCATTCAGTTAAAAAGCATAGTCGACTCCCGCCAAACTCGTTTGGGACACGTAGCTGTTATTTCTAACTGGGCTGATCAAGATTTCATCAAGCCTTTGCCGAAATCAGAGAACTGGTTTGCACAGAAATATGGGCAAGTGGATAAGCTGACCGTTCTTTACTCCGGCAACTTAGGTGCTACCCATGATTTGGGGACAATGTTGGCTGCAGCAAGTCGCTTAAGGTATTTAAGTGACATCCATTTTCTTATCATCGGCGAAGGATATAAGCAGGCTTTTTTGGAGGAATCCATTCAGCGGAAGAATCTCGTGAATGTTACACTGTTGCCGTTTCAGCCAGAAGAAGTTTTGCCTTATTCCCTTACAGCTGGAGACGTGGCGGTGATAACATTAGCGGAAGGGGCCGAAAAACTATCTTTCCCAAGTAAAACTTTCTATGCAATGGCCAGCGGGGCCGCCTTGTTGTGCGTGTGCGCTGGCGACAACGACTTAAGAGATCTGGTAGTTCGGCACGAATGCGGTATTTGTGTTGAACCAAGTGATGTGGATGGCTTTATTCACGCTGTCGAGAAATTTCACTACGATAGAGAATTCCTGGCATACTCTCGAAGGAACGCACGGAAGGCAATGGAAACTTATTACACTCGGCGCAATACAAAGAGGTACCTAGACGTTCTTGGTAAACTGAGATAAAGCTTATGAGGACGCTGCCTTTGTCCTGGAGACGATATAAGGGATTATGATGATCGGCAGATGAAGAGCAGAGCATTTCAGCAGGTAATCAAGCGGACTTTCGACCTCATAGCAAGTCTTGTCGGCCTCATCCTCTTGGCCATTCCCTTCGCTCTCATCGCCCTGGCGATCAAGCTTGATTCTAAGGGGCCCGTATTTTTCAGGCAGGAGCGGGTGGGGAAAGATGGCCGAATTTTTAAGCCCTGGAAGTTCCGAACGATGGTCGTGGGGGCGGTGGAGCAGGGGCTAGGTTATAACGTTGCCAAGGACGACCTGCGGATCACCGGGGTTGGACGATTCCTACGCGAGTGGGGTCTGGACGAGCTGCCCCAGCTTATTAACGTTCTGAGGGGGGAGATGAGCCCTGTAAGCCTTCGCCCAACTTTGAAATATCAGGTTGACCATTACGATGACTCCCAGCGCAGGCGGCTTCTGGTCAAACCAGGAATTGCCGGTTGGGCCCTTATCCACGGACGAAATCTTCCCTCTTGGAAAGAGCGCATCAAGTACGGCGTTCTGGTATGTAGAGCATCGGACAATTTGGCTTGATTTTTGGATTATGCTCAAGACGCTCTGGGTTGTGTTGATCAAACGAGAAGGTATTTACGGAGAGACTGGAATGAACGACCCCTTTGTTGAACCATTGTCTCCTAAACGCAGAAATGGGGTGTGTGGAGAACAAACTCATGAACACTGAGATCAACGTGCTCTTCATCAGTTCCGGGCGGCGGGTAGAGCTACTTCGTGCTTTCATGCAGGCCTACCATGACCTCAACTCTTGTTAGAGGATAGTTGCAGTCGACATCGATCCACTTGCGCCAACATTGCAGGTCGTAGATCGTTTCTATGCCGTTCCGTGTACTTTTGACCCCGAGTACATTTCAACCCTTGTGGAAATCTATCAACGCGAGCACGTAAACTTGGTTTTCCCGTTGACGGATATTGATATACCCCTGCTGGCAAAACGGTGAGCTGAGCTCGAGGCAACTGGGGCATTGGTGGTGGTTGTATCATAAGAGGCTACTGATGTAGTGGCTGATAAGTGGAAAACTGACCAGTTGTTTCGCAAGCTTGAGGTACCCACCCCGTCACTATACTCTCGGCTGAAGTCCTGCATGACCTTGAAGCGGACGGCGTAATCTGAGCTGGAGTAGGCTCCCAACCCCAGGCGATCGGGCAGCCATGCAGGGCGCGGTCAATTGGAAGCGCATCGCATTCGACCTTCTCATTTTCGCATGGGGACTGCTTGTCTTCCCGTTCGCCTTGGGATTCCGGCCTTGGTTTGGCATCTCACACATCCTGGATCAGGTGTATGCTGGGTGGTATAGGCGACCTTCTACTCTCCTTAACCCAGGGGATACGTGGGATGATCCTTCTCACATGGACCCGGCGAAATTACCCATCCGAGACGATCCTCGCGTCATGGCCGCAGGCGTTCGGGGCGTCTCTCGCTCCTCGTAGTGTCAGGCTCCCTCATCGCCATCTTGGCCCACTCCGATTGACGATCTGACTGGTTTGCATCAGTATGAGATAAACGATGCACTCATCGAGCTGAGCGAGCAGAAGGAGCTGACATGGCGGTGTCCCGTTTCTTGAGATTCAAACCGAGCAAGTCACCAGCGGAGATTGACCGCGTGCTGCGATACCTGATCCGCCACGCGCGCAGGAACGTCGAGGGCTATCGTTGCGTCCTGGACGAAGCGGGTGCCTCCCCTGCAAACATCCACGGAGTTGACGACCTCTCCCGACTTCCCATTGTCAGCAAGGAAACGCTGTTTCGGCGGGTGCCGCTGCGTCACACGCTCCATCGCCTCGCGAATCCCTCCCGATGCGTTCGCGTCGGGACGAGCGGTTCGACGGGACTGCCCCTGAACGTTTTCATGAGTCGAGGGGAGGCTTTGTATCGGCGGTTGTTGGTGTTCCGTTCTTGGCAGCGTTTGAGCAGCTTCCGGTTCCCGCTCAGCGTGGCGGATGTTGGCTCTTGGGTTGAGGATGAGGCACCGATGAGCATTCAACACAGGGGCATTGTTACCGTTGTGAGAATATCGATCGCGCTTCCGGTGGAGCGTCAGATCGAGCTGCTGAGGCGCCATCGACCTCAGATCATCTCCGGGTACCCTACAGCATTGAGCATCCTTGCCGAAGCCCCGCAAGGGGGCTCCGATCTTTCTTCACTGCGGCTTGTAGCGACGCGTGGAGAGGTCCTGTCCGAGGAGACGAGGAAGACCCTTGAAGCGTCGTTTGGCTGTCGTGTGGCCGACTACTACAACTGTGAAGAGATCGGCAACATTGCGTGGGAGTGCCCGAAGGACTCGGAGGTTCTTCACATTAACACCGACGGATGTGTGGTGGAGATTGTTGATTCGCGTGGCCATCCGGTTCGCGATGGAGAGGAGGGGCGCGTGATCGTGACCAATCTCTATAACTGCACCATGCCATTCATCCGATATGATCTCGGCGACCAAGGCGTAATGATCAGCTCCAGACGGGATCGTTGCGCTTGCGGCAGTCAACACCCACGGATGGCTGTTCTGAGTGGACGGGATGACGACTACGTACACCTGCCCGATCAGCGAAAAGTGTCCCCGCGTTTGGTCGCTACGGCTGTCAATCGTGCCTTCTCAGGGGAGTCTCCCCTTGGGGGATTCGACCGTCACTTTAGAAGATTTCAAGTCGTTCAAGACGCTCTGGATCACCTAACCATTCGCATCGTTCCCGAGGCGGAACGTCTCAGCGACTTCCACGAGGTTATTGCTCCCGCGTTGAGGAGACTGCACCCGGGACTGCACTGCTCGATCGAGGTGGTGGATGATCTCCCGCTTGAGCCGTCGGGCAAATTCAAGAAAGTGATCTCCAGCATTAGACGACCGGACACATCCTAGGTGTCTTCCCGATGAACGTAAGTCCCGCGGGGATCTCCGACCTTCTTGATCCGTTCGTAATGTGAGCAACGCTGAACGGTTGAAGCTCTCTCTTTTCGGAACGATCAGCGAAGGGCCGTGGTGACCCAGATCGGTCGGCAACTTGTCTTGTCACCTTCCGTCGTATAGGCTTGAGCGGGTGTAAACGATACCGTCATCCAATCGGGGAGCGATACAGGAACTCGGCAAAGCAAACTTGGCTTCAGAAGGAGCGGTAAGGGGAGCGGAATGGGAATCGCCATTGTGGGTGCCGGTGGACACGGTCGAGTCGCGTTTGAATGTCTTCGTCTTTCGCGTTCAGATAATCCCGATGTTGTCTTCTACGATGATCGATACGAGCAGATTGGTGAGATCGAAGGGATTCCCGTGCGCGGTCCGATCTCTGCGTTGTTCGACGCCGATAAATTCGAGCTAGTCTTCGTCGCAATCGGGGACAACGTGCTGCGGTACGAGATCACGCAACGGCTCCAGCGAGCCGGGAGAACCTTGATCTCGATCATCCATCCGCACACAGCCATCTCTCCGCGATCACGGATCGCCGTGGGGACAATCGCCGTTGCGGGAACCGTGGTCAACTTCGGTGCTCAAGTTGGCCGAGGGGTGATCTTGAACACGCTCAGCTCGGTGGGACACGACTGCATCGTTCAGGATTTCGCTCAATTGGCCTCCGGAGTCAACCTGGGCGGAGCCGCTGTTATCGAGGAGGGCGTGTTCGTTGGGATCGGTGCGAAGGTTGCCCCGGAGACCACTATTGGGGCCTGGTCTGTAGTTGGGGCAGGTTCGATCGTGCTCGAGGATCAACCTCCTCGTTCATTCTGTTGCGGTGCGCCAGCGCGTGTGATTCGGCCGCTCGGAGATGATGAGCTCCCACACCCGAAAGGATCATCCACCTAGTTTGGTCATATCGAGGCTCACGAACTGGTGAGGTTCTGAAATGGGAATGGTTGGCCGGCTGACTCGCTTCAAACTGCGAAAGACTCCCGCAGATATCGGGCGAGCATTACGCTTTGTCATCTCCGATGCGGGTGCGAACGTTCCCTACTACCGTACCGCGTTCGAGGGAGCGGGGGTCGTACCGGCGCAGGTCAAATGCGTCGAGGATCTTCCCAGGTTCCCAATGACGGACCGGGACAGGCTCCTCGCGAGCGGACATGAAGGGCACCTTAGGCGCGGTGTCGATCGGCAATCCCTGTTCAAGAGACACACATCTGGAACGTCAGGGACGCCGATCACAGTGTATATGAATCGTGCAGAATCTCTGTTCCGAAAAGCGTCTTTGATCGACTCGTTCCGCCGCAACGCCAGGCTCGGATTCCCGATGGCGTTGGTCGATGTCGGGGGGGATCGCGAGTCAGACTCAAAGGACATTGTGCAGCGACTCGGGCTCGTCAACGTTGTTCGAATTGTACGATCTCTCCCGATGGGAGAGCAGGCCGAGCGCCTTCGCCAAGTGAATCCGACCGTAATCGAGGGAAGACCGAGCATGCTGTGCGTACTGGCGCAGGAGCTTTCGAGGCAGGGCATCGATTCAGTGCGCCCCAAGCTGGTGGTTTCCTTCGCTGAGGTGTTGTATCCACACGTGAGGAAGTTGCTCCAAGACACGTTCTCCTGCCGTGTGGCCGACTACTACAACTGCCAAGAAGTTGGGAACATCGCCTGGCAGTGCCCCGAAATCCCCGACCGAATGCATGTGAACCCGGCTACGGTCGTACTGGAGGTGGTCGACGAACAGGGTGAGCCCGCCCCCTGCGGGAAGGAGGGCCGCGTCCTTGTCACGAACCTCTACAACACCACCATGCCGTTCATCCGCTATGAGATTGGAGATCGGGGGGCGCTCTTAGAATCGACGAGGTGTTCTTGCGGCTTCGTTGGCCAGACGATGCATCTCATCGGGGGTCGGGACGAGGATTTCTTCGTGTTGCCAGACGATCGAGAGATCTCCCCGAGGGTCATCTATGCGATTGTGGTACATGGTTCGCCCCTACACGGCTTGGGCAATGAGTTTTACCGTGCCGTACGGGCGTTCCAGATCGTACAACAGGAGCGCGATCTGATTGTCGTCAGGGTGGTTCCCGGACCGGCCTACTCCCGAGGCCTTTGGAAGAATTTGGATTCAAACTTCAAGGCGCTTCACCCTTCCATGCGCGTGCAGGTCGTGGAGGTGGAGGATCTACATCCGGGGCCCGGAGGCAAATTCAAACAGGTTTTGAGTCGGGTAGCGCGCGCTAGAGGCACATCGTGAAGCGGACGTCGTGGTTGTCCTGCTCTAAGATACATCGCTGTACAAGTACGGGGTCTCTCTCAACAAGCTGTTCGATTACATGGCGGGCGGGGGAGCCCGCCGCGCTGGGTGGGCAGATCGCATACAAGTACGTCGAATGTGCAGGTTGCGAAATACGGTCCTGCCGTGATCGCCGAGGCGCTCGCCGATGGAGCGTCACGAGATGGGCTTGCGCAGTCGGGAGTACGTACTTGCCACAGCTGGAGTCTGTTGGCCGAGCAGCTCGCTCCGGGGTGAGTCTCGGGGGTGGAGCGATCGTGGAGGAGGCCGGATCGGTAGTACTAGAGGGTGTTCCGCCTTGGGTCTTCTGCTATGGAACGCCCGCTCGTTCGGTGGGACAGTTGGAAGAACCACAATGAAACTAGGTGCATGCGTAAGAAGGTTAGGGTTTTCCGTCTGGGATCGGCTGCATGGAGCTCCGGTCCACCACCACCTGGAAGAGTTAGAGCAAGCTCAGACCGTGAGTCCTGAGGAGCTTGAGCTCTGGCAGAGAGAGCGACTGTACGCTCTGCTATGTCACGCGCGGGACACGACTGACTTTTACCGCCAGCTCATCCCCCAGGACTTGTCGCCAGAAGAGAGCTTTAACGTCGTGCATGCCCTACCTCTCATGACCAAGGCTCAGATCAAAGCTGATCCTGAAGCCTTTATGGCAGGTGCCTTTCCCCCGCACGAGGCTCCATCGGGGCACCACCAGCGGGTTCACTGGGACGCCATTCGTGTTTTGGATGGACCGCAACCGGAGAGCTCGCGTGCGCGCGGAGATCTTGTACTTTGGACGCTGGGCGGGATATGAGATCGGAATGCGTCACTGCTACCTGCGCTACCTGTTTGGTCGGCCCAAGGGGTTCCTGCAACGCTGGCTAGAGAACCAACTCATCATTGACACTACCTCCGTGGACGAGGCCAAGCTGGAGAAGATCCGGACCCTGCTCACTCGCTCAAGGACGCAAGTGCTTATCAGTCATCCCTCGGTGTTGAGCCTCCTAGCTCAGCACTGCCTCCGCCGGGGGATTCCTTTTCGGGATTTCTCTATGAGGGCGGTCATCTCCGTGGGGGAGCCCCTGCTGCCCGAAACTCGGGCCTCTATCGAGGACGCCTTCGGATGCCCGGTCTTCGATCGCTACAGCGCATGGGAGTTTGGGGTGATCGCGAGCGAGTGCGAGAGGCAACAATTGCATCTCAACGCAGGAAGTCTGTACATCGAATTCCTCCCTCATGAGGGTCACCGCCCCACTGCGGCTGGAGAGCCTACTCGGTTCGTTGTGACCGACTTGTTCAACTATGAAATGCCGTTCATCCGCTATGAGATTGAGGACGTAGTGGTGCTGGATAGAAAGCCTTGTCCCTGCGGTCGTAAGTCTCCCCTCCTCAAAGGCGGTCTACGGCCGTGGGTCGATCAGATCACGTCCCCAAACGGCGCATGGCTGGACCCGCTGGGCATCGAAGCCATGTTGTGAGATCTCCATGAGATCCGACAGTTTCAGTTCGTCCAACAGTCTCAGAGTAGCTATATGATCAAGGTGGTCCCGGACGAAGGGTTTGACGAAGCGGACGTTCAGAAGATTGTGCGCCGTTATCAAGAGGTGTTGGGTCCGGAGGCGATGATTAAGGTCGAGGAGGTGAATGAGATTCTGCCGTTACCCTCGGGCAAGTGGTCCTATATCCGCTCTGAGGTCCGAGAGGCACAGATCGATGAGACTTAGATGCGTGGAAGTTCTCAAGATGGAACCATTGAGGGGACGTATGGGATATACTCTGACCGGATTTCGTCCGCTTCTCTCGTGGAGCTTATCACGTCATGTATGAGATCTTGAGGGCTAAGAACCGTGAAGATCTGAAGGTTGGAAAGTGTGAATGGGGGAAGGCTTGTCGAGTGGTTCCTAGAGGAAAAAGCGGAGGTTCCTCCGAATGAGCTCTCAGCTATTCCTTAAGCGAGGGTTAGACTTTACTATAAGTTTTGTCGGGCTCATCCTCCTTGCTATGCCCTTTGCCATCATCGCTCTAGCGATCAAGCTCGACTCCAAGGGCCCAGTTTTCTTCAGGCAGGAGGGGACCAGAGGTTGTCTTGAGCATGGTGACTTGCTATCTTAGAGGTGCCGTTAAATCATCGGCCTAAAGGAGGGAGCAATATGCCCTTGAAATTGATTAGAACCGAGAGAACAAGCGAGGAAGATCTGCAGAGGTTCAAGGCGGATCAGGAGGACTTTGAGTGGCTTGTCAGGCATTCGCGAGAGATTGAAGAGCAGTCTAAGGGGAAATATATCGCTGTCGTGAATAAAGAGGTCTTTGTGGGAGATAGCTTTGAGGAAGCGGAGCAGAAGGCTAAGGCAAAATATCCGGAGCGCGATTCCTATGTGGAATTCATCCCGCTGAAGCCGCGGGTGATGGTTCTATGATCTTCCACGGCCGATACCGTGTCGCCATCTTCGACAGGGGCAAAGATGATGTGATCCTGCTCGACCATCCGGATAGCTACCGAATCGAACGCTCTCTTGAAAGATGAAGGGTTCCATCGGTTTGCCTGTTCAGCTAATTCTAAAACGGCTTGTCGATATCCTGCTAAGCCTCATTGGGCTTATCCTCTTGATTGTTCCCTTCGCTGTGATCGCCCTGGCGATGAAGCTTGACTCCAGGGGCCCAGTGTTCTTCCGGCAAGAGCGTGTGGGAAAAGATGGCAGGGTATTTAAGCCTTGGAAGTTCCGCACGATGGTTGTTGGGGCGGTGAAGCAAGGGCTGGGTTACAACATCGCTCAGGGTGATCCGCGGATTACTAAGGTTGGGCGGTTCTTGAGAAGCTGGGGGGTAGATGAACTTCCCCAGCTCATCAATGTGTTGAAGGGCGAGATGAGCATCGTCGGCCCGCGGCCGACCTTAAAATACCAGGTCGAGAGGTACAACGACTTCCAACGCAAACGTCTTCTGGTCAAGCCTGGGATCACCGGCTGGGCCCTGATCCATGGGCGAAATCTTTTGACCTGGGAGGAGCGAATCAAATACGACGTCTGGTATGTAGATCATCGGACAATCTGGCTTGATCTTTGGGTCATGCTCAAGACGTTATGGGTGGTGCTGATCAAGCGGGAAGGGGTCTACAGCTCAGAAGGGATCAATGACCCATTTGTGACACCGCCTCAGGAAGGGCCACCCCATGATGTGTAACTCAAAGGGTTTCCATTCCTGGTCCAATGTAAAATTGCTGAAGAGGCTAGGGGAAAAGGAGATTTCGGCTCTTTATGGTGCCTGGTCTATATAGTTTGTATAATAGATTCGGTAGTTTGCGACAGAGGCGGTGTGCGATGGGTAAATGTAAGGTTCATAAGTTAGGTTTAGATTCATGAAGGTTAATAGAGGAGTACGTCGCGTGGGGCGTAGAAGAGAAGACTAAAGCACAAGTGGCAAAGGACTTTGAGTTTGTCCTGGATGTGTGATATGTGGAGCATCTACCATTGCGAGGGGAGCCGCAGATGATCGCTCCGGCGGCCTGGAAAATCTGCAAGCGGGAAGGCATCGGTCAGCCGGAACACGCCACAATGTCAGAATTAAAGCAAACCCAATATTCATCATGAGTACGCACAAAAAGCAAATGTTCGCCCGGTTTCTTGATTTGAAATGGCCTGATATCAACTGTGATATGCATTTGCATACGACCAGAACTGATGGCAAAGCTGACATTAAGGACGTAATGCATTACGCGGTGGAGCGGGGTCTGAGCCGAATTGCATTCACTGAACATGTGCGGAGAGATACTCAGTGGTTTCAGGAATTTACCCGCCAAGTTCGGGCTGAGCAAAAGGCGTATCCGCAGTTAGAGGTTCTGGTTGGTTGTGAAGCCAAAGCTCTCGATACGGAGGGCTTGTTGGATGCGACAGATAAGATACTCGCTGAGTGTGACATCGTGCTGGGTAGCGTACATCGCTTTCCGGATGGTCGGGGTGGATATATTGGTTTTTCCTCTCTGTCTCAGGAACACTTTGCGCAGATCGAGTTTGAGTTGGCAGTTGGATTGTTGGGTGCTGCTCCTATTGATGTATTGGCTCATCCTGGAGGTATGTACTTCAGGCGATACACTGATTTCCCCTCTGCTATGATGCGAGAGATTCTTAAACAAAGCCTAGAACGAGGAATTGCGGTAGAGATCAATACTTCCTACATCCAGAATCTACCTGGTTTTCTAAGGCTTTGTGTTGAAATTAATCCTTATGTATCGATTGGATCCGATATGCATCGTCTAGAACAACTTGGCGAGTGCCGAGATCGGTTGCATGCACACGGGGTCGGTTTCTCATGAGAGTGCTAGTTACTGGAGCTGGTGCGTTGTTGGGACAAGGGATTATCAAGAGCCTGCGTATGGCCCCTACCCAGTATGAAATTGTAGCTGTGGACCCGGATCCACGCGCCGTAGGGTTATATTGGGCGGATAAAGCATGCCTGGTACCACTTGCTGCCAATCCGGGCTATTTTGACGGAATCTGCCAAGTTATTGATCGCGAGCGGCCTGAGGCAGTACTAGTGGGAACAGATGTTGAGTTGATGGTGTTGGCGATTCACAAGTCACAGATTGAATCGGCCTACAATACGCGGGTAATCGTGAGTCCTCCAGATGTAATCCGAATCGCCGATGATAAATGGTTGACTTATGAGTTTCTGGCATCCAACGGATTTCCATATCCGCAATCGTCATTGTCTGATAGCATTTCCGGCCTATTGCGGCGGTGTGATTTCCCGTTGGTCGTGAAACCACGAGTGAGCGCTCGTTCTGTCGGAGTATACAAGGTAAGGAATGAGCAGGAGTTGAATCGGGCATTGAGCCAGGCTCAAAACCCCATTATCCAGGAGTGTGTTGCGACACCGGAAGAGGAGTACACTAGCGGAATTGTTGTCACCGATGGGATCGTCAGGGCTATTGTAACAATGCGCCGTGACTTGCGGGATGGCAACACATATCGTGCCTATGTTGAACCCAACGCTCCTTTCAATGGTCTATTAGCGAAGATTGCTGAGAAATTGGGTGGACTCGGCCCTCTTAACTTTCAATTTAGGCTTGATCGGGGTGTTCCGAAGATTTTCGAGATTAACGCTCGATTCTCTGGAACTACCCCACTGCGTGCCTGTGCGGGTTTCAATGAGGTGGATAGTGTAGTTCGTCATTATGTATTGGGTGATCCGATTCCCGATCCTGCTTTACGCCCTGTGGTAATATTCAGGTATTGGGATGAAATTGTCATCGAGCGAACTCAGTTGGCCGCTTTTTCTGATGAGCAGAGATAAGAGAAAGCCGAAGTTCGAGCGCATAACCCGTATATGAAGCGTATATTAGTCACGGGGGCTTCGGGTCTTCTTGGAGCCACAGTTGTCAAGACCTTGATAAATTCAGATTACTCTGTAGTGGCAGCGTGTCGTACGCTTGACTCAGCTCCTTTGGTTGGCGACATTCAGGTCATAACACTGGACCTGTTAAACGAAAAAGATTGGGCTAGTCTTCCTAAAAACATTGACGCAGTTGCACATTGTGCTGCATATGTCCCTACACGTTTCAACGACGCGGCAATGTCCGATACTCTGTGGAGAGTAAATGGTCTAGGAACTCTTAAGCTCTTGAAATGGGCAAAAGAGAATGGCGTTGCTCAGTTCATCTACTGCTCATCCCACTCAATCTATCGGCGTCCAGCTCCCTATCCAATTACTGAAGAACATTCTGTGTATCCATCCGGGGGGACAGCGTACTATGCTATAAGCAAACTTGCTGGTGAAGTCTTTGCAAGCTGTATGCGCAGTGATAGCTTTAATGTCTGTAGCCTGCGCATGCCCTCTTTGTATGGTGCGCGGATGAAAAAGTCCGGGGTGCTATATCACTTTGTGACTCAGGCACGTGCGGGTAAGACTATCAAGATCATGTCGTCCCTCGATAGCCTATTCGATTTTCTCTATGTGCAAGACGCTGCCTATGCTATTCAGTTATGTCTTGCAAAATCTCCAAAGCAAGCTTATTACAATATCGGTTCTGGTAAAGCCATAACCCTCAAAGAATTGGCTGAAGCGTGTTGGGCAATCTTTGCACCGCACTCCCCCGTCAGTATATTTATTGAAGCGGACGAGACCGCTCCGATATATAATGTCCTCGACATCTCTCGGGCACAGCGAGAGTTGGATTATCAGCCTGCTTTTGACATTTGGACTGGGTTGCGGGATATGAAGGCGCATCAAGAGGAGAAGCTTTGATGTCAGTTATCCCTATGTTTTCCCCTGCTCTAATCGACGTCGAGATCACAGCAGCTATCAGCTCGCTAAGGGAAAGATTTGCCCAAACGGTTAAGTTCATCGGCGCCGGGGCAGCTGTTAGCGATGGATATTCCCAATAATGTCATGAGAATTGCGAAGGATGCCCTGCCTTGTAGGCGGGGATGGATTCGCCAGTCCTGGCTGAACTCTCAATGTCCAGCCAGGACTGTAAGCTTCTTAGGGAGGTGTTCAACAGCATATCAGCGGGTGTGCTGTTTCGGGAGTTCCCTGAGCTTCAGGATCAGCTTTGGAGGGATTGGTACTTTGTTCGCACGGTGGGAGATGACGCTACCGCGGAGATTATCCGCAACTGCACTCAGTATCATCAAGAGCGAGTAAGAGATTCCCGCGCAATTGGAATTCTTCTGGTCTTAGGTCATGGTTTTGCCTTTTGAAGCCCCGCCCTGTGGGCGGAGAGCTTCACTTGTGCTTGCTAATACTACTTCTTCGATGCTAAAATAGCTTTGAGGATGGTGATCAATGATGCTCAAGACCTATGCGGCTGAGCTAGAAGAGCGGTAGATCGAGGCGCTAAAGCCTCTCTCCCAGGAGACGAAGATTCCCCAGGCGGAGCTTTTGCGCCAGGCGGTCGGATTTCTTGTTGGAGCGATAGCAGAGCAATTAGGAGCGTTTGGAATTTATCAAACGACTCGATACGAGTTTAATCCGTTGCGGCTAAAGATGCGAATTGTGTTCGTTCCAGAATTATTCATAGATGTCTTCTATAGCGCAAGGACGCAGAGGATCGATTTTGCACTTATCGAGGAGACAGAGAGGATTTTCGGCGTTGATAACCTCAATGGGTAGTATCGTTATCCATTTGGAGGAGTTCTAGCGGCATCAGGCTATACAGGAGTCAGCCTCGGAAGAGATTTTCTCAGAAATCAAGAAGGTTGCTGTGGAGCAGGGTCTTTTGAGAGAGGGGTCGAGGTGAATATTCCACTAGCTAGACCGGATATCGCCAAGGAGGAGATCGAGGCGGTCGTTGCTGTCCTCAGAACGCCCCACCTTGCTCTCGGGCCTAAGCTAAAGGAGTTCGAGGATGCGATCGCTGAATATTCTGGCGTTCGTTATGTCGTGGCCGTGAACAGTGGCACGAGTGCCCTGCACCTTATCATTCGCGCACTGGGGATCGGTGCCGGTGATGAGGTGATCACTACCCCGTTCAGCTTTATCTCCTCGTCCAATTGCATCCTTTTTGAAAGGGCAAAGCCGGTCTTTGTCGATATCGAGCCGAAGACTCTCAACATCGATCCCGAACGGATCGAGGAGGCGATCACACCAAAGACCAAGGCGATCCTGGCCGTTGATGTGTTTGGCCATCCGGCCGACTGGCCGGCGCTGGAGCAACTGGCAGAGAGACACAACGTGTTGTTGGTCGAGGATTCCGCGGAAGCGCTTGGGTCTAAGTTGGACGGGAAGCGTTGTGGCTCGTTCGGTCGGGCCGGAATCTTCGGCTTTTACCCCAATAAGCAGATCACGACCGGCGAAGGCGGTATCATTGTTACCGACGATGCGGAGCTCGCGGCTCTGTGTCGATCCATGGCCAACCAGGGCCGCGGAGATGGAGACGCCTGGCTAAGCCACGTTCGTTTGGGCTACAACTACCGCATGGACGAGATGTCGGCCGCATTGGGACTGGCGCAGCTTTCCCGGATTGAGGAGATCGTTGCCGCCCGCGCCCAGGTGGCTGTGTGGTACGCGGAGGCGTTGGAGCGGGTTGACGGAGTTAAGGCGCCCTTTGTGGCGCCGGACGTAACGATGAGTTGGTTTGTGTACGTAGTTCGGCTCGATGAGGGATTCACTCGCGAGGATCGAGATCGGATCTTAAAAGGCCTCCGCGATGCGGGCATCGAGTGTCGCAATTACTTCCCCCCAATTCATTTGCAGCCGTTCTATCGAGAAGCCTTGGGGACTAAGGAAGGGGACTTTCCGATCACCGAATCCGTAGCCGCACGGACGATCGCTTTGCCATTCTACAATAAACTCACTAAGGATGAAGTAAGCTACGTCGTGGACAATCTAGCCGATATACTGAAATGTTACCACTTGGGGGATGTAGCAAATCTCAAATCGCTACTACACCCCCCGAGGGCGCAGAGATCGCAGAGAACGCGGAATCCGCAAAGAAGTCGTCAAATCTAGGTTTGAGAGACCGTGATTGAGTAGGCTGGAGAACAAGGTGGTGGTCATTGTGCCTAAGGTTGAAGTCAATCTGGACCAATTAGCAAAGGCTTTGGAGGAGTTGTCCCCCGGTGAGCTTGAAACTCCGGAGATTCGGTTCAACCCCGAATTGGGAGAGAAACTGAAGGACCGGTGGGCCAAGGCCAAGGAGGAACTTGCGAAGGGGAGAACCCTATCGAAGAGGGACTTGCTTGCGCAGTGATAGTTCATACAAGACACAAAAATGGTGAAAATGCAAAGCTTACCCGGGAGGACGACAGAGATCACGGAGATAATGCTGAGGAGGCAACGCAACGCATGAAGCCGGGGCCGCTTCGGAAATTTTGCATCAAGGATCACGCTCGTTTTCAGATGAAACGGCGCCAGATTTCCGAAGAGCAGGTGCGTCAGGTACTGACAGCTCCCCAGCAGATTATTGAGAAGGAAGGCAGCCGTTATATCTATCAATCTAAGCTCTTCTTGCCAAACTCAGGTAAAGAGCGCCTCTTTCGTGTTGTGGTAGACACTAGGCACGAGCCGGTTGAAGTTGTTACCGTGTATCGCACGAGTAAAATAGCCAAGTATTGGAGGTAAATATGAAGCTTGTCTACGATCGGGATTTAGACATTCTGACGGTAATTCTCAAGGAGATGTCCGTGGAGGAGAGCGACGAGGTAAAAGAAGGCATCATTCTGGATTATGATGCCCACGGTAACCTTGTCGCGATGGAGATCCTAGACGCATCCCGACTCATTGCTCAGCCCGCGGGCGTTGAGTTTCAGTTGGCTAAATAGCCTTCAGCTAGCTTAGAGCAGTTCTACCGCTTTTCGGAGGTTGGAGAACAGAAGAGGAACCCAACCTTGTGTCGGCACAATCGTCTTACCCTTCTACAACAGTCTGATCAAGAAGGAGAGCGAATATGTTGTGGAGAGTCTGGCCGGCATAGTAAAATCAATCGGCCAAAGGAGGTGGAGATGACAAGAAGGTTCAAGATCATTGTCCAAAGGAGCGAGGAGGGCTACGTAGCTTATCCTCTGGGGTTAAAGGGCGTTGTGGTGGGCGATGGAGATACATTCGAAGAAGCCCTGGAAAACGTCAAGTCGGCAATTAGCTTTCATATTGCGACGTTCAGAGACGAAGTGTTAGAAGAACTCGCCGAGCCTGAGAACATCTACGTTACGGAGACAGAAGTCGTTTTAGATGTCTAAGTTTTCCCGAGATGCGCCTAAGAGGAAGGTCCTTAAAGCTTTCAAGGAGCTGAGGTTTGAGATCGTTAGAGAGGCTGACCACATTGCCCTCAGGCGACATAACCCTGATGGGTCCACGACGCCGATGACCATCCCCAACCATCGAACCTATAAAAGCAGCACCCTGCGGGAGATCTTGACTCAAGGCAGAATTCCCAGGGATGACTTTCTAACGGCTTACTACAAATCATGAATATCGCAAAACGATTGTTCCAAGAGACGCGCCGAACGCGGGCTATGTTTTTCCTGCTTGCGGATATTGCTCTCGTTGCTCTCTCCATGACGGTGGCCTTCCTCTTAAGGTTTGAGGGACGAATCCCTTCACAATACATGGAGGACCTTTGGATTCTAATCTTGATCGCCATGGCAGTGAAGATCCCCGTCTTTTACCTCCAGAGGCTCTATCATATCAGTTGGTCTTACGTAAGTGTTCGGGAACTAATGTCGGTCTTTAAGGGGGGCTTCTACAGCTCCCTTCTTCTGGGGACGGCCCTCTTCATCCTGAAGGCCACCCCTAAGTTTATCGGCTTTCCTAGATCTATCCTGTTCATCGATTTCTTTCTGACGGTTACCTTAATTGGGGGCTTCCGCGCGGCCAAGCGGGTCTATCTGCAGTTTGTCAAAAGGTTCCCCATGGAGGGGCGAAGGACCCTGATCGTCGGTGCCGGGGATGCGGGGGAGCAGCTCCTGCGGAGTATGCTCAAGTCCGGCCATAGCGATTACCTTCCCGTGGGATTCGTCGATGACGATCCGGCCAAGCTTTCGACCTCAATCCAAGGGATCAAGGTATTGGGTACAAGAAAGCAGATTCCCCAACTTGTAGAAGCTTATGACATTGAAGAGCTGTTGATTGCTATACCGTCTGCCTCCTCCAAGGTCATCAAGGAGACGGTTGAGATAGGCAGGAAGGCCAAGGTAAAGTCGATGAAGATCCTCCCTGATATAAGCAAGATCCTTTCTGGTAGCGTGGGCTTAGCCAATGTGCGAGAGGTTAGGTTAGAGGATCTTTTGGGGAGGGAGCCGGTCAAGATCGATACCCAGGAGATCAAGAGCTATTTGAAAGATAAAACCGTTCTGGTCACCGGAGCGGCCGGTTCCATCGGCTCGGAGCTCTGCCGTCAGATCGCCAAGTTCCAGCCTCGAAAGCTCCTTATGTTGGATCATGAGGAGACGGGGCTCTTTAAGATCGAGCGGGAGCTTAAAGAAAAATTTCCCGGGATGGAGCGTATTGCGATATTAGGGGATATAAGGGATGAGGGGAAGATGGAGAGAGTCTTCACCCAATACAAGCCAGAAGTGGTCTTTCATGCTGCTGCTTACAAGCATGTGCGGATGATGAAGGAGCACCCCGATGAGGCGGTGAAGAATAACATCTTTGGCACAAAAGTCCTGGGGGAGACCGCGATCACGGCCGGGGCAGAGAAGTTCATCTTGATCTCCACGGATAAGGCGGTCAACCCGGTTGGAGTGATGGGGATGTCCAAGCGGGCCGCGGAGATGGTCATCCAAGACCTCAACCAGAGAGGGGTGACCAGGTTCTCGGCGGTGAGATTCGGGAACGTCCTGGGCAGCCGCGGGAGCGTGATCCCGATCTTTAGGGAGCAGATCAAGAAACGTGGTCCGGTGACGGTGACCGATTCCCGGATGCGCCGTTACTTCATGATGACCTCTGAGGCTGTCCTTCTGGTCTTACAGGCGGGAGCCATAAGCGAAGGGGGGGAGATCTTCGTTTTGGATATGGGGGAGCCGGTGAACATCCTGGACCTCGCCCGGGAGATGATCAGGTTGTCAGGATATGAGCCGGATACGGATATCCCCATCACCATTACCGGCCCCGGTGAGGACGAGAAGCTCTTTGAGGATATCCTGACGGCGGAGGAGGGTACCGAGGCCACTAAGTATGAGCAGATCTTCATTGCCAGGATGAACGCTGGGCTCTCTTCAGCGGAACTGTCGAGGCACTTAGAAACCCTTGAGAAGCTGGTCGAACAAGAGAAAGACGCGGGTGAGATCAAAGAGGCGCTTAGGGGGATAGTGGGGGGCTAGCAATTGCGGTTTACTTGATGTAGGGGTTCATTGAGTTCGTAGGGTTCATTGGGTTCGTTGAGTTCATTGAGTTCGTAGGGTTTATGGGGTTCGTTGAGTTCATTGAGTTCGTAGAGTTGGTGGAGTTCATTGGGTTCGTAGGGTTAAAAACACTGTCAGGAGTCGGGAGTCCAGAGTCGAGTGCCGAGATTCAATGTTCACTAGATTTTCAAGCTAGATAGAAGGATTTGAACTAGGGAAACTGGACGTGGTAAGATAAGTTTCCAGGGATGGTAGAGATTAGGATAGAATATCGTGAATCGGCGGAGGTGGGAAAGTATGTCTGATCAGGTAGATCTTGGAACACTCCTTAAGCGGGTTGATTCCTTGGAAGGGGAGATAGGGCGGCTTAAGCGCGACTTGCTCCGCAGTTTAGTAGTCCAGCCACGGGGAAAGAAGGTGAAATCCTTGTTTGGTAGTGTACAGGGCGGTGATGTGACTGAAGAGATGATTGAGGAAGCGAAGCGGACCCTGTTTCGGCCCCTGGAAGACTTGTAGATCGTATGGAAGAGCCGACGCTTTATGTTCTCGATACCCATGTGCTCATCTGGTACTTCATCGGGAGTAACCGTCTGCGGCAGAAGCTCAAAGAACGCATCGATAAAGCTCGCCGACGAGGCGGTCGCCTGTTGGTTCCGACCATCGTGTTATCCGAAGCGCTGGATGTCGCTGAAAAGGGTCGAGTAGAACTGGATTTTGCTGGGATGTATAGGTTGATTCGGGAGGAACCGGAGTTTGAGATTGTCGGCTTTGGGCCTGACGTTTTTGAGGAAACGATGCGAATCAGGGAGATTCAAGAGATTCACGAGCGGATCATCGTGGCTACAGCCAGGTTTTATGAAGCAGGGATGCTAACAAAAGATCGAATCATCCGTGACTCAGGAGAGGTTGAAACTCTATGATCATGTACTGTTTTAACTCTATAAGCTCTGCATAGCAGCGCTGAATCGGCGGGCTCTTGAGTCTTCCCATGTCTGTGGGGTCATGCCTTGGCACTGACCGTTGATCGCTGAATGCTGATGGCGAAAGCCAAAAGCTTATTGCTTGAAAAGGAAAGGCCATGATCGTTGCCCCGTTTTTTGTGTCCTTGCTTGTGAGCTTCTTTTGCGTTCCGATTCTGATCACCCGGTTAAAACGAGCGGGGATCTCCGGAAGCGACATCCATAAGTCTAGCTAGCCGCGTGTCTCCGAGATGGGCGGGCTGGCGATCGTAGTGGGGTTCGGTTCCGGGATTTTGCTTGCGGTCGCGTTGGTAAGCTTCTTTCATGTTTTCCCTTCGGTAAACCTAGTCGTCTTGCTGGCGGTGCTCTCTACCGTCCTGTTGGCTGGGCTGATCGGGATAGTGGATGACTTGCTTGGGGGGTGTAGTAAGTCGAATCCAGTTACTACACCCGCCTCGGAGAGTGTAGTAAGTTCCAAACCGACTACTACACCCCCCGAGGGCATGCGGCAGTGGATGAAGGCACTGTTGCCGGTGTTCGCGGCGTTACCGTTGATGGCGGTGCGGGCGGGGCATACGTTCATGAAGATTCCGTTTGTAGGGACGCTCAACTTCTGGATCTTTTACCCCTTGGTGTTGGTTCCCGTGGGGGTGACTGTCGTAGTAAACGCGGTGAACATGCTCGCTGGGTTCAACGGCGTGGAGGTGGGACTGGGAATCGTCGCAATAGGAAGCCTATCGATCATCGCCGCCATCCTGCATGAGACCACCGCGCTGATCCTTCTTCTCTCCGGCCTGGGCGCGCTTCTTGGCATTATCTACTTCAATTGGTATCCGGCGAGGATCCTGGTGGGAGACGTGGGAACGCTTTCGATTGGGGCCATCATCGCCACCGCGGTGATCGTGGGTAACTTCGAGACAGCGGGTGTGATCGTGATCATCCCATATGCGATCGATTTTCTGTTCAAAGCAGTGCACCGCTTCCCTACGAGTTTCGGCGAGCTCCGTGAGGATGGGAAACTGCATTGTCCTGCGGAAGGGCCTGTGGGGTTGGGGCAGTTCATCATGAAGGTAACGCGTGGAATTCACGAGCGGACGCTAGTCGTTACGTTGATGGGGATTGAGGCGATTTTCGGGCTAGTAGCTATTGCGTTGTATGTGTGGAGGTGAGGAATAGCTGTCAGCAGTCAGCGATCAGCAGTCAGCATCTAGCTAAAGGCTGATGGCTGAAAGCTGGTACACGGTGATGAGTGAGGAGGGGCTGGGTTCATAGGGTTGATAGAGCCCATTGTGTTCGTTGAGTTAGAAAATAGTCAATCCTGTGGGGAATGGCCTGGAAGCAGTGATGGGTAATGGGTGATGAGGCTCAGGGGAGGGATTGAAGGATTACGGATCAAGGTCAGTCTCTAGCCTGTAGATTCTGGACTGAGGACTCCTTAGCAATCTTGGCGGCTTGAGTCAGTACTAACGAGCGGGCGGGAGAACAGTATTCTATCATTTCCGGTAAGGGGTTCGCTACTGATACTAAACACCAAAAGAGCGCAGATCTTCACGCCACAGGTGGCCACTGAGTTTTGACATGAACTACGCATTCTGCTAATGTGAGTAGATTCTTAGGAGGAAGATGCCTATGAAGTCTGGAGTGATCGAAGAAATCGAGCGTTACGTGAATCTGGATCGGGAATCTCTATTGGAACGAGGAGTTGAAGCTCTTCTAAAGGAACGGAAACGCAACATGATGTTGGAAATGCATGAAATTCTCTTTCGGTATCACGTCGAAACATCTGCAGATCTAGAGGAGAAGATCAAGTCTGGAGATGTTGTAGAGCACCCAGCGTGGGAGGATCTCATTACCTTGCAAAACTTGGAGGATGCGATCAGCAAGCTCGATGAATACCTTCGAAATCTACAGCAAACAGCTTGACCTCGCTAGGGAGAAGTTCAGCCGCATAGTCGATGATGGCAAAATCATTTATACGCCAGCTGGATTGCCGCAAAAGCTAAGGTTGGAGATCATCGACGGTTCAGTGCTGGATGTGTTCGTCTCTTCACGACATCTGTATTCGTATCACTGGGAGAGACGCCATTTGGACGGGACTATTTATCGTCACGACAATGCTCCTCACAAACGCTGGCGACATATTAGGACTTTCCCCAAGCATTTTCACGATGGCTCGGAAGCAAATGAGGATTGTAAGGAAAGCCACATCAGCGATCATCCTGAAGAGGCTCTACGAGAGATCCTCAGATTTATCGGGGAGAAGCTTGCTGGGGGATGAGTGGGAGCGAGTCCAAAGTCCATAGTCCAAGGTCCGGGACCAGTAGGTAGTGAGGAGTGAATGGTGAATCGTAAATGGTGATGAGCGTGTCTCCGAGATAGTCCATTGTTTGATCCTTGGGAGTATCCGTGTTATCCTGACACAAGATGAGCTTCGGGGAGGATGTATGATCCTGGCGGTATTCG
>JAGLXM010000076.1 GCA_023132915.1 Candidatus Bipolaricaulota bacterium
GCAAGAAGCAGGAGCCGACCAACTGCCGTAGCTCCGAGGGCCAACGCAAGATTTGTTATCGGACCGGCGATAGCCACATAGAGCATTCCCCTAAATGGGTTGCGGAAGTAGTTGGGGTTTATAGGGACAGGTTTCGCCCAACCAAAGAGAAAGGGAGAGTGCAGAACCACCAGAACAAGCGGCACGAGGACTGTCCCGATCGGATCGATGTGCGCCAGCGGGTTCAGAGTCAACCTTCCCCGCGCCTTAGCGGTGGGATCGCCGAGCCGGTAAGCGACGTAGCCGTGCGAGACCTCGTGGAGGACAATGGCGGTGAACACGGCAACAAGCGAAAGGACTATCTCCAGGATATGCGCGATGTTCATGGCTCCTTCTTCCCCTCGCTTGGATTCACGGTGAGTGTATCCTCCTGGGTGAGTATTACCAGACCAAGGGGGGTTCCTTTTGGCTTGCGCACGTACTTAACTGGGGTATAGCTCACCTCGACACGTGTTTCCCCTTTCATCTTGGAGAACCTGGCAGCGAGCAGGGCTGCCTCCTTGATCACGGCCTGTGGAATCTGTTGCTTCTCGCGATGGCGGATGATGACGTGTGAGCCGGGGACTCCTTTGACGTGCAACCACAGGTCTTCCGGGTGCGCCTTTCGCAGGAGGGATTCGTTTTGGACAGCGTTCTTCCCTACCTCTACCGTATAGCCAAGGATGGAGAAGATGCGGGGCGCAGTCGGGGGTGAAGTTTTTTTTCGCGTCCTTTGGGTTGAGATAAGAGAGAGTAGGTTATCACTCAATCCCTCACCGTTATCGAGGGCCTTAACCCCTTCTCGTAACCGCGCAAGCTCCCTTTCCAACCAGTGCAGGCGTCGGGTGACAATCGGGTGTCCTCGACGAAGCCGTTTGGCTCGCTCATACAGGGCCTGTGCGTTCTCGATTGGGTTCAACCGTGGGTTGAGTTGAACTACGATCTTCTCCTCACTTACTGGGTCAAGGAGGGCCGCCTCGCGCATCCGGCGGGTGAGAGAACTCTGGTGGATCATAATCAGGTCGGCGTGATATCGAAATCGCTCCTCGGATTCCGCATCAGCGAGCCACTCCTTGAGCTTCTTCACGGTCCGTTTTCGCTTAGCAATCGCGCGCAAGAGCCCCTCTCGAAACGGTTTCTGTGCCTCATCACTCTGTGTCGCCTCGCGCTTTTCTCCCCACTCTTTGTCGAGCGCGTCGGAGAAACTGGGGTATTGTTCGCCAGGAGGAATGAGCGGGAAGAACGCGGCCCGATTCGACACTCGATCGACCTCTGCTTGCGGGTCCTCCACCCGTCTTAGGAGGAACGACAAACTCTCCAGGATCCCCTCTGTCAGCGATCCATCGGAGCGAGTCTGTGCTCGCGCGACAATCGCCTCCGCCGTACTGCGCCCGATTCCGTCGATGCGATGCACCAAGGCACGAACCGGCTCCTCTTGATCAAAGGCCTCTTCGAGAAGCGCACAATTCATCTTTGACGGATCGATCTTATCCTGCGGGGGGAGCGGCCGATAGACCTCTCCAGGGGCCACACGAGGCCCAGTTCGAAGCGCCGCGAGAACTCGATCGCCCCGCAGGAGGATCAGGTTTCCTCGCACTCCAAGAAGCTCCACAACCAGGAGGAATGTTTCTTCCTCCTCCGCCCGACGACGTTCTACCGTCAGGGTGACGACCCGGTCCCACCCCGATTGCTCGATACTGACGATCTTCCCGCCACGCACGTGTTTCCGCAGGAGCATCACAAACGGCGAAGGAATCACAGGATAGGGAAGCTCAAGCTGCGTCAGGTGAAAGGCCGCTTCTCTCGGGGAGACAAGGAGGCGGATGACCCTGCCCGCAAACAGATGTAGGACAAACGTCTCCTGTTCCGGCTGGTAGATGGTCCGAATGACCCCTCCAACGACCGTTTTCTCTATCTCGGTGAGCGAGGCTGCAATTGCCAATCCGTCCATATCCTCTCCGGTTGATTGATCGAAGTAAGGCTACTATAATCGCCATTATACCGCCGGCGTAGCTCAGTGGTAGAGCAACGGTTTCGTAAACCGTAGGTCGGAGGTTCAACCCCTCTCGCCGGCTTTTTGCTCTTTACTGTCAGGATTAACCCTTTGAAGTTCCTACGCTTGGTAAAGACAGCCTAACATCACATTCTGGTGCTGCAACGCGAATTATCTTACCTATCTCAAGGAAGCAAGTCAGGAGCGTCTCCTTTTGCCGTTCCTCTCCCTCCAACCTTGGTGACGTTGGCTCGCCTGATCAAGCCTTTCGGCCCTACGACCCCACAAAAGTGGTGACCGGCTTCTTCTTCCAGGTGGTCAAGTGAGGTTCTCACTTGATCTCTGTGATGGCATGATAAATTAAACCTGATCGGCTAGTTAAGGATTTTTAAAAAGGGGTGAGGAAACGTGGATGATATTGTAAAAATAGGGATTATCTCTGCTGTTATGGCAGCCCTGCTCCTGGGTGGCCTTGCACTTAGATACACAACCGTAGCGCCAGAAGTCACAGAGGTCGCAGAAACTACGGAAATAAACGTGCTTCCTCCAAAGTCGCTTGAGATGTTGGACCCAATCTATTCGGAGAAGGCAGTCTATGAAGACGACACTATCCGCATATCTTTTGACGCCGCTTATACGGCTGACGGCGTGGAGAGCAAGCTGCCTTTCTGGCTACACAACGCCTCAGACGATGTTGTGACCATCCTATGGGATCTTTGCTCAATACAGCTTCCCTGTGCAAATACGGTCAACATCGTCCATGAAGAGCAACTAAGCCTATTCGGGCCGCTGTCCTCCCCACCCATCTCGATTGCTCCGGGTGGTGATTTGTTTGACGCGGTCTTCCCGTTATCAGAGGTTGATTGGATCGACGATGGTTGGTCTGTCTCCTCCAATGTGTTTGACCAGGGACCGTTCTTATTCGTGTTGGCGTTAGAAGCCAGTGACCCATGCTGCACCGAACCCCAGATAAAGTATTACACTTTTAGATTTATTATTAGGTAGGAAGCGCCATCCAAGGTTTTATAGAATGTCCACACAGGCTGTCGGTGAGGGAAGATTATAAGAGCTAGAACCCGTCATAGAGACGAGACTCCGGAAGGGCACCTCGTCCTTTTTACAATGAGGAAAGGGGTTAATTTTGCGTGTTTCTCTCCTATGCTATAGAATGTATAATGCAATAAAGATCTTAAGGAGGTAACCACATGGCTAGAAAGGAAATCTTCGACAAAATCTCCATCTACATCCCACAGACGAAGAAGGATCAGAAACCCGTCGAGCGGCTGATTCGCCTGAGCAGGAAACGCGATCGGTCGATCAACTACCTGGTTGTTGACGCGATTCTTGACTATCTCAAGCGGGAAGAAAAGAAGTAGATTAACTTAAGAGACGCAGTCTTCAAGCTTAAGAAAGCTGATCTACGAACGCTGGCCCTTGTGACGTACCTCCGAGCCAAAGCGATGAACATCGCGGTGTGGTGGAGTATGGCAAAAGTTTCACATCTTTTACTTGCGCCACAAGCGCTTGAAAGTTTTTCAAGCTCAGCTTAGAGTCACTCATTTAAGGAATCCCTGGTTCTAGACTCAAATAGCTTGAATCAAAACCTTCCTTAGATTCATGTCACAACCCCGAGGGATCCAAAAGCGGCGTTTCGACGCTCCACTTAAAAACCCATCGTAGTTCGGCGGAATGTGGCGCAGGCGGTAGCGCATCCTGGTTAAGATCTCCTGTCCAATTGGATCCAAGAAGTAGCCTTCAGAACGTAAGTGCGGTTGAAATCGTGGCCCTTTGCCTCTAGAATGATTAATAAAGCAGGAGGGGTGGGTGAGCGGTCTAAGCCGCTAGTTTGGAGAACTGGTGTACCTTCGGGTACCGCGGGTTCGAATCCCGCCCCCTCCGAAAACGCCTGTGCTAGGTGGGGGGCTAGCGGTCCCCTGAAATCCACAACCCGCTATAGTGGAGCCGAAGGGTTCCCAGAGGGGGAAGGCAGTAGGGTCCGTTCTCGGGCAAGCGGTGTTGAGGGTCGAGTCCTCTGCGGCGCATGTTTGTGAACCCCGTCAGGCCCGGAAGGGAGCAGCGGTAAGCGAGCCTCTGCGGGTGTTAGAGAATAACTTGGCCTGAGCTGGCTGCCCGTGAAGCGCTTGGTGTCTTCTCACAACGGGACCATGCACAGGCGCAAAAATTATGTGAGACTGCTCATCCCAGGAATGGATGAGTCTCGTCCTCCTTCTCTTTACCTCGTGATCTAGCAAAAGCAGTCGTTCGATCGGTGCTCGTTATGCTATCATTCAGTGCGGAGGTGAATATGCGCACGTTTCTGTGCATCCCGATTGACACTCCCCTGCGCGAAGCCCTCTCTAACCTCTCCGGGGAACTTCGCTCATTAGTGCGGGTTCGGGCCTCGTGGGTAAAAGCAGAGAACTTCCACGTGACGCTGCGCTTCCTGGGGGAGATTGAACCCATGCTGACAATCGAGCTTCAGCAGCTCTGCCGCGTAGTCACCAAACGGATCCAACCTTTTAACCTTTCGATAGACCGGCTGGGGATGTTTCCTTCACCGGAGCGCCCGCGGGTTCTATGGGCCGGTGGCGAGGCTCCTTCTACCTTCCGCGATCTCGCCTCCTCCCTCAACCACGAACTAGTGAAGATCGGCTTTCCAAAAGAACGAAAGACCACCATATCACACATTACCCTGGCGAGGATCAAGGGGAGGGCTGACCGGTCGATCGGGGAGGCAATCCGCTCCCTGGGGAAGCTTCCGGGATGGACTCTGCATGCTGACCGACTCATACTGATGGAGAGCCGCCTCACCGCACATGGAGCAGCCTATACCCCAGTGTTTACGCAAAGATTTGGTGATGCCGCTGCCTGCGGTACCGACGCGAGTGGGGGTGCAAATGATCATGCCATTTGAATACCTTGACCATACTGCCGATGTGTGCCTGCGTGGGACCGGGGAGACGGTCGAGGAGGCGTTCTGTGAGGCGGCGCGAGCGCTGTTCAACTTGATGATCGACCTGGAGCAGGTCGCACCGAAGCGATCACAGCGGGTCTCCTTATTCGCGGAACGGCTCGAACTCCTCCTTGTGGAGTGGCTGTCCGAGTTGTTGGTCCAAAAGGACCTCACCGGCCTTTTCCTATCGAGATTTCATGTTGATATCCGGCAAGGCAAGGATGGGTTTCACCTCGAAGGAGAAGGGTGGGGGGAACCGCTTGATCCGCCCAGGCACCGCGTGAAGCTTGAGGTCAAAGGGGTAACTTATTCCGGGCTTCACGTCGCTCATAAAGGGAAAATTTGGATCGCCCAGTGTGTAGTCGATATCTGAAGGAGGAACGATGAGCGAGGAATTCACCTTGAAGAGAATCTCACAGTCGGAATGGCTCCTTGAAAAAAGCGGAGAGATGCGGGTCCCCGGACGGATATTCGCCGATATTCAAACGATCGAACAGCTACAAACTGACGTAGCGGAAAAAAAGGAGTGGAACGCGCTGCGGCAGGTGCGCGATGTCGCCTGCCTCCCTGGAATCGTGACCGCAGCCCTCGCCCTCCCTGACGTCCACCCAGGTTATGGATTCCCCATCGGTGGAGTGGGGGCGTTCGACCTCAAGGAGGGGGTCGTCGTGGTCGGTGGAGTCGGCTTCGATATCAACTGCGGGGTCAGGCTTCTCGCCACCCCGCTCCATAAGGAAGACTTAAGCGACGTCCTTTCCGAGCTCGCTGATGACCTCTATCGCACTGTCCCCGCCGGGCTTGGCTCGGAGGGGAAGCTCCGCCTCACACTCGATGAGATCGACCAACTCCTTCGGGAAGGAGCGCGCTATGTCGTTAAGCGGGGCTATGGGGTAGAGGAAGACCTGGTCCACATTGAGGAGGAAGGGCAAATCCCTGGGGCTGATCCGACCGTGGTCAGTCGGCTTGCCAAGCAACGCCAGTTTCGCCAAGTGGGGACCCTTGGCTCGGGAAATCACTACCTGGAGGTGCAGGCGGTGGTACGAATCATCGATCCAGAGGCTGCAGCGGCCTATGGCCTCGAGGAGGGACAGGTCGTCACCTCCATCCACACTGGCTCGCGCGCCCTCGGCCATCAGATCTGCCAGGACTACTTAAAGGAGATGGAGCAAGCAAGCCGCCGGTATCAGATCCCGATTCGGTCAAAGGAGCTTGTCTGCGCCCCGATCTTAAGTGATGAAGGAAAACGTTACCTGAGCGCTGTGGCCTGTGGGTCAAACTGTGCCTTCGCTAACCGACAGATGATCGCCCATCTCGTCCGTTCATCGTTTGCTCGCATCCTCAGCCTGGCAGAAGAGAAAGTGCGCACCGTCTATGACATTGGGCACAACAACGTTAAGGTTGAGCACCACCTCGTTGATGGAACGGCGTGTGAGCTTCTTGTCCACCGCAAAGGGTCGACGCGGGCGTTCGGCCCGGGACGAAAAGAGTCCCCACCTGACTATCGAGCTGTTGGTCACCCAACTCTCGTCGGCGGCACGATGGGAACCGCCTCCTACGTCATGCGGGGGACAAACCTTGGGATGGAGAAGGCGTTTGGCAGTGGAATCCATGGAGCAGGGCGGGCTCTGTCACG
Source organism: Candidatus Bipolaricaulota bacterium (assembly GCA_023132915.1). Taxonomy (GTDB): domain Bacteria; phylum Bipolaricaulota; class Bipolaricaulia; order UBA7950; family UBA9294; genus UBA9294. The sequence continues at coordinate 6,598 of JAGLXM010000076.1, forward strand.
CAGGAAAGCGGCCAAGAAATACTGGGGAAAGGATGTGGAGTCGGCGATGGCGGCAGATGGAATCATTCTGCGTGCGCATAGTCTCCGTGGGATTGCTGAGGAGGCCCCTGGCGCCTACAAAGACGTTGAGCGCGTGGTCCACGCTGCAACCGATGCGGGGATCAACCAACCGGTGGCGTGCCTCCGTCCCCTTCTCGTGATCAAGGGGTAAACAAGCTGCGGGAAAAAGCGCGCGAATGATGGATGATCACCCGTGCTAGCTTGCTGGGATCGTGCTTCACGGTCGGTTTTCCCTCTAGCTCGATCGTCCCCACGAGGTCAGCGCGGATCACCTCCATCCCGTATTGGTCCTCTTCTCCCAGGTCATCTTCTACCGGCTCGGCGGCCTCCTCGAGGTAGCCGACAAGGAGATCCTTATCAGGGAGGGAAGTATTGACGATGACACCGTCAAAGCAGTGAAGGTCGATGTACTCATCGAGGGTGCGCAAGTGATCGCGGAGGGTATAGCCCGCGGTCTCTCCTGGTTGTGTCATCAGGTTCGCTACGAGGATCTTCTCCGCAGCCGCCTCCTCGATCGCCGCGGCGATCCCCTCGACAAGCAGGTTGGGGATAAGGCTGGTAAACAGGCTACCCGGCCCGAGGAGGATCAACTCAGCGCGGGCGATCGCTTGAAGAACCCGGCCGTAGGGTTTGACGTCTGCAGCGGAGAGTCTGATCCGTTCGATCCGCCGTGGGTCGGCGCTGATCCGAGTCTCCCCTTCTACCCATTCCTCATCTTCCATCTGGGCGATGAGGTGGGTCTTGCAGAGCGTCGCTGGAAGGACCTGGCCGCGCACGTTTAGGATGTGGCTCATCTCCTCAATCGCGTGGTCGAACCCGCCGGTTGCTTGCTCTATCCCTACCAGGAGGAGGTTCCCCAGGGAGTGTCCCTTAAGGTCAGTCGTTCCACTGAAGCGGTGCTGGAAGAGGTTTGCCATCCTTTCCTCGTCCGCGGCGAGGGCGAGAATGCAGTTGCGAACATCGCCAGGGGGGAGCACATCCAGTTCGTCCCGCAGGCGGCCCGAGCTCCCGCCGTCGTCCATTACCGTCACCACCGCGGTGAGGTTTGATGTCCCCTCCTTTAATCCGCGTAGGAGGGTGGAGAGGCCGGTTCCTCCTCCCAGGGCGACAACCCGCGGGCCTTTTTGAAGAACACGAGTACGGTAGATAAGATCCGAGGGTTTCTCCTCTCGTCCGGGGGCGACTCCACGGGCGATCGAACGAACGAGGCAGGCTACTCCTATGGCGAACCCACCGATCCCAACAAGGAGAATGACGGCGACCAAAGCGTAGCGAGCCAGTTCCCCTTTCGGAAGGAGCCGGTAGATCTCCCTAATCCTTTCTTTGCCTACAATCTCAAGTACGCCAAAGACGATAAGGCCCATCGAGAAAAGGGATAACAGGGCCCAACGCTTCACCCGCATTCCAGGATAGAGCCAGCGAAGCCCCCCTCGCAGGTGGAGGCTCATTGCCTTACCCCGTTTAGGAAGCGGACCCGCCCCTCACCAAGCAGCGCTTCCAACCCCTCCTTCAGCTCAGAGGAGGGATGCACACAGAAGCTCCGCCCTGCCATCACCCCGACGCTTTCTCCCTCATCTTCCACACGGAACAGAACCGGCGCCTCTCCCGGGTGCTCCTTCATCAAAGTGGAGACTGCTTCAAGCCTCTCTGAATCAACCTCTGGCTCCTTCAGGGTGAGGGTGACGGAGAGCCGCATGCGTGTTTCAAGTTCGTCGAGTGGGAAAACCTCGTCAGCAACAAGGTTGAGTTCGCCGTTGCGATTCCCCGCGGTGAGTTTGAGGCCCACGAGTCGGTCCACGTTCAACAGGTCGTAGGCAGTCTCCAGAACCCTTGGGAAGACCGTCACCTCAGCCTCAGCGGTGCCATCCTCTAGGGTGAGAAAGGCCATCTGGCTTCCATTTCTTGTCGCGATTCGGCGAATCTTCTTCACCCGCCCCCCCACGGCTTCACCCTCTCCCTCTTTGATCGTGGTGATCTCAGAGAGTGGAGTGCAATAGAGGGCGAGCGCCTCGCGATGGCGGTCAAGGGGATGAGCACTGACGTAGAGACCGAGAAGCTCTTTTTCGAAGGAGAGGAGCTCGGCCTGAGGAAACTCCTCATCCATGATGGTCGGCTCTACGAATGTTTGTCCCACGCCGTCGAAAAAGGAGCATTGCCCACTCTGCCGCTCGCGGCGGGCAATCTGCATCAACTCCAGTCCCTCCGATAGTCGCATGAGAAGACCACGGCGCGTGACACCGAGGCTGTCAAAGGCACCCGCCTTGATCAACGCCTCCAACGTTTCCCGATCCACTCCGTCCCCTTCGATCCGTTGGCATAGGTCGAAGAAGGAGGAAAACCCGTCTCTCCGCACGGCAAGAATCGAGTCAATTGCTCCGTTCCCAACGTGCTTGATTGCCCCGAGACCGAAGCGAATTCGGTCATCGTTCACCGGAGCGAAGTCGCACTCGCTCTCGTTAATGTCCGGCGGGAGAACCTCAATTCCCATCCGCTGACACTCGCCGATGTACTGTGCTACCTTATCCGTGTCCCCCTGCACACTGGCAAGGAGGCTCGCCATAAAGTGAGTCGGATAGTTGGCTTTCAGGTAAGCGGTCCAGTAGGAGACAATGGCGTACGCGGTGGCGTGAGCTTTGTTGAACCCGTACCGGGCGAACTTCTCCATATCGTTAAATACCTGAGTGGCTAGCTCCTGGGAGACCCCGTTTGTCCGACAGCCGGCGATGAACTTCTCACGCAGGCTCGCCATGATGTCCTTCTTCTTCTTCCCCATTGCCTTTCTCAGGATGTCCGCCTCAGCAAGGGAGAAGGAGGCGAGTTTCTGCGCCATCAACATCAGCTGATCCTGGTAGATCGGAAGACCATAGGTCTCCTCAAGGACCTCCGCTAGACTCGGATGAGGATAGCTCACTGGCTGGAGACCGCTGCGTCGTTTAACGTAATCATCGGTCATTCCACTCTCCAGCGGCCCCGGGCGGTAGAGGGCCAAAAGAGCGATCAAATCCTCGAAACTGTCCGGTTGCACCCGCCGGATAAGCGCCGTCATTCCTGTACCCTCAAGTTGGAAGATCCCAGCCGTCTGCCCCTCCTGGATCAGTTTGATGGTCTTTGCATCGTCAAGCGGGATGTGGTCCACATCAATCTTGATCCCTGCTCGTTCTTGCAAGGAAGAGCAGGTCACGTCGATCAGGGTGAGATTACGCAAACCTAAAAAGTCGAATTTCAATAGCCCAACTGCCTCTACATCCCCCATGTCGAACTGAGTGACAATCTCCCCGTCGGACAAGTGCAGCAGAGGGACATGGCGAATCAGCTCGTCTGAGGCGATCACCACACCGGCGGCGTGTGTCGAGGCATTGCGCGTTAACCCCTCGAGGCGTAGGCCAATGTCGACGATCTTTCCTACCTCCTCATCACTTTCATAGAGGGACTTCAATTCAGCCACGTTCTTTACCGCCGTCTGCAGCTTGTAGCCGTAGGGAATCAGCTTGGCTAACCGGTCAGTTATTCGATAGGGGGCGCCGAGGACACGTCCCACGTCACGGACCACGCTACGGGCGGCCATCCGGTCATAGGTGGCGATCTGGGCCATCTTCTGCTGACCGTACTTTTCCTTAACGTAATCGATCACTCGATCACGGCCTTTAACACAGAAGTCGATATCGAAGTCCGGCATGCTGATGCGGGCGGGGTTGAGAAACCGTTCGAAAATCAAATTATACTTCAAAGGATCGACTCGGGTGATCCCGAGGCAGTAGGAGACAAGGCTCCCTGCGGCTGAGCCACGCCCAGGTCCCACCGGTATGCCACTGTCATGCGCGAAGCGGACAAAATCCCACACGATAAGAAAGTAAGTGGCATACTGCATCCTCTCAATTACCTCAAGCTCGTAGTCCAGACGCTCTCCTACCGCGTCGCTCACAGTCTCGAAGTGAGCCTTCGCGCCCTCATAGGCAAGAGTCCTCAGGTACTCGTCCGCATCCTTGAATCCTTCGGGAAGGGCAAACGGTGGGATCATGGTGGAACCGAACTGAAGCTCGAGGTTACAGCGTTCGGCAATTACCCACGTGTTCTCGATCGCCTCCGGAACATCGGAGAAGAGTTCCACCATCTCCTCAGAGCTGCGAAAGTGATATCCGTCTCCGTCAAATGACATCCGGTCAGGGTCAGTGATCCTCTTGTTCGCCCGGATATTCAGCAACACCTCGTGTGAAAGGCGGTCCTCCGGAGAAAGGTAGTGGACATCAGCAGTGGCAACAAGAGGAAGATCTAACGACCGAGCAAGCCGCGTTAAGCGCTCCTTAAGGAGCCTTCCCCGATCGGTTCCGTGGTCCTGAAGCTCAATGTAGAAATTTCCTTCACCGAAGATCTCAGCGTACTTAGCCGCTGCAGTTGCAGCCTCTTCCTCGTGGCCGGCAAGCAGGAGTACTGGAATCTCGCCGCTCTCACAAGCGGAGAGGGCGATCAATCCAGTGTGATAGTGCCTTAACAGTTCCTTATCAACCCGTGGCTTGTAGTAAAACCCCTCAGTATGGCCAAGGCTGACGAGGGCAATGAGGTTCTGATACCCCTCCTGATTTGTAGCGAGCAGAACAAGATGGTAGTACTTCTTGCCGTTTTGCACCCTGCGTTCACGCCGGTCCCCGGGAGAAAGGTAGACCTCGCAGCCGATAATCGGCTTAATTTTGCGCTTCTTTGCCTCTTTGTAGAACTTGATCGCCCCGCTCATCACCCCGTGGTCGGTAAGAGCGAGAGCGTGCATACCGCAGGCTACGGCTCGGTCAAGGAGCGCAGGGATCTTGCAGGAAGAATCCAGAATGCTGTACTCGGAATGGGTATGTAAATGAACAAACTTCTCCGTCAACGCCCTCAATCCCCTTCGATAAAGATGACCTTTTCTTCGCCCGGTTTCACCAAACCAAGCAATCTACGTGCCTCCTCCTCGATCATTGCGGGGTCATTTTGCAGGGCAAGGCGTGCCCGTAGTTCCTCCTGGGTGGCAAGGGCTCCCTTCGCTTGTTGCGCTAGGATAGACAGATTTCCTCGAAGTCGCCTTATCTCAAATGTACGACCAAGATAGAAGAAGGTAAGCAAGAACACTATAGCAAGAAGTGCCCACACAAGGATATGCCGGTGACCTCGTCTAGCATGACGTTTTGCCGCAGGATACCCGTACGTGCTCGTTCGCATCCCCCCCATCTTCCAGTGCAGCGATCCTACGGCCGGAACCGCTCCGGCCACAAGGCCAGTCGCAGCTCAAATTCCTCTTCGATCCGTAGGAGTCGATTGTACTTGGCCACGCGCTCGCTGCGCGAGATCGATCCGCTCTTTAGTTGCCCACATGCCGTTCCAGTGGCCAGATCGGCAATTGCCGTGTCTTCGGTCTCCCCGGAGCGGTGGGAAACCACACAGGTGTAGCCGGCAAAATGGGCTAGATCCATCGTCTCCAGTGTCTCTGAAAGGGTTCCGATCTGGTTGAGCTTGATCAGGATAGAGTTGGCGATCCCCTCATCGATGCCATGGCGCAGCCGCTCAGGGTTAGTGACGAAGATGTCATCTCCCACGATCTGGAGCTTTCCACCAAGGCGCTCCGTAAGAATCTTCCATCCGGCCTCGTCCTCCTCAGCAAGCCCGTCCTCGATCGAAACAAGCGGATAGGACGACACCCACTCCTGATAGATAGCTACAAGTTCCTCAGCCGATAGCTGCTTTGAGCTGCCGTCAACGGTGAATCGGTACGAGCCATCGTAGAAGCTAGTGGCTGCGGCGTCGATTGCGAGAGCGACGTCTTCACCTGGTCGATACCCGCTCTTCTCGATCGCCTCGACGAGCAGCGTCAACGCCTCCTGATTCTCGCCAAGATTGGGGGCGAATCCGCCCTCGTCGCCGACCGAGGTGGCGAGCCCCTTACCTTTCAGAATCCCTTTTAGGGTGTGGAAGACCTCGGAGCAGTATCTCGCTGCCTCACGGAATGTCGTAGCACCGATGGGAATAAGCATGAATTCCTGGATATCAACGTTGTTATCCGCGTGCTGTCCGCCGTTTAACACATTCATCTGGGGAAGTGGAAGGCGCGGCTCTCTGGCTCCGGCAAGGTAGTAAAAGAAGGGGAGTCCCAGGCTCTCCGCCGCGGCTCTTGCCGTGGCGAGCGAGACCCCGAGAAGGGCATTTGCCCCCAAGCGGGTCTTGTTCTTCGTCCCATCGAGATCGACTAGGAGCCGGTCGATCTTCCCTTGAGCGAGCGCGTCCTGGCCGATCAGGACCGGCGCGATCTCCTGGATGACGTTCTTTACGGCCTGCATAACCCCACGGCCGTGGAACCTCTTTTGGTCCCCGTCGCGCAGTTCCAGGGCCTCGTATTTCCCCTTGGACGCGCCCGATGGGATGGCGGCCCGGCCAAAGAAACCGTCCTCAAGGATGACGTCGACTTCGACCGTAGGGTTTCCGCGCGAGTCGATGATCTCTCGTGCTTGAATATCTCCGATTAACACCATTCACTCCTCCCCTCATATCATGGCGTAGCGAGTATAATCATCTGCTTTTAACCGGACAAGGACAGCCGTCTGGAGTCTGCCGGTAAAAAGAAAAAACGGGGCCGATTACTCGGCCCCGTCCAGAGTTTGTGTAACTAGTCTTTCCAGATCCGGTCGATGTGAACATCCATGGTGATGTTAAGCGTGCATCCATGGACATTTGGCAACCAGGCCATAACCATCTCGTCGGTCATCGCCCACAGTGGGATCCACATGACATCCTGCACGCTTAGGATCTGGATCGCCTTGTACAGTTTCGTCCGTTTCGCCGGATCGGCGGTGGTCGTGGCGACCTCAAGGATGTGCTTGTAGGCCTCGTAGTTGGGGTGGTTATTGAAGTATGTTCCCATGCCTTCAGGCGACTCGGTCGTCCACGGGGCGAGGAAGTTACTCGACTCAAGGTAGTCGGGGTGCCAGCCGAGGAAGAACATGTCAAACCCACCGCTCGACATGCGCTCCACATAGGCTCCCCACTCCAGGACCTGGATCGTGATGTTGATCGCAGCGATCTCCTCCAGGCTCCCTGCTACAACGGTGGCCACATCAGCCTCGGTCGTCCCGTAGTGCTTCGGGGTGTACCACAGGTTAAGGTCGAGTGGGTTATCCTTGGTATACCCGGCCTTAGCCAACAACTCCACCGCCTTCTCCAGGTCGCGCTCCGGGAAGACGGGAATCGCGCCGAAGAACGGCGGATCGACCATCGGAACCATGGTGTAGATCGGATCGACCATTCCCTCGAACACCTGCGAGCAGATCGCAGCCCGATCAACCGCGTAGCTGATCGCCTGTCGCACCAGCGGATCGTCAACCGGCGGCTGGGTTACGTTGAACAACAGGTAGCGGACCCCCGGGCTGGGCGGGAAGAATTTCAGCACGACGTTCGGGTTGGCATCCAAGTCCCTGATGTCCTGCGGAGAGAGGGTCCTGAAGACAAAGTCGACGTCACCAGCCTCGATCGCTGCGCGCAGGGCCGCCGCATCCGAGTACAACTTCTCGATCACTAATTTGCTCTTCGGCGCCTCGCCGTAGTAGCCGTCGTAAGCCTCGTACTTCACGTACTGATCGGGCACGTGCTCGATCAGCTTGTACGGACCAGTCCCGGCATAGACTCCGTTAGCAAAGTCATTCTCCGGGGTGCTCTTCGGCGAATAGATTAGCGCCGGGGCGAGGCTCTCTTCCATGCGCAGAAGGAAGATCGCGTCCGGCATCGTTAGGTAGATCTTCACGGTGAGATCGTCGATCACGACGATGTGGTCGATGACCTTGATCAGCCCAACACCACCTTCTGGACCATCCAGTCGGAGGTTGCGGTCAAGACACCACTTTACTGCATGCGCGTCGCACTTCTCACCGTCCCAGAACGTGATCCCCGGTCGGATATGGAACGTGTATACCATCCCGTCCGCGGAGACATCCCAAGATTCGGCGATTCCCCCTTTCAGTTCCAGTGTATCCGGATCGAGTTTCATCAGCGCATCGGTGGTCGCTCGCAGCACGTGCCAAGAGTAGTGGTCATAGCTGTTCGCGAATGCAAGCTGAGTGACCCGATCAGTCGTCCCCATGATTAGGGGCTCCTGCCCTACTGCAACCAGGGCAAAAAGACCAACCACGAATAGAACTCCCAAAAGTTTTCTCATTTCTTGTACCTCCTTGCTTAGATTACCTCGCACCCTCTCTTTGTCCTCGATAATGCTTGGGGGTCATCACCTCCGTGTGGTGTAGTGATAGTACTGTTTCTTCGTTACTAGTCTAGCACAGCCAATTCAGAAAGTCAAACTCTCTTCCGCCTTCGCTTCGGGTTCACCAGGTCGCTGATTCCTTCACCAATCAGACCAAACCCGAGGGAGAGGGCGATGATCATCAACCCGGGAAAGGTGATCAGCCACCATGAACCCGACTGCAGGTACTTCTGCCCGTTTTGTATGTCGAAACCCCAATCCGGAGCCGGCGGAGGCAGCCCAAACCCGAGGAAGGAGAGCGCGGCAACGGTGAGGATGGCATCGGCGAGGTTAAACGAGGAGACAGCCATGATCGCGTTTACCGTGTTGGGAGCCGCATGTCTAAGGATAATGCGGGTGTTGCTCGCCCCCACGGCGCGTATTGCCTCGATGTATGTCGTCTCCCGAACCTGTAAGACCTCGGCGCGGGTCACGCGGAAGTAGGTAGGAATGTAGACAAACCCAACGGCCCAGATCATCGGCCCGATTCCCGCCCCGAACATGGCGACGAGCACGATGGCAAGGATCATCGAGGGAAAGGAGTAAATCGCGTCCATGATCAGGGAAAGGACGCGGTCGAGGAATCCACCGGTAAACCCGGAGATCCATCCAAGGACGGATCCCACTGTCATGCTTAGGGCAATCGCCCCGAAGGCAACGATCAAGGACGCCTTCCCCCCAGCCAGCACCCGGCTGAACACGTCGCGGTGCAGCTGATCGGTTCCCATTAAATGGCTGGCCGAAGGCCCTTGAAGTCGGAGAGCGTCTCGGTACTTTGTCGTGTGATACGGAGTGAGTCCCTCGATCTGCGTCAAGCCTGTGGTGAGAATGAAAAGAAACACGATGATCAGCCCGACCTTGAGGATGGTCTGTCTGCGCAGGGCATGTCGTCCACTGGAGAGTCGCCTCACGATCCAGCGAATAACCCCGATTACAAAAGTAGGATTCTCGATCTTTGTTTGTCCCGTGTTTTCTGGCATGAATTAATACCTCACCCGTGGGTCAATGACCGAGTAGAGGACATCAACGATTAAGTTAATGATGGAGATAAAGATCGCAATGAATACGATACTCCCTTGAATTGCGGGCCAATCGCGCGCCTCGATACTACGAACAAGGAAGCTCGCCACTCCGGGCCAGGAAAAGACGGTCTCGGTGAGGACCGCCCCACCCATGAGGATGGCAAACTGAAGCCCGAACACGGTAACGATAGGAATAAGAGCGTTACGCAGGGCATGGGCGAGGATCACCACCCTTTCTTTTAGTCCCTTTGCCCTCGCTGTGGTAACGTAGTCTTGGTCGAGCACCTCGAGCATGCTCGCCCGGGTCATCCGCCCGAGCAACCCGGTTAGAGCAAACCCCAGAGTGATCGATGGTAAGACCAGGTGCTTGGCGATATCGGCGATCACTTCCCCGTTTCCTCGAATCAAAGAATCGAGAAGATAAAACCCGGTGATTGGTTCAAAAGTGAACGCGATCCGTCCCCCGAGTCGGCTCGCCACCGGGAACCAACCAAGCTTCACGGCGAAGAGCACCTGCAACATCAGCCCAAGCCAAAATAGAGGCATGGCAAACGAACCGACGTGGAAGATGCGTACGGCGTGATCGATAGGTCGATCGGCACGAGTAGCAGCGAGGACACCGGTGGTAAACCCGAAAAGAGCGGCAAACAGCAATCCGAATGCGGCAAGCTCTAATGTAGCGGGAAAGCGCTGGAACAGTTCCCACACAACGGGTTTGTTCGTACGGAATGACTTTCCGAAGTCACCGTGGATGATCCCGTTAAGGTATTCCGCGTACTGCACCGGGATCGGACGATCGACCCCCATCTTGTGGCGATACTCCTCGATCAGCTCAGGAGATACGTTTCTGCCGCCGAGCATCGCCAAGACCGGATCGCCTGGCATCACCCGCAGGATGAGGAAGACCAGGGTCAGGAGAATGAGGAGCATCGGAATGGTCAACAGGAGCCGTTGCGCGATGTATCGGCTTATACCACCCATAACATCCTCATTTCGATTTTAAAATCACTCCAAGACCAAAGAAAATCAGAATCACAGCCTACAATAGCGAGCTAAGAATTGCAACGCCAAGATGGAAGCTTTGATTTCCTCGGAGGGGCTTATTAGAATTCTTGCGCGTTGCAAAAGGGGGTTCTCATAAAGACCAAACAGCTTCGCAAGCTATATCTTGATTACTTTGCCGAGCGAGGGCATAAGGTCCTCCCGAGTGCCTCATTGGTTCCCAAAGATCCTACGCTCTTGTTCACCTCGGCAGGGATGGTCCAGTTCAAAGATAGCTTCTGGAGGCATGTCGATCCGCCTTCCCCTCGTGTGGCCACGTGTCAGAAGTGCTTTCGCGCAACCGACATCGAAAAAGTCGGAAAGACCGCCTTCCACCACACCTTCTTCGAGATGTTGGGAAACTTCTCTTTCGGAGACTACTTCAAGGAGGGGGCGATAAAACTTGCCTGGGAGTTTGTTGCCAGGGAACTGTCGATCCCTCATGAGCGACTGTGGGTATCGGTATACGAGGAGGATGAGGAGGCATACGCTATTTGGAGGGATGTCATCGGCCTACCCCCTGAGCGAATTGTCCGATTGGGAAAGGAACACAATTGGTGGGGGCCGGTGGGGAAGTCCGGGCCGTGCGGACCTGATTCCGAGATCTTCTACGACGCGGGAGCCGACAAGGCCTGTGGACCGAACTGTCCTGGTGTCTCTTGTGAGTGCGCTCGATTCTCTGAGATCTGGAACCTCGTGTTCATGCAGTATGAGGCGAAGGAGGATGGAAGCTTCGCCCCACTTAAACGGAAGAACATCGACACTGGGATGGGCCTTGAACGAACCGCTGCCGTCTTGCAGGGGGTGGCAAGCGATTTCGAGATCGATCTCTTCCGTCCAATCGTGGAGGCGATCGAGGCGCAAATGTCGGGTAAGTTGGCTCCGGAGGTCGTGTCACTGCGCAACTTGATCGCGGATCACATCCGCGGGGCGGTCTTCTTGATCGCTGACGGCGTGCAACCAGGAAACGAAAAACAAGGATACGTGCTTCGTCGCATTCTGCGACGGGCGATCAGAGCCGGGGAGCAACTCGGACTTCTCTCTGGAACCCTGAAGGGCCTTGTCGATCCGGTCATCGCATCGCTCGGGGAGACTTATCCAGAGATCGTCTCTGCACGCACGCTCGCTGAGCGGATCATCGCTCGCGAGGAAGAGACCTTCCGCAAGACGCTGCGCAGCGGAGAGAACCGATTGCAGGGCATCTTGAAAGACCTACTCTCGGAAGGTCAGACAACACTTTCTGGAAAAGTCGCGTTCGAACTCTACGATACTTACGGCTTTCCTCTTGAAATGACCGAGGAGATTGCTGCAGAGCAGGGTTTGTCCATTGACCTTGGAGGATTTCATGATGCCATGTCCCTGCAGCGGGTGACGTCCAAGATTAGCGCCTCAGCGACGATGACTGCCAAACCGACCGTGATAAGGTCGTGGCACAGGAAAGCGACTGTGTTTGTGGGATACAAGAAGCTCGAAGTGGAGGCCGAAGTGGTCGGCGTTGAGAAGGAGATCGATCGGATTCATGTTGTCTTCTCGCAAACTCCGTTCTATGCCCGGGCAGGCGGTCAAGTGGGAGACACAGGGATTGCTGAGAACCTTACTCGCCCTGGGCAAGCCGTCATCTATGACACTGCCCGTCATGAAGCCGGGGCCACACTTCACTATGTCAGAACACAAGGTGACCAGTTCAAAAAGGGCGATCGCTGCCGGCTGATCGTTGACGAAGCCCGCCGCAAGCGGATTGCGCGTAATCACACTGCCACCCACCTTCTCCACGCCGCCCTACGCGAGGTGCTTGGCGAGCATGTGATCCAGGCTGGTTCCTACGTCTCCGATGAGGAGCTGCGCTTTGACTTCTCCCATTTCGAGAAGGTCACGCCTGAGGAACTCGCGCGCGTCGAAGACCTCGCCAATACCGTCGTTATGAAGGACCTACCGGTCAAAACCGAAGAGATGTCGCTTAAGGAGGCCAAAGCCTCTGGGGCCGCGGCCCACTTCGACGAGGAGTACAAAGGGAAGGATCTTGTCCGCGTTGTCTCGGTCGGCGACTTCAGCCGCGAGTTATGCGGTGGGACTCACGTGACGCGAAGCGGGGAGATCGGCCTGATCAAGGTCATCTCCGAGGAGAGCGTCGCTGCAGGAACGCGAAGGATCCGTGCCATCACCGGTGATGGAGTGCTTGCTCAGTTACGCTCTCAGGAGGATCTCCTCGGGCAGCTAAGAGCTGAGTTAGGTGAGGAGCCGCTTGCGGGCTTAGCGTACCTGCGCGATGAGATCGCTACCTTACGCGAAAGCTCGAAGCAAATGACCGAGGAGACCCTTAAAAGAAAGCGCGATGAGATCCTCGCTCATGGGGAGAAAGTTGGTAAAGCGACCCTCCTCTCCGGCCGGTTAGACATGAGTCCCGAGGAGATCAAGCACCTCGCCGATCTACTCGAAGAGAAATCGCCTCCGGCGGTCGTCCTTCTAGTTGGAAACGCCGGTGATCGGGGAATTGCGGTCTGCAAGGTGAGCAAAGGCCTTACTGCTGTTAATGCGAGCGCACTTCTCCATACCATGACCGAGTCCCTCGGCGGCGGTGGAGGGGGAAACCGTTCCTTTGCACAAGGGGGCGGCTCCCAGGTTTCCAAGCTCGACGAGGCACTTACAAGCGGCGTCGCAGCCGCCCGTGCCACGCTTGCCGATTAGCTTAGCCACGGTGTAGCGGCGGGACCTGTGTCCGCCGAAGAAGGAACGTCGCACACGAGGTACGACGCTACGAACGAATCCCTCTCCAGCTCGGGGGGTGTGGAGGAAGATAGCCGTCAGCTAGCCGCCGAGGCGAACTGGCATACAGACGTAGAGGAATCCCTCGTCTTCTGGAGCAATCTTCTCCCCTGAGGGCTCGATCAGGCCTGCCTTCTCCGAGGAAGAGAGCCAAAGCACGGTCTCCTCGGAGTGCATCCGCTTGAGTGCATCGATCAGGTATTCGGCCTTAAACGAGACCTCGATTTCCCCTGATGGGACCTTCTTTAAGCGCACGCGCTCCTCAGCCTCTCCTTTCACCTTGTCGGCAGAGTTGATCCGGGCAGCGCTCTCCTCGTTTGCGACACGGAGGGTCACCGCTCCCGATTCCTCTGCTGCAGTGATCTCGATCCGCTGCATCGTCTCCAGGAAGGCGCGGCGGTCGAAGACGAGGGAGATCGTATTCTCCTTGGGAATCACTCGCTCGAAGTCAGGGAACTCCTCGGCGATCGTCCTTGCCATGAACGTTACCCCACCTGACTGGAAGAAGAGCTGTCCTTCCCCCTTATACAGATCGACCGTCTCCTCCTCTACCTGGGATAGGACCCGGTCCAGGTCGGTAAGAACGCTGGCGTCGATGAGGTATTCTCCCTCCTCGAAAACCTCATCCACCCCTACCGTCTTCATCGCGAGGCGGTAACCGTTGGTGGCGACCATCTTCAGGGAGGCGCTTTTAAGGACGACATCTACGCCGGTGAGACTGAGGCGGGTCGTCTCCGCCGCTTTAAGCGTGGCGAAGGCCGTCTGGTCGAGCCCCTGGTGGAAGTTCTTGACCTTGAGTGAGGCGATTTTGGTCTGCGGGAGTGAGGGGACCTCGGGGTAGTCCTCCACAGGGAGTGTCGGAAGGTCGAACGACGCTTCCCCGCATCGTAGTTTGACAACTGTTCCATTCTCGGCGTCGGTCTTCAACGTGATTCGCTCGTCTTCCGGAAGGTGAGCCGCGATCTGTGAGAGGACAGCTCCATTCAGCACCACTGCCTCATCGCCGGCTTGGTTGTCAATCGTAATCTCGCAGCGGACGGCCCGCTCGAGGTCGGTCGCGTAAAGGCGCAACCGATTCCCCTCGATTTCCATCTTCAAGCCCGAGAGAATCGGCATGCTACTTCGAGTCCCTAAGGCATAACTTGAGAGCTTTACCCCGAACACCAAGTCATTCTTCACACATACAAAGTCCATTTGGTCACCCCTTGATCTCGATTCTTACCCGCTTCATGATACCCGATTGTTGAGGTTTTCGACAAAAGCTTATAGATCGAGGTAGCTTGCCACCGCTTGAGCGATCTGTTGCACGGACTGAGTACCGTCGATACGATGGATGAGCGGATCATCCTGCGCCAGTTTTAGGTACCCCTGTCGGACGTGCTGGTAAAAAACGATATCCTCCCTCTCAATGCGGTCACCCTTCCCGCGCTTGCGCGCCAGGGCAACCTTGGCCGGAAGGTCGATGAGGAAGGTGAGATCCGGGTGACGTCCCCCCGTGGCGGCCTCATTCAGTCGTCGAATCAGCCCGAGGTCGATCCCACGACCATACCCCTGATAGGCGAGGCTTGACAGGCGATAACGACTGGAGACGACAGCCTTCCCTTCTTCTAAAGCAGGGGCGATTACTTCCACGGATAGTTGTGCGCGACAGGTGATGAATAGAAGGAGTTCTGAGAGGGGGAGAAGGTCTACATTCTTCGTTGAGAGTATTACTTTCCGTACTGCTTCTCCCAGTGGAGTACCACCTGGCTCTCGAGTGGTTATCACCGAGTAGCCAACTTGGGTGAGTCGTTCGGCGAGCAGGGTCACTTGCGTCGACTTTCCTGTGAAGTCGAGCCCCTCAAAGACGATGAATTTGCCCCGAAGTTCGATCCTTCTCACCCCCCAGGAATGTATGAATGAGGATCAGCCCCACCCCCACAGTGATGCAGGCATCTGCCAGGTTGAAGACGGGAAAGCCGCGGACCTCAAAGAAGTCAAGCACGTATCCAAAGTATAGCCGATCGATTAGGTTTCCGATTGCTCCTCCGAGAACTAAAGCCAGACCTATCTTTAGAAGAGGGCCTCGTAGGTTGACAGCGAGCAAAAGGACAAGCAGCCCCACCGCCACAATCGATGAGACAGCGAGGAACAGGTCCCCGTTTCCGTGGAAGATCCCAAATGCACCGCCGACGTTATGCACCCGCGTCAGTCGGATCGCCTGGCCCAACAGAGGGCGCGGATCGGAAAGAGTCAGAGAACTCGCTGCCCACCCTTTGAGAAGGCGGTCAAGGCCAACAACAAGGCCGGCGATAAGGAGATAGGGAAACCTGCTCATAACGCTACAGCCTATCAGTGAGCGTATGTGCCGTCAAGATAAAACGATCGACTGGTGTAGCATCTTGTAGCCAAAAAAACCCTCTTGGGATAGATAAGGCGTGGTGGAGCCGACGTGACTGTAGATAGAACTCCCCCGGAAGATGGCTTCTCTAGGCCATTACGAGCGGTGATAGGAAGTGCCGACGTGACTGATTGTCGAACTCTCGTTCTCAGACACGCCTACCTCCACCGTACTCAGAACGCTCCCAGCGACGTTCGAAGTTTGCCTGGACAAGGAAGGACAAACGGTGGAAAAGCGTAGCAGAAGACTATTTCAATTTGTGCCGTTTTAGCGTACCATTTCCCGATGAAGCCCACCACGCGATCAAGATGGTACGGCTATTCTCTCGCGAGAGGTGTTCCTAGGTAGAACTACCTCTTCACCTTGGCAGCTATAGCAATCTCTCTCAAATAGAGCAGAAAGAGCGACAGAAAGACGAGATCCAAGAACCCAAACAAGACGAACATTGCATGAGGTAATGTTCCAGCGGCCCAATGGTAAAAAGAGACACCGATGTAAGCTGTTTTGTAAATGGTTCCTACTCTGACGAGGTCGACGTTTCGTTCCATATTGAAATAGACGAACAAATAGGCAAGCCCCTGTACGAAGATAAACGCGGCAGCCAGGTGCACGTAAGCCGGGTTGTCCGGCAGTTTGACGCTGAACAAGGAATAAACGCCTCGAAAGAAAAAGAAGAACGCGAAGCCCAATATGAGGTCATACCAGCCTACTACCATAAACACCGCTCTGTAGAACTTCCGTTTCCTGATTTCCATTTTCCCCTCCCTTTTAGGCACACCACCAACCTTCACACGCTCAGGCCTCCAGTACACAACCCTTGGTTTACTGTTAGGCGGCTATACACCTCCCATAGTCCAAAGAGGTTTTGGAGATCAAATGGCCTGAGCTCTTCGGCCAAAATTAGGGGATGACCTTAACATCCTTTTGAAATTCTCACGGCGTTCTTCGGTCTCTTCGGTCGAATAGAGGGTTTCAGCTAGCCATAAGAAACCGTTCTGCAGCTCTTCAACCGTCATGTTCTTCGGCACGTGGTTGATGTCAAAAAGGGTACAGAGTTCCCAGGCACGAGCCCGAATGATTCGCCCCTCTCTCTTCAATCTATTATAGAGCGGCGTACCTGGAAAAGCTGTCTGAAAAGTGATCTGC
Organism: Candidatus Bipolaricaulota bacterium; assembly: GCA_023132915.1. GTDB lineage: Bacteria > Bipolaricaulota > Bipolaricaulia > UBA7950 > UBA9294 > UBA9294. The sequence goes on from JAGLXM010000076.1 coordinate 23,261, forward strand.
ACATCATATAGGCCGGAATCCTTCACGAAGTTGTGGACCTCCCCGAAGATCTGCGGGGTATCGCCGTCCAAACCCAGAACAAAGCAGCCGATGACCCTAATCCCATAGGACTGAATACGGGCAATAGCATCGATGTAGTCCTCCTGCTGCCTCATCTTCCAGTTTGCGTTCAGCTCGATTCCGTCAAGGCTCTCTTTCCGTGTACTCTCTAACCCGATTAGGACCATCTTGCATCCGGAATCGCGCATCAGACTCAGAAGTTCACTATCTCTGGCAACGGAGATATCGGTCTCTGTGAACCAACGGACCTTTTCCTTGATCAACGCGCGCAGCAGCTCTTTGGAGTGTCGGAAATCTACAAACGTGTTGTCATCGGCGAACTCTATGAACGGTCTATCCCATATTCTTTTGATTGCCTGGATCTCCTCGAGTACCTTAGAGACCGGTTTGAGTTTGTACTTCGGCGACAATAGGATCGAACTTGCGCAAAACTCACACCGGTGTGGACACCCTCGGCTCGTTTGGACAGTCAGGCGGTTGTATTTGTCCGGATCGAGAAGATCGTACCTAGGGATAGGAGCACTCATCAGGTCATAGCTTCCCAAAGGTGACTGGACGTAGTAAGGTTGTAGTCCACCGTTCCTCAAGTCCGCCAGAACCTGAGACCACAGGGCCTCTCCCTCGCCTACGACGACACTCGTGCAGTGTTCCCTAGCCTCTTCAGGCAGGGCGGTGACGTGCAGGCCTCCCATCACGACAGGCACATTCCTACGACGATATCGGTCCGCGAGTTCGTAAGCTTCGTAGATCTGCGCCGAATACGAACTAATCGCTACCAGATCGCAATCATCGCGAAGAGAGTCCTCTTCATTCAGGTCTGCCACCTCTACGTACTCCACTTCGAACTCTTTGGGCGTCAACGCAGCCAAGGTAAGAAGGGACAAGCTAGGCAAAGAGGCAATGATCTTGTTTCGTTCCACAAAACCAGGGAGGGTTAAACCGAGTTCGGTTAATTCTTCATTGTGAGCCCTCACACCGCTCATAGCGATGAAACCAACCCTCATAGCTTGAACACCTCCCAACCGGTAAGGATTCCTGATAGAAACAGGCTAAGTACTGGTATCGAGAAGATCATTCTAAGCTTGGGAATGTGCGCTACTATGAGACAGCAGAACGGCATTAACACCGCGCCAACGAGAAATCCCCAGGAGGCGATTTCAGTTGCAAGAGAGGGAGACGGCAAGACTTGAACCGTGAAGTAAAACAGCAGATTGATCATCGCCAGGGCGAAGATCGAGATATGTGCCAAGCGATAGAGCCTACGCTTGAAGGCGGTGTAGCCTCCTAACCACCCTTCACGATGGAAGAACATCCCTTGGGCAGCTCCCGAAACGAAACCCAGAGAAATCCAGATCCACGCGAAGATCAAGTTGATCTGGCCGTTATTCACTGTACTTCACCTCCTAGCTCCGAGTTATACCAGTAATACCACATGTACGGACATTAAACAAACTACAAGGCAGGCTATAGGTCTTTTCACTCGGAAGCACCCCGCCACCTGACTCACAAATGAGACGAGCCAGAGGCCACAATACTAAGATTCACACGTCTGATGGGACTTGAACTTCCGCTCACCTTATGGGCAGTGGAGAGAACGATTCCTCGAGCCGTTCTCCAATCAGTTCGCTAGGGACGAGCCTAAGTAACTGAAAGAAGAACTGTGGTCCCGAGGGGATTCGAACCCCTGTCGCCGGGATGAGAGCCCGATATCCTAGGCCACTAGACGACGGGACCGATTGCTAACACCAAATTATGCTGAAATGCGGCTTCCACCATCAAGGAAGATTGGCGCATAGGGTAACTGGACTACGAAGCCGCTTCTTGCTCTGACGCTTCTTCCTTAGAACGCTTCACGATCAGTGGTTCGGCCTCCTTGAGAGCTGCCATCAGCTCCGCGTACAATTCGACTGGGATAGCAATCCCCTTCCGGGTCGGCCTCCACTCACCCTCCTCGGCCTCGTAGAAGTTGCGGATGTCAAGGTAGTCACGCTCACGGAATCGGGAAAGACGAACGTGAATCTGTCCCCCTACTCCTTTATCAATAACTTTCACCAACTTCTCATCGCCGCCCTGAACATCATCAGCCATAGTCCCTCCTTCAACCTGTGTGTGCCCTCTCATAACAGGTAATACAGCATTATACACTAAGCGGAGCATGGGGTGAAAGAATGGGCCTGCCTGGACTCGAACCAGGGACCTCCCGCTTATCAGGCGAGCGCTCTAACCAACTGAGCTACAGACCCTAGAACCACGATTATGGTAGCAACGGGGCGAGCGCTTGTCAAGGAACAATTCGCCCAAAATCAAGACTTAAAGGGATGTTTTAAACCACGATCTCTTCCGCAGCTGCCGCGTGGAGCTTATCGATCAACAGATCGAGGTCCCCCTCAAGGATTCCTGCAAGGTCATAGAGGCTAAAGTTAATCCGGTGATCGGTCACCCGGTTCTGCGGGAAGTTGTAGGTACGAATCTTCTCGCTGCGATCGCCGGAGCCGATCTGTCTGCGTCGCGTCGCTGTAAGTTGCGCCTCCTGTTCCTTCTCGTAGCGATCTTTAAGCCGAGCGCGCAGGACGCGCAGCGCCTGGGCCTTGTTCTTGTGCTGCGACTTTTCATCCTGGCAGCTCACCACCAGCCCTGTGAGGAGGTGAGTGATCCGCACTGCGGAATCGGTCGTGTTCACGCTCTGCCCCCCTGGACCGGTGGAACGGAAGGTATCGATCTTCAAATCCTTGGAGTCGATAGTGACCTCTACTTCTTCAGCCTCGGGGAGGACGACGACCGTCGCGGTTGAAGTGTGGATGCGGCCCGAGGACTCTGTTGCAGGAACTCGCTGCACTCGATGCACGCCGGACTCGTAGCGGAACCGGCCGTAGGCTCCCTCCTCCTCAACGGCGAACACAATCTGCTTGAACCCGCCAAGAGGGGTAGGGTGACTATCGAGTAAAGAGACCTTAAAGTGCTTTGCTTCAGCGTAGCGGGCGTACATGCGAAATATGTCGGCAGCAAACAGGCTCGATTCATCGCCTCCGGTTCCGGCGCGGATCTCCACGATTGCACTCTTGCGGTCATTGGGATCGAGTGGGATAAGAAGACGGAGAAACTCTCCCTCCACCTGTTCCAACCGGTGACGGTCCTTCTCCATCGCCTCTTCGATCTGACCTCGCAGCTCCTCCTCACTCTCCCACAGCTCCTCTTCTTCGGCGATGGAGGATGTGAGCCTTTCCCACTCCTCTCCCAGGTGAATGACCTCGCGCAGGCGGGCATAGCGCTGGGCCAGGTCGCGGTAAGAGGGAGCGGCGATTACCTTGTGGTCGCTTAGTTGCTTCTCGAGAGCAGCGTACTCTTCTCTTGCTCTTGAGAGTCGTTCGCTTAATCCCGTTATTGCCATTCCAAGCTAAACCTACGGGATGCGCAGGAGGAATTCAACTTGAAGGAGAAGGAAAATGCCCTTTAAGGAAACGATTCTCGTTGAGGAGTAGGGCTATCTGTGCGTCCTTTTCGGCAAGGCGCGCCCGCAGCTCAGTGATGACGCCGTCCCTCTCAAGGGCATCTTGGGTAGCACAGGCATTGATGACCTGCCGCAGGTACTTCACCTCTTCAGCAAGAACCCGCTCAAGGTCACAGGCGAAATCGATCTCGTCGAGTGAAACCTGAGAAAGGAGCTTCTCAATGAACTCATGCGTCTCCATGGCTCTTATTCTCTTTAAAAGATCGCCCCAAAGAGAGGACAGATGACCCTGACGATTAAGGACTTTCCTCCTTCTAGCAAGGGAAATTCTCTTAAATATCCCCTTTACTTCTGTTGAATCTGTTTTCGGTGGGATGAGGCGCCGGCTCGGGGTTTAAACGAGAATACTCTTTAATGCAAGCGCACGTGTTTAGCGGCTTTGGTCCCTGAATCGCGTGGCCAGACCATCAACTAAAAAGCGCAGATTAACTCGCAAGCTTTACCCTGCAGGCTTGAGGCTCGCCACTAGCAGCGTTATTCGCCGTTATGGCCGTTGCCTCTTGCCAGTAAAGAATCCTGCAGCAAGCTGTGGGGTATTGAAAGGTCAAAGCGAAGTTGGTCCTCATTCTGCAATTTGATGTACCGCTTTGCTGCATTAAAGGTAACCTGGGGGGTGTAGTAGATTCTGAACGGACTTACTACACCCCCCAAGCACACCTGTTGCCTTGTGGATGCGACAGGCAGGCAAGGTGCGGCGCTACAAAAACGGATGTAGCGTCGGAGTTTATCTCCGACGTTGAGGACCTTAAGCTCGCTTAAGGGTATAAAGCGGAGGATTTTTACAAGAAGAGGAAAACCAGGGATACGGTGGCCTTTGCTCCTTCAAAGACCCAGGAAAAACCGATCGTGGCCACCCCACACCTTCATTTTCCTTAAAGATAGATAAGGCTTTGGATCGAGCTTTTT
>JAGLXM010000077.1 GCA_023132915.1 Candidatus Bipolaricaulota bacterium
CTCACGGCTTCAGGTTGATGTTTGTGTTCTCTGTTTCCACCTGGTTTCCCGGCGGTGCCACAATATCTCATCCATACACCAGTTCGTCCCCGGCCCCTCGCAGAACCGGACTTGGTCCGTTAAACCATCCGGCTCCCAGTTTGAGTCATCCACAGAGGCTTGGGGTAGAGATTGTGCACAATGCGAACACGCGGGAGTAGTCCTTCACGCAATACCTTGCTGAAGCGCTCCCAGGTGATTGAGCGACGTTGGCTTCGACGGTTCAACCACTTGAACAACAGGCGGCTGGCCCAGTATGCGTAGGCCTTTAGTTGTCGATAGTTGCCACTGACGCCGTAGTAGCGAATGTGGCCCCCGAGATGCCTTTTGAAGTAGTCCATCATGGCCTTCCCGCCTTCCACGCGAAGTTGCCGCAGACGCTTATTCAGCATCTGTAGCTTCTTCCGAAACCGCTTGCCTTCTGTCCGTCGGCCGACGACGAATCGTCCGCTACAACTGCGCCCCACATAGTGGGTAAACCCGAGAAAATTGAAGGTCTTGGGACGGCGCAGCCCGTCCCGATCACAGTTTCGTTGTGCGCCATTGCCGAATCGCAACACCGCTGTCTTGCTGGGCTCTACTTCCAGGTCAAATTCAGCAAGGCGTTTCGTCAGTTCCGACCGAAAGCGTCGTGCGTCCTCCTCGTTCTGGAAGCAGGCAATGAAGTCATCGGCATATCGCACGAGGTACGCTTTGCCATGACATGTCCGGGCGTAGCGTATCTCAAACCACATATCCAGCACATAGTGCAGGTAGATATTGGCCAGCACGGGTGAGACCAGACCTCCTTGCGGAGTCCCCTCCTCACTCGCGCTTACGGCACCATCCTCCATCACTCCCGCCTTGCCTCCGGCCCAGAGGGAGGAATCGCTGAATGATCCGCACAAAACATGGATCAGCGATTCGATGTCTAAGAAACCGGAGCAGGTGCTCGTGGTTGACGTGATCAAAGAACCCTTTGATGTCCGCCTCCACCACCCACTGCGTGTGCCCATTGGTAATCACTTCCGCTACCCGCCGCAACGCATCGTGTGCGCTACGTCCAGGGCGGAATCCATAGGAACAGTCACGGAATTCCGGCTCCCAGATCGCTTGCAGGATTTGGCTTAGCCTGTCCTGCACGATCCGGTCCTCAAAGCTGGGTATCCCCAGCGGTCGGCGTCCACCATTTGCCTTCGGGACATACGTCCGCCGGGCTGGTTTGGGCCGATACCCTAGACGTCGCAGACGCTTGGAAAGATCAGTAATTCGCTCATCCAATCCAAGCGCATAGTCCGCCTTCCGCACTCCGTCCACCCCAGGCGCCTTGTTCTTACCCTGGCGCTCGAAGCTGGCGCGTAGCTCATCCGGAGCAAATAACATCCCCATCAATGAGGTGAATCGCTCCCCAACAAGCTCGCGCGCTCTCTGTATGAAACGAATATGGCGCTTTGTCATGGTCAACCTCCGCTCAGTGTCGGGCCATGTGCCCTCTATTCGTTACCTCAACCCGGCACCCCTTCGCTCCATCCGAGTTACCAGACTTCACAGCTACTACAGGTGCCTCCGACTTCCGACAGTCACTGCCCTCTTCCTCGCTTCCTAGACTTGTCCGAGGGTGCGCACTCTCTAACACGCCGACTGTCGGATCTCCCTGGTTACCACGTAATCTTCGTGTAAGGCTCGACGCGGCCTCAGATCCCGGGGGCGTCCCTCGACACTTGCCTATATTTAACGTGTCGAGAAATGTTGCCTGC
>JAGLXM010000078.1 GCA_023132915.1 Candidatus Bipolaricaulota bacterium
CCTGAGCTTATCGTCGATCAAACCCGTAGCCTTGAGGGCGGGGGGCTGCTCCCATGGGCGAATTCCAAGAGCCGCTGGTTCGAAGCGGAGATGAGCGCCCTGTGCGAGATGTTTGATATCGATCCCAACCTCCCTTTAGGAGATCTTCCAGCGGAGAAACTGGATCTGATCCTTCACGGGGCGCGAGGAACAAAAATCAAATTTAACTACACCTCCACAAAAGGTCGTACGCGCACCTACATTCGTGCTTTTAATGGCGTGATCCCCACCCTCGAGCGCTGGTATCGTGAGACCAGCTCACAGGAGTGGCGTCAGGAGATGGAGCAGTTCATCGCCACCCTTCCCTGCCCGGCCTGCCACGGTGCGCGGTTGAAACCGGAGATCCTGGCGGTGACCGTAGACGGGCTTAACATCTACCAGGTGACAGCCCTCTCCATTCGCAGCACCCTCACCTTCTTTGAGAACCTCTCGCTTTCTTCTCGCGAGGAGATGATTGCTTCCCAGATCTTAAAGGAGATAAGAGCGCGGCTTGCGTTCATGGTGGCGGTCGGCATTGACTACCTCACCCTCGACCGCGAGGCAGGGACCCTCGCCGGGGGGGAGGCGCAGCGAATCCGGCTCGCCACCCAAATCGGGAGCCAGTTGACCGGGGTCCTTTACGTCCTCGATGAGCCATCGATCGGTCTGCACCAGCGGGACAACCGCCGACTGCTTAAAACGCTCAAGGAGTTGCGCGATCTGGGAAACACGGTGATCGTGGTGGAACACGATGAGGAGACGATGCGCGAGTCAGACTACATTGTCGACCTTGGTCCCGGCGCCGGGGCGCACGGCGGCGAGGTCGTAGTGGCAGGAACTGCTGAGGAGGTCGCCGCCTGTCCGGGCTCGATCACCGGCCAGTACCTCGCAGGGACCCTTTCCATTCCCATCCCAAAGCTGCGGCGTGATGGAAACGGGAAGTCCCTGCGGGTGGTCGGTGCCGCGGTGCACAATCTTAAAGAAATCGACGTAGAGATCCCACTTTCCCGTTTTGTCTGCGTGACTGGGGTCTCTGGGTCGGGGAAGAGCTCCCTCATCGAGGACGTCCTCTACCGCGGCCTCGCCCACCGCCTTCACCAAGTGGCCCGCCGGCCCGGTGAGCACCAAGACATCCTCGGAATCGAGGGGATCGACAAGGTGATCGAGATCGACCAGTCCCCGATCGGCCGCACCCCCCGCTCCAATCCGGCGACCTACACCAAGCTGTTCGACGACATCCGAGCTCTGTTCGCCCGCACTCCAGACGCCAGGCTGCGTGGCTACACGGCAGGACGGTTCAGTTTCAACGTCAAAGGAGGGCGCTGCGAGTCCTGTCAGGGACAGGGAAAAGAGAAGATCGAGATGCACTTTCTTCCCGATATTTATGTCCCGTGCGAGGTGTGTAAAGGCACCCGTTACAACCGCGAGACCCTGCAGATCCGCTATAAGGGAAAGTCGATCGCCGATGTGCTTAAGATGTCGGTGGAGGAGGCGCTCACTTTCTTTATAAACATCCCGCGCGTGCGCAGCAAGCTTCAAACCCTCTACGATGTCGGCCTCTCCTACATCGAGCTTGGTCAGCCAGCGCCCGAACTCTCCGGTGGGGAGGCACAGCGGATCAAGCTGGCAAAGGAACTCTCCCGTCGTTCCACAGGGAGGACCCTTTATATCCTCGACGAGCCGACGACAGGGCTTCACGCCGCCGATGTGCGAAAGCTCCTCCAGGTCCTTCACCGGCTCGTTGATGGGGGGAACACCGTGGTGGTGATCGAGCACAACCTCGACGTGGTCAAGACAGCCGACTGGATCATCGACCTTGGCCCTGAGGGGGGCGACGCCGGCGGGAGGGTGATCGCCACTGGGACCCCGGAACAGATCGCAAAGACTCCTGGCTCTTACACGGGGGAGTACCTCGCTGAAATCCTAAAAGCGAAGCTCTCTTCGCCCACCTGAGCAGGGCAAGAGTTGGGTTATCTATTTCTTGCGGTACACATCGGCAAAACGGTTACCCGCAATCAGATTATCGTGCATCTTTATGTTTTCCACGTAGCTTCCGATGCGTACCCCTACGCCCTGGTCGAAGTTCCAGCCGTTATCGGTTATTGTGCAGCCGGTGATGATGAGGTTCTCCACGGACTGGGCGTCCATCCCGTCCATCCCGTTTGCGATGAGTCGGCAGTCCTCCACCAGCAGTTCGGAGATCTCTCCCCGCGGGCCGATGATGTGAATCCCGGTCCACTCGTTTTCTTCGATGTGGCAGTTGCGGATTGTGATCCGATCGATCACCTCCCGGTTCACCTCGATCCCGTGCCCACTTAAGCCATACATGCGCGGCCCAACGACGGCGATTCGATCGAGAGTAACCCGATCGGCGTCGATCTCAACCGTTCCATGGATTATCGCTTGTTCCTCCGCGTCCTGGTCTGTTGTGATCGTGATCCCCGGCGTGAACACCCACAACGCTATGGGATACGTTCCAGCGGAAAGGACGATCACATCGCCGGGATGGGCCTCGATGCGAACGTCGAACCAATCGGCATCGCGCATACCATGACTGCCCGGCCAGGCCTGAAACTGAAGCGGGACGAGGACGTCTTCTACCGTCTCGTAGAACGACTCGGCGACAAGGATGGTGCCGGAAAGCGTCACCTCACCAGGAAGATAGATCGTCTCAGCAGAGACCAGAGGGTAGGTAGATAAACAGGTAACGACAACAACCACAAATGCGACAAAACCTCTCATGAATAAGGCCTCCTTAAATCCTAAACCTAGATGAAAGAACCGCTAAGGGCAAACGAGCCGTGAGCAATTACCCTCCTGAACCTAAAAAACAGCAGCTAGATAGAGAGGGCAAAGTCAATCTCTAAGGTTAGCTCGGTACTATCCTTTTCGGGTTCTTCCCAATAGACTACGCGTTTCCACAACGATGATAGACAGATCTCCAGATCATCTGTGATATCCCCCTTCCAGGAGAGGTCAACGCTTCGGCTCTCCTTGACGAGGGTTTCATCCGCGGAGGGGAACGCGGTCCTGTGCACCTCATCGCTCAGTTCGACCTGAATGGTTCCTTCCCCGATCTCCCAGGAGACGTCAAGGTCTAAGTCTTCCTCCCTGTAGGCGGGCTTGTCGGAGTCATTGGGGTAATGGGTCACTTTTTCCGTTAGTTTTGCTGTTACCCCGAGCTCGGTAAGGTCAAAACTAAGGGTGAAATCCCCTTCCTGTACCTGTTTGTCCTTGACCGCATCATGGGGATAGGTCGTTTCCTGTTGAAAGAGCCTTGAGGTAAGATCGTAGCACTCGTGTTGGGTCTCGACCTTGATCTCCCATTCTTCCAAAAAACGGTTCTTGGTCTCTGCATGGGGATAGGTCGTTTCCTGTTGAAAGAGCCTTGAGGTAAGATCGTAGCACTCGTGTTGGGTCTCGACCTTGATCTCCCATTCTTCCAAAAAACGGTTCTTGGTCTCTGCATGGGGGCAGGTTAGCTCTTCCTGTTTGAGAGACCCGGTGAGGGTGGAGATCTCCACTTCCCTGGTGTAGGCCACCTCCCCGGTGGTCGTGTCGCGATCGAGGAGGCTGTCTGCCGGATAAAGCTTCCTCTCCCACTCCACATCGATCGTCATATCCCCACCGCGAAAGGGAAAATCAAGCGCCAGCGGGAGATTAAGCTGCCGCATTCTCTTGCGGGGGAGGATAGAAAGCGCCCTATCGATCAGCGTCTGCGCGGTCTTGCCCGTGATCTTAACCTCCCATTTCGCATCGTAGACCTCATCGATGAAATCCTCCAACTGGTCGACGGCCTCTCTGCGATCCCCAGCTACAAGTTCCCCCAACGCGCCTTCTTCTCCTAACTCCTTTAACAGATCGTCTTCCACCGCGGCGGGCAGCCCCAACGCGCGCACCTCGTTGATGAGACTCTGAATCGCTGCGATCGCTTGTGTGACCCTGTCGGATTCGATCTCATCGTCGATGTAGTTCGGATAGAACTCATCGGCAAACAAGACGGAAGCCGTCGTCTCCCAGGGATCGATCTCGCAAGACAGGGATAGGTCAACACTGCTGGTGATCTTGTCGTCATCGTCCTTCAAACGATCCAGGTAATCGCGACATTCCCACTCATAGCTCGTCGAGATTTCCCAACCCTCACCGGCAGACTCTGCTCCAAGCTCCAGGCCCCTCGTGCGCACGTCTTTGCTTGGGGCACGGTAGTCATCCGACTCCCAAGTGAGCGTACCATCGAGGTCAATACCCCCAACCGTTGTTGATAGATCTACACCCCACAGGTTCTCCGTCCCCCGTTCGGCAATCTTTTGCAACAGCAAATCAACCTTTTCCCGTATCCTGTCCGCCTCTTCCTCCTTGATCATCTCGCCACGGTATTGATCAACGCGGGCTAGAAGCTCCTCTAAATCGCGAATATAGGCTGCCTTGTTACCATCGGTGAGGTGAAGAACGGTTTCTCGCAACAGGCTCGCGATCTGCGGCTTCACCTCATCCCTTGCATACAACCTAACCTTGCTCGCGATGTACTCAAGGTAGTCGTAGCGCTGCTCGATCGGCTTTGCAACGACAAGGAGCCTTCCCTTATCCGTACGAGAGATTTCTAGGCAATCGTTCACACGATCGATAAACTGCTTGTCAAGTGCCTTCTCGATGTCCTTCAGCTTATGATATAGAGTATCGATTGAGATCCCATTGCCAGCGTTCCTGATCTCAGCAATCGCGGCTTCAACTTGCCCAAGCGCCTGTTCTAATGTGTCTTTAAGCGTGCCTGGGGGCAGGGTGCCTGTCTCGCTGCGAAGGTCATTTAGCGTCCTGAGACTCACTCCACTTAAAACCCCTTCCACAGTGTAGTCCATGTCCATCGATACATCCGCAAGCGCAGAGGAGAGAGTAAGCTGTAATTCCACCTCGAGCCTCTGCTCGGCAGGGCCTACGATGTCCTGGGTGAAGGAGAGCGCATCCTCCTGTTTAAAATCGATCGTTTGCGAGA
>JAGLXM010000079.1 GCA_023132915.1 Candidatus Bipolaricaulota bacterium
CTTGGGGCAACTCTGGTCTACCGCTCGTTGCTTGAATCGATCCTCGATCGCGCTCAGTCGCGCTACTACCACCACGGGGTTCGCTACCTCAAGAAGTTAGACGTGCTCTCTCCTTCAGTGAAAGATTGGCGCGGTCTCCTTTCCCACGAGGATTACAAGGAGAGCCTCCTTGAGGTCCACGGCCGCAAGCGGAGCTTCTGGTCGAAGTATGGTCTGTAATTCGTGCAGGAAGTGAGGCTTTCCTGCCAGGCTCCAGAGACGGTGGTGAGCGATTCCGGCATCTTGGGCTTGTAGCTGATCGCTGATGGCTGATAGCTTCTTTGGGGGGTTAGAACTGCTCGATAAACCGTAAGTCGTTTATGAGGAAGGTGCGAATGTCGTCGATCCCGTAGCGGAGCATCGCCATCCGCTCGACCCCAAATCCGAATGCGAACCCGGTCACCTTCTCCGGATCGTACCCTACATTCGTGAGAACGGCCGGGTCGACCATCCCTGCTCCCCCCAACTCCAGCCAGTCCGACGATCCACGGGAGCGCATGTGTACCTGCACCGAGGGCTCGGTGAACGGGAAGAAGTCACCCGACAGGCGCATCTTGTACCCCTCGCCGAAGAACTCGCGTACAAACAGCTCGATCACATACTTCAGGTTGGCAAGGGAGAGCCCCTCCTCCACCCACAACAGTTCAACCTGGTGGAAGACCGGAGAATGGGTGGCATCCTGCGTATCGCGGCGGTAGCAGCGGCCGGGGCAGATGATCCGCACCGGAGGGTCGGTTTGTTCCATCACCCGGATTTGCACCGGAGAGGTGTGGGGGCGCAACAAATGCGAGCCGTCGATATAGAACGAATCCCACTCCTCGCGAGCCGGATGATCTTCGGGAATGTTAAGTGCCTCAAAGTTGTAGTACTCGCTTTCGATCTCTGGTCCAGTGGCGACATCGAACCCCATGCGCAGGAAGATCGACTCGATCTCTTGTTGTACCTGGGTGAGAAGATGAAGGTGGCCAAGGGAGCGGTAGACACCGGGGAGGGTAAGATCGACCTTTTCTTTGGTGATTCTCCCTTCCAAGGTCACGATCTGGAGCTTGTCCCGACACTTATCAAAGGCAGTGTTAGCGTGGTCCTTAAGAGCGTTCAGGAGTCTTCCTGCCTCAGCCCGCGCATCAGCGTCAAGCTCTCCGAGGACCTTGAACAACCGCGCGATACGCCCTTTGCGGCCGAGGAATTCGATCCGGAACGTCTCTAGTGTCTGCTGATCGGTGAGGCCTAAGAGCCCCTCATCAAGGTCGCTCTCCACGAGGCTTATCTGCTTACGTAAATCGTCCAATTGAGCCATAGAAACGAGATTATAGCGACCCTATCCGCTATTGACAAGGCTCTTCCAGAGGGAGTATGATCATTTGATGATGAAGGAGACAGTTTTTATGACCTTGGCCAGTAAGGAGAGAGATGATCGACTACGATAAACGCCGCGATGCGTTACTTGAAAGTCTCGATACCGATGCGTTCCTCATTTTCAACCTAGAGGGCTCAGACAGCGTGAGCATGTTCTACCTTACCGGTTTTACCGGCGAGGGGGCGCTCCTCTTGTCGGCGAAGGAAGCGTTCCTTATGACCGACTCTCGCTACACTGAGCAGGCCAGCCGTGAGGTTCCCGGGCTTCCAGTCAAAGAGATAAAAGGGGACTACCTTAAGGAAGTTACGACCATACTCAAGGCAAGGAAGCTCAAACGGGTTGCAGTTTCCTCCAAGAGAATGACCTACTACGTAGTAGAGAAGCTGCGTGAGTTGTTCGGTGAGGAGATTATCGCTTTTGAGGATCCGGTGATGGCTTTGCGAAGGCTGAAGGATCCTGAGGAGATTGCACGGATTAGGGAGGCGACCCGGCTCACCGAGGCATCACTCACCTCGCTTTTAGGTGAGATCAAGATCGGGGTAAGCGAGCGAGAGCTTGCCTTGCGGCTGGAGGTCATCATGCGGAAGAATGGAGCGGAGAAGATCGCCTTTGATCTGATCGTCGCTGCTGGGGAGAACAGCGCTCTACCACATTACCAGCCCGGAGAGCGAACGCTTCGGCAGGGGGATCTTCTTCTATTCGATATTGGCGCGCAGCTTGATGGTTACTGCTCTGACATGACGCGCGTCTTCGCGGTGAAAGAAGTGTTGTCACAAGCGCGGGAGATCTACGAGCTTGTCCTGCGCGCAAATCAAGCTGGTATAAAGGCAATTAGAGCTGGGGCAAGCGGGGTAGCGGTCGACACCATCGCCAGAGACGTGATCGCCCAAGCGGGACACAAGGAGCACTTCGGCCACGGCCTCGGTCACGGGGTCGGCCTGGAGGTGCACGAGGGGCCGCGTCTTTCCCCCTTAAGCAAAGATACTCTGCAACCTGGAATGACCGTCACGGTCGAGCCGGGGGTCTATCTTCCCGGGTTTGGTGGGGTGAGAATAGAGGATTTGCTGATAGTGACAAAGAACGGCAGCGAAGTCTTGACAAGCTTGCCTAAAGATCGCCTGATCGAGGTTGGCTGAAACGATGAGAATGCGAAGCGAATTGGTGCGCGGCTTGCTACTGGGGTTGGCTATCCTTCTTTACGGGTGCGCGATCCTTAATTCCGGACCGGTGGCGCGCTTTGAGGTAACGCCCGTAGTCGTCTACGCCGGGGAGACGGTGACGTTTGACGCTTCGTCCTCTTACAGTGGGCAGTCGATAGTCTCTTACACCTGGGAGTTTGAAGATGGGGAGGTTGATTCCGGTCGGGAAGCAAGCCACATTTACACTGAGCCAGGACGCTATCTGGTGACGCTGTGTGTAAAGGATGCCGACGGACGAAACGCGTGGGTGAGCGATGAGATCCTTGTCTACCTGCGAAGTGGAAGCCAGATCTTCTTTGAGGATTTTTCAAGCGGAACCCAGGCGCTTGCGGAATGGGAGCTCGATCCAGCATGGGCGAGCACTACGGAAGGCAAGATCGAGAACCTCTCAGGTGTGCACGGGTTCGTCCTTCACATCGATAGCGGGATGGACCGCTGGCATCGTCGTACCACTGCGGTCAAAGTTCCTCCACTACGCTTTGGCCAGAGGCTTGTCGTCTCCTGCCAGGTGATGACAACCCACACTCAGGACGCCCACACCTTCTTTATCTTCCCCGGTCGCAAGTCGCTTGACTCGCTCGCAGGCTCCTTGCCTTATTTTGTCTACACCAGCGCAGGCGAAGGGGCGTATCTCCGGGAGCCGGATAAGTATGGAGGGGATGTTGGCCACCCTCTCTCGTTCAAGCCGGGAGTCTATCTGTGGTACACCTACAAGTTTGTCTTCTCCAGTGAGGGGTATCGCTTCTATGTAAACGATGTGTGCTACGCTTCGGGAGCGATCTTTGAATCGTTCACGGAGTCAAGTGATTGGTCGATCCTCTTGGGTGACGAAAGCCACGCTGAGGCGTGCAATGCTTACTTTGATAACATTAGAATGTGGGTTGAGGAATAAGAGGGACTTGCTGCATGAAGTGCGCGGCGGACCTTTACAAATGATTTAGCTCTGACCTATCCTTCTACGGCCTGACGCTTCCTCTTTGATTACCTAATCATGATCAGAAGTAAGATCTTATCTTGTTTGTCCGTTACTAGCTCTCCATAGCTTGTCCAAAACACCATTTCTTGCCATCATGTAGAGGGAGGGGAAATGGTCCTTAGCTTTCTCATGCTGGTGCTACTGTGGATTATTTTTACTCGAAGCACCGATCCTTATGTTCTTCTCATCGGCGTTGTGGCCGCGGGAGGGGTTACCGTGGTCAAGCGACACCTGTTTCCGTCGCTCAATCCTCTCTCTCTCGCGCTCCTGTATCGCCCCCACCGACTCATCGTCTTTTTCGCCACACTGCTTGTTCGTTTCGTGCTCTCGACGATGCACACCTGCCGATTGATCCTCCTGGGGAGGCAAGAGGGGCGAATTGTCGCACTTCCCATCCGGATAAACAATCCGTTTGGTCAGTTTATTCTTCTGAATTCGATCACCCTCACTCCGTCTACGATCTCGCTCCTGTTGGAAGGTGATCTCCTCTACATCCACTGGCTGCGGGCGAAGGGGAGCGCTGGCGATTGGCGTACGATCAAGGAATCGCTTGAAAGGACACTTTATCCCATTTTCGAAAGGGGAGTAGATGCACCTCGTTGAAGCCGCTCTTTTACTTTCTATCGTCGCCGTTTTGTACCGCCTATTCGGCGGTCCGACGTCGTGGGACCGGCTCCTTGCCTACAATTCTGCATCGAATAGGGTAGTGGTACTCCTCGCGATTGTCGCGATTGTCTCAAAGCAGCAGATCTACCTTGATGTAGCGATTGTGTACGCCGCTTTGAGTTTCCTTGGGGTGGTGATCCTTGCCAGGTTCATGGAAAGAGGGGAGGGATATCGATGATAGCCAAGATCCTCATCAGCTTTGGACTTGTTTTTGTGGCCATTGGAACGCTGGGGATTCTTCGCTTCCAGGATGTTTACTCGCGCTTACAGGCGAGCGGTGTCTCGGACAATGCCGGGCTCGGCCTCGTTCTTTTTGGTCTCATCGTCCGTGGTGGGTTCGAGAGGCACGACCCTGTTCTTGTTCTCCTCCTGCTCCTTCTCCTATTGACCAACCCGATCGTGACCCACAGCATTGCCAAGAGCGCTTTCACCCAGCGACACACCAGCCAGGAGGAGGAAAAGTGATCGCCCGCACCACCCTCCTTATGTTCCTTCCGTTGATCGCGGTGTTTGCGCTGACACGCAAACGCCGCCTTGCAGCGGTGATCGGGATGGGGATGTTCAGCTTGATCCTTTCGGCCGTCTACCTCCTGCTTCACGCGCCGGATGTGGCGATCACCGAGGCAGCAATCGGCGCTGCGCTTGTCACATTTATCTACGTGCTTGCGATCCGCAAGACCGGTCGCTTGGTGATCGTGGGAGACGAAGCGCTGGGCCTCCTAGAGCGCGAAGGGGATCGAATCACCGGCCTGGAGCAAGAAATCCTTGCGGGGTTCGCCCACCACCTGGGCCTCGATTTGGTTGTACACTTCCTTCCTCGCGAAGAGGTGGAAGAGGCACTGCTGCGCGGGGAGGCCGACATCGCCGCAGGGGGGATCGTCCACGTGGATGCGGAGGACCGGCTTCTTAAGACCCAAGGGCACCTTCCGACCGGCCTGTTCCACCTTACGAGGAAAGACGCGGCAGAACCAAAACAAGCTCAAGAGACAGAATGGATCTATTTCTCGGATGTGCTGGAAGCGATCCGTGCCCAGGAGAAAGGGGCATACACCCTCGATCTGGCGCGATTCATCGCCGTCTCCCGCCTCGATCTCTCCGGATACGCAGTCGAGCGACTCTCCGGTTCCTTCTCCTATACCTTCCTCTTGCCCCCCGATAGAGAGGAACTCCATAAGCGTCTCAACGCCCACCTCGATCACTTGCGCCAAAACGGAGAATTGGATGAGATGATAAGGAGATACTTCTCATGAGGCGGTCATCGCGTGGCATGATCATCACCGCTTCGGTCCTTGTTATCTGTTTCTGTGCGCTCCTCATGATGATGTTCGATTATCACGGCGCGAGGGAGGAAGCCGGTGCGGCTTACATCGAGCGTGGGACGATCGACACGGGCGCGGCGAACCTCGTCTCCGCCATCTACCTCAACTACCGCCTCTTCGACACCCTCTTTGAGATTCTTGTTTTCTCAGTCGCCGTCCTCGGGGTTCGTTTCTACCTCGCCCAACAAAGAGGAAACGAAGAGGAGGTCGCGCGCATCCCCGAATCGCAGGTCATCCGCACCTCAGCCGACCTTCTCTTCCCGCCGATCCTTCTTCTCGGAATCTACCTCGTTCTTTTTGGCCATCTCTCCCCCGGCGGCGGGTTCAGCGGCGGGACCGTCGCGGGGACCGGCCTGCTTTTGTGTGCGGTCGCCCTGGGTGCAGATGTCGTAGGGCGTCGCTTCCATGAGCCGACTCTCGAACGATTCGAATGGGGGGTTCTCCTCGTCATTCTCCTCTTCGCTCTCTCTCCTATCGCCCTGTGGCGACTTCCCCTCACCGACCTCCTCCCCCGCGGGAGGTTGGGGAGCCTTGCAAGCGGTGGTTCGATCCTGATCTACAACGTATTGATCGGTGTAAAGGTGTTCATCGGGACGTGGGTGATCATCCACTACTTCGTACGCCACCGAGGCGAGATCTGATGGCTCTGATTAACGGGGTTACGATCGCCATCGTTCTGTTCGGAATCGGCCTCCTTGGGTTGATCCTCCGCCGCGATCTTGTCATCAAGCTTCTTGCCTTGGGGCTGGTGAACGGGAGCACGATCCTCTGTCTTGTCTCGCTCAACGCTCGGGTGGACGGAGTCGCGCCGATCGTTCATTCCCCAGCGAGCGTCCCCTACGTTGATCCTCTTCCCCACGCTCTTGTCCTCTCTGCCATTGTGATCAATTTTGCCATCCTTGCCTTAGCACTGGTCTTTGTTATGCTGCTCGTCGAGCGTTATCACACTACTGACTCGCAGCGGATCGAACATGAGATCGAAGGTGAACGAATACCATGATGGTCGCACTCCTTCCGCTTGTCCACTTCGGGTTTGCCGCACTCAGCCTTGCTTGGGGGCGCGTGACCCGCGAGTTAATACTCCTCTCCTTAGTCTTCGACGCCGTGCTGGTGGGGCTTCTCTCCGCGGGACTCTCACAGGGAAAGCCGCTCGTCATCGTGCTCGGTGGGTGGGAAAAGGGAATAGGGATTGAGCTTGCTGCTGACCGCTTTAGCCTTGGCTTGACCATCCTCGTTCTCCTGTTAGGTGGGGCGGTTGTGGCCTACTTGTGGCACGAGCGTCTTCGTCCTTACTTCTTTATGCTGCTACACCTTCTCCTAGGCTCGGTCTATACCCTTGTGTTTGCGCGGGACCTGTTCAACATTTACGTAACCCTGGAGCTTCTCACCCTGGTGAGCTTTCTTCTCGTTGGCTACGAGAGAAAGCCTTACCAGATCTGGGCAAGCCTCAAGTACCTCCTTCTCGCTTCGCTGGGATTGGGGATCTACCTGTTGGGAGTGGCTATTATCTACTACCACACGGGAACCCTTAATCTTGGGTTGGTGGCGGCGCGGCTCGTTGACCAGCCTAACGCGCCGTGGGTCCTTCTCGCCTCGTCCCTGCTTGTCACCGGGGTGGCGGTGAAATCGGGGATCTTCATTTTCTCACTATGGCTGCCTGCCGCGCACTCAAGCGCCTCTCCCGCGATCTCCGCCCTGCTCTCCGGTCTGGTGATCAAGATGGGGGTCGTGGTCCTTTTCCGGCTAACGTCGGCTTTTTCGTTGTCCCTTCCACTCCTCGTCCTCGGCGCACTCACCGGCCTTCTCGGGGTCATCTACGCGATCTTCACCTACGACCTGAAACGGATGCTCGCCTTTCACACCCTCTCTCAGATTGGCTATATCACACTTGGGATTGGGATCGGCTCAGAGATTGGGATCGCTGGCAGCCTTGAGTACATCGTTGGCCATGGCCTGTTCAAGGGGCTCCTCTTTCTGGCTGCCGGAGTAGCGGTGCAAACGGCCGGCGAAGGAGCCATCCCCGGCTTGATTGCCAGGAGGGCTAAGATTCCTTTATCGGCACGCGTAGCTCTCCTTGTTGGTACCCTGGGAATCATGGGTGTGCCGCCGTTAGCCGGGTTCTGCGGAAAGAGCCTACTCAGTGCCGGAGTCCAGTCGCCTGTCATCCAGACGGTCCTCATTCTCATATCACTCGGGACTGTGGTCTCCTTTGCTAAACTGATCCCGCTCTTTCGCATCGAGCGCGGTCCTTCCTCTACGTGGCCGGTGAAACTTGCCTTCGTAATCTTGGGGCTTCCCATCCTCCTCTTTCTCCCGTTGGCTCGCCTGCTCGTCCCTACTGCTCAATTAAGCCTGAGCCTTCATGTTCTCCCGTTTGTGAAGAGCCTGCTTGTGGTAGGTGGTGGGTTCCTCCTCTATAGGCTCCTCTCCCGGCGGCCTTTTCACCTGCCACAGCGAATCTTCCGGTTGGAGGAGGCAATCCTCGTTATCCTCTCCGGGTTCTTCCTCATTTATCTCCTTTCCGTTCTTGGATGAAGCGTTGACCTGCTCGCGGTAGGAACCTAGAATAGAAGAAAGATCACTTAGGGGGCACAAAGAATGGGCAAACAAGAGGTGCTTGAGAGCACGTTGAAACAGATCAAAAAGACCTATGGTGAAGGGGCGATCATGTGGCTTGGGGAAGGCGCCCAGGTGATGCAAGTGGAGACGGTTTCCACCGGCTCACTTGCCCTCGATATCGCACTCGGCGTCGGTGGGGTTCCCCGTGGGAGGATCGTCGAGATCTTCGGGTCGGAGGCGTGTGGGAAAACGACACTCGCCCTGCACATGATCGCCGAGGTGCAGAAGCGAGACGGGACCGCGGCGTTCATCGACGCGGAGCACGCACTCGATCCAACCTATACTCGTGCCCTGGGGGTCGACCTCGACCACATGCTGCTCTCTCAGCCAAACTCAGGGGAGCAGGCGCTTGAGATCACGGAGCAACTGACGCGCAGTGGAGCAGTCGACATCATCGTCATCGACTCCGTCGCTGCACTTGTCCCCATGGCTGAGATCGAGGGGCAGATGGGGGATTCGCAGGTCGGCTTACAGGCACGGTTGATGAGTCAGGCAATGCGCAAGCTGTCCGGAGCGATCTCGCAGTCAAAGACGCTTGTCGTCTTCACCAACCAGCTTCGATCGGTGATCGGTGGGACTCGCTTTGGTCCCTCAACCACTACCTCGGGTGGCCGCGCTCTGAAGTTCTATGCCTCTGTGCGGCTGAGTATGTGGAACTCGGGGAGGATTGAAGAGGGCTCCGAGCAGGTGGGAACCCGGGTAAACGTGCGTGTGGTGAAGAACAAGGTCGCGCCGCCGTTTAAGGAAGCGAGCTTTGATGTGATCTACGGGAAGGGGATCGTTCGCTCTCGCGATCTCATAAACACCGGCGAGGCCCTCGGGGTCATCACGCGCAGCGGCTCTTGGTACTCCCTCGGTGATACCCGTCTTGGCCAGGGGGTCGGAAACAGCGCCCGTGCCCTGGAAGAGGACCCCAAGCTGGCGGATGAGCTCGAGCAAGCCATCCGAGACAAAGCTGGACTTACTCCCACTTCAGTACCTATAGAGGAGGCTGAAAACGCCGAGTGATCCCTGGCAGGTGTTGGTCCGTCTCCTGCGCTACCGCCCGCGCAGTGTGGCCGAGGCAAGATCGCGATTACGAGCGCAGGGGTTCAGCGTGGAGGCGGTCGAGGAGGTGCTGCGGCGGGCCGAAGCGGCCGGCCTCCTCGATGACGCTCTGTTTGCGCGACTATGGGTGGAGGATCGTCTTCTTTACCATCCCCTCTCTCGTCGGGCGGTCAAGCGGGAACTTGCGGAGAAGGGGATTACCCCGGAGACGAGCGAGCAGGTGATGGAAGATCTTTACCCACCGGAGAAAGAGAAGGAGATCGCACTAAAGCTTGCCCAAACCCGCCTCGCCCGGTATCAGAGCCTCGACCCAATACGTCGAACCAGACGGACAGTCGCCTTCCTCACCCGGCGGGGCTTCAACCCCCCTCTTGCAAGTCGCGTGGTGCAATCCGTGGAAAAAAGACGGATGGATCAAGAGGATTGAAAACAGCTCTTTCACTTCTCCTGAAGAGAAGACATGTCAGAAGCAGCGTACTAGAATATATAAGGAAACCAGGAATCCAGGAGGTTTTTAGCTTCAAGCAACCAGTCCGCTGTCATGATCTGTCTCGTTCCTGGACTCCTGGCTTCCTAATAGTACTTGGAACAGTATGGTCCATGCAGTTTTTGGGTTTATCATGAGGAACCCAGGAAGCCATGAAAAGCAGAGTATGAAGGAGTTGAAGTGGGGCAACACCGGCTCGATCTTCTTGTTGAAGGAACAATCGTTGTAGAACTTAAAGGCGATCAAGAACCTGGAGAATGTTCATTTTGCCATTGTGAAGTCGTATCCCAAGGGCAATTCAAGAAGGAGCACGGACTGCCAATAAACTTCGCGAAACCAACCCTGGAGGTGAAAAAGGTGATATGCCAGAAGAACAGAACCTTTCCTGGTTTCCTGGCTTCCTAATAGATCAATGAGTAATTCGCGTGTTGGTTTTGGGATCGACTTTCACCGCCTGGAGGAGGGACGAACGCTCGTCCTTGGTGGGGTGAAAATTCAGTATGACATGGGCCTTCTCGGTCATTCGGATGCTGATGTCCTCACCCACGCCTTGTGCGACGCCCTTCTTGGGGCAGCTGGACTGGGCGATATCGGGGTACACTTCCCCGACTCCGACCCGCGCTACCGCGAGATCTCAAGCTTAGAACTTCTAAAAAGGGTGGTCGAGCTTGTGGCAAACGCCGGTTACCACCCCGTTAACGCCGATTGCGTAATCATCGCCCAGGAGCCGAAACTTGCCCCCTACTTTCCTGCGATGAAAGAAGCGCTTTCTCCCATCATCGAGCTTCCACCTGATTACATCGGACTCAAGGCGACCACCAGTGAGAAAATGGGCCCTCTTGGGAGAGGTGAAGGGATTAGCGCCTTGAGTGTCTGTCTCATTGAAAAAGCTTGACGATGTCCTTGTAGGTCACAAGTAGCATCAACGCAATTATGATGAGGGCGCCGATGGCGTGGATCATTCCCTCTGTTTGCGGTGAAATCCGTCTTCTGAAGACGAGCTCGTACAATCCAAAGGCAGCCCGACTCCCGTCAAGCGCTGGAAATGGGATCAAGTTGAGAACCCCTAAGCTCAGGCTGAGGTAGGAGAACAACCACAAGAAGATGTTTGGTCCCTGCTTTATCCCCTCCCCTAGCAGGCGAGCGATCCCCACAGGTCCAGCGATCGTCTCACTGGCAGTGACTTGGCCGGTGAGAATGGCATGCACCCACTCCACTATCATGTGAACGTAATCGGAGAATTGTCCCGCTCCTAGCACGAACCCCGCAGCGAATCCCGGCCGGCGATATGTGATTCCTAGATTGGCAAAGGCGATCCCGGCAAGGCTCTGGTTCAAATCGAATCCTGTCGTTGAAAGGAAAATCTCCAGTTGTCCGCCCTCACGCAGGACGGTAAAGGTGATCGAGTCTGTTGGAAGCAGTTCATCCACGCGCCCAACGATCGCCACCGCAGTGTGGGTGGCTTCACCGTCCACTGCCACAATCCGGTCGTTCTCTTTAAGTCCGGCAAGAGAAAGAGGGGAGGAGGGATCAAGTAGCGCAAGTTTGTTTGTGCGGATGACGGGCCAGAAGTAAGCGCCGATGACGTAACGCTCTTCAACGGGATCAAATTGTGGTCTAACCGTGAACTCCCTCAATTCGCCGTTACGTTCAACAAGAATATCAATCGGCTCTCCACCCGATTGTTGGATAAGTCGGCTTAGAGTTTCGGAGTTATAGATGGCGTGGCCTTCGATTGCGAGCACGCGATCCTCAGACTTAAGCACCGCAGAGGCAGGCATTCCCGGAATAACATCCTCCACCTGTATGATTGGGGTGCCAAACGCCCAAAGCGCCAGAATGGCGATAAGAAGGGTGGTAAGGAGATTAGCCATCGGCCCGGCTAGACTGATCAGTATACGGGTAAACGGCGGCTTGCTGTACAGGAGCCGATCGGCCGGGATTTCAGAGGAGGTCACCTCACGGTCCTCCCCGGCCATGCGCACATACCCTCCAAACGGAATGGCGCGAATCGAGTAGCGAGTTTCCCCCTTCCTAACCGAAAGGAGTTTGGGGCCAAAGCCAATGGCGAACTCCTCCACATACACTCCGGCGAGCTTCGCCGCCAGGAAGTGCCCCCCCTCGTGCACTCCGACAAGAACTAGGATCGTTCCGATAAAGACCAGTAGAGTGATCACGTGCCCTCCTCCATACCCATGACAAGGACTCTCCTTGTCTGTGCGGTGACGCGCACCGCATCCGAAAGCCGTACCCCCACCACCCAGATGATCCGCTCCTGGTCACAGAGCAGTGGCAGCGCATCCCTCTTAAAGAAGGGAATGTGCTCATCGCTCAGTAAGTCCTTTAGTTTTTTTTCGTGATTCATCCCCAGGGGACGGAATCGATCCCCAGGGCGTCGACTGCGCAGATGAAGCGGAAAGTGTACTTGGTCAGCGTCGGCCACCTCCACCGTCCTTCCATGTTCCATCAGGGGTTCAAGTGAGCCATTCCTCTCTTTTATCGACAGTTCGATGGCGATCCCGAGGGAGGAAAATTCTGTTTTACCCAGCTTGACCGGGAACTCATAGGGGCAGGCTTTCGCCTTTATTTGTGTGCTTAAGAGGAGCTCGTCATTCTGGACCCGTACGGCGAGTCCGGGAAGATCTAACTCTCCATGAGATTGGGATGAGCAGACAAGACGGCGAAGGGCATCGATATGGACCTTTTCGATTCCTTGCAGGTCACCGCGCGTGTGAGCAATTCCCCACCGCAGAAGAAGGCCCATAAGCCCGCTTGAAAGCTCGGCGAGCTGATAGCGGTGGAACACGACTTCTCCCTTATCATCAAAAGCGCGGACTTCCTCCCACGGTCGGTCAAGGAGAGTTTCAAGTGCCGCTTGTTCTTCGAGGAGAAGATCGGATGTTCGGTGAAGCGCCTCGAGAAAGCGCGGGTTCATCTGTTCAAGGAGGGGGATGATTTGATGTCGGATCCGATTGCGAGAGAAGGTGAGATCCTGATTGGTGCGATCCTCGCGCCACGCCAGGCCGTTTAAGCGGGCAAAGGAGAGGATCTCCTCACGTGAGGTGTCGATCAGTGGCCGGATGTAGGGAAGGCTCACCGGGCGGATCCCAACCAAGCCGGTTGGCCCGGCCCCACGGATCAGGTTAAACAACAGCGTCTCTGCCCGGTCATTTAGGGTATGCCCGAGGGCGATCCGAGTAGCGCCGACTTTCTGTGCTGTCTCCTCAAGAAAGTGCCGCCGCACTCGGTGTCCTGCTTCCTCCAGGCTTAGTCGCTCCTCTTTGCTCACCCTGGCTACGTCGATCTCCTCGCGGATTACCGGAACCCCTTTAGCTTTCCCTAAAGAGGCAACAAAGCGGGCGTCCTCCTTGGCCTCCTTCCCTCGTAGCCCATGATCAAGGTGAGCGATCACGAGCTCAAGCGAGAATTCCGGCTCAAGGAGACACAAGACCTCCAGGAGTACGACCGAGTCTACCCCACCGGAGACAGCGACAAGGACTTTTTCTTCCCTCTTCAGCATCCCATAACGCGCGATCGTTTCCTTTGCCTTTTCGGGTAGCATAAAAAGTATTGTGGCAGGGGCTTATCGAGAAATCAACGCTTGGCGGCTTTCGCTTCATCGGTTATGGTGTGCTATGAAGACTTCGGTGGTTCTTATCCTGGCGTTTGGTGTCTCTATCGTGGCCAGTGCGTATCCCCACAGCATTTTTCTCGATCTGCCGGTCGCCGTCACCCTGGGAGATCCTGGGTATACCTCTATTCAGGTTGAACTTGCGGGAGGGAAACCGACGCTTCGAATCGGCCGCGCGATCGGGAATCGGGTCGACGTTCTGGCGACGATCACGCCGCAGGATCTCTTCTCTTTAGGTGTCCGCATCCTCCTGGTAGAGGACCTTGGCCCGTTGAACGTCACTCTTGGATTGGAACATGAAGGAGCCTACTTCGCGGCTGGGCTCTTCCTTGGTCCGGTGTGGATCGACTGGGGGCGAGCCATAGGCAGGGAAGACAGACGGTGGGGGATGGTAATCGCCTCCCCAAAGCAGAGCTTCAGCCTTATTCTCGGACTGGAGCACAGTCGTGCATCGATCTCGTTTATCGGGGGGATTCGCCTGTTTTTGACAAGTGGTTCCTGGGAGGGCTCCATCCTCTTTCGGGAGCGGCAGTTGATCACCTCATTGGGAGGCACATTTTGAGAGGCTCGCTGATTCTGGGTGCGTTGGTGCTCCTTCTGTGGGGGGTGTATGCATCTTCCTTGCCGCTTAAGATTCTTTATACAAATGACCTTCACTCTCGTCTTGACCGGCTGGAGAGCCTTGCCGAGCTGATCGAAAAAGAGAGGCTCACGGAGGGCCCAGTACTGCTGTTTGACGTGGGTGACACCTGGCAGGACTTTCGCGTGCCCATCTATGCGGTGTGGGGCGCAAATGAGGTCGTTTCGTGGATGAACCGGGTTTCCTACGACGCGATGGGCCTGGGCAACCACGACCTTTACTGGGGGGCGGATCAGCTTGCAGAGCTCTGCGCTGGAGCAAGCTTTCCAATCCTTTGTGCCAATCTTCGCCCTCGATCAGGGATCGCTCCGCCGTTTGTCCCTTACACGTTCATCTCAATCAGTGGCGTAGAGATACTGGTAATTGGGTTGATCACCTCTGAGTACTTGCCTTACCCCGACTTTCCCTGGTTGCGCTATGTAGCGCCGGAAATGGCGCTTAAAGAGGTGTTGAAAGAGACAGAAAAAACGGCCGATCTCGTCATCGTCCTCGGGCATCTGCCCGTGGTGGAAGCATGTCGAATCGCGCAGGTTGTTCCTGGAGTTGACATCTTTCTTACCGGGCACTCTCACGAGACGACAGAAGAGCCGGTCATCGTTGGTCAAACAAGGGTCCTTCAGGCCGGTGCCTTTGGCCATTATCTGGGAAGGCTTCAACTTGAGCTTGACCCGGGGACAGGAGCGATCCTACAAGCGACAAACGATCTTCTCTCAACAGAAAAAACCCCAGCTGCGCTCGGCCGGGGCTATCTGAAGCTCTTTGAGGTCCTCGGATTGATTGCCTTTTTGCTCTTCCTTTTGCGCTAGATCTGATATTGGTAGGAGAGTGCGATACCGTCCTTACTCAACCCGATCGAAAATCCGGTTTCCTTGGCCACAGTGTAGGCATCATACCCGCTGTAGAGCGACCAGGCAAGGTGAGCCAGGCCTACGGCGGAGTATCCGTACCACCCGTAGGGCAATAGCGCCGCAACGTACCACCCGCCGGCGATGATAGCGATGTCAACCACGAAGTGGACGATAGCCTTGTCCAGCTCGTCGTTTAACAGTTGCCCCAAACCAGGGATGAGAAACGAGGCGATACCGGGGATCCATGCCTCGGTATTTTTCTCCTGCGCGTTCACGCTTATCGTCATGACGACGAGTAAGCTCGCGACGATCAGTGAAGCTACGATTGTCTTCTTCATAATGGTGTCACCTCCTTTCTTCGAGTACGTCCTAGAAGATCAATAGGAAGCCAAGTGAGAACCAAGGGAAAAGGAAAAGGTCGATCGCCGCCCCGGCGTCGAAATAGAAGACCTGACTCAGGCGGAACAACCATCCGATGCCGATCTCCGGGATGAAGAAAGTGTTCGTTCCCAGGTGGAGGTAGAAGCTGGAGTGTGGGGTCTTCGCCGCAGCAGTGGCCGCGAGCAACTCATCGAGCGTAATTCCCGGAGTCTCTCTTGCAATCTCGAGCGCCGCTTTCTCGATCTGCTTGGCAGTCGGAGCAAGATAGCTCCGCCACACGATCCCCAAGTTGAGCGCATTTGCCCCCAAGGATGATGTGGGATAGCCGAATCCATTGAGCATCGAGACACCGAGTTGGTATCCGGTGTCCAGGCCGATCGTGAATCCCCAGCGACTCTCCTTATACGCTTCCTTGACCTGTTCCGCCAGGGTTTCCGCCGCCATCGTAGGGGCAGTTGTTGGCGGAGGTGTTACAGTTGTCGTAGGCGCTGGTGTAGTCGGTGTCGGGGCAGGTGTCACCTGATCAAATCGAATCTCCTGAATGCTTGTCAGCTTGACCGACTGAACATCCCCACCAGCGGTTCGCAGGCCGATCACCTCGGGGATTCCGCCGACGGTTCCCACAAGGATGTTGCCATCAAAGGTCTCTACCGTGACCTCGCCCCCCTCCTCAACAGGGAAGCGGATCGCCTTGAGGTTTGACCGCTGTACGGTAAAGATATCTCCAGTCGAAGAGGTGATACTGATCACCCCAGGGATCCCAAACTCTATCTGTCCTTGTAACACCGATCCGCTGGTTGTAATGACCGTCTCCGCTACTCCTGCACTCGCTGCTATTACAACCAACGCCAGGATAATAACTCCAACCCGCCAAGTACGTTGCATAGTTCAAACCTCCTTAGAATCCTTTCTAATCGTCCCCCCCGATCTGGCTCAGGATCTCATCGGGGATGTCAAAGTTGGCGTAGACCTCTTGGACGTCCTCGTTGTCGTCGAGATTGTTGATCAGCTTGAGCACCTTTTCAGCGGCGTGGCCTTCCACGTGCACCGTGTTCTTGGGGAGCATCGTCGCCTCGGCACGGCTGGGAGTGATCCCCATCGCCCGGATTCCCTCACTCAGAGCGGGAAGATCGGTCGGTGCGCAGTAAACTTCGATCATCTCCTCCTGGTCGTCAAACTCCTGTGCCCCCAGTTCGATCAGCGACATCAGAAGCTCGTCGCGATCGACATCGGGCGGAATCTCCTCGATCATGATCACCCCGCGGCGATCAAACAGCCAGGCCACGCTTCCCGCAGCGGCCATGTTCCCGCCGTGTTTGCTGAAGATGTGGCGAATGGCGGCGGCGGCGCGGTTGCGGTTATCGGTCACAACTCGGATCAAGACCGCAACACCTTCTGGCGCGTACCCTTCATAGGTAACCTCCTCGTAGGAGACGCCTTCCAGTTCGCCGGTGGCGCGTTTGATCGCCCGCTCGATGTTCTCTTTGGGGAGGTTCGCTGCCCGCGCCCGCTCCAGCGCCTGTGTCAGGCCAGGGTTGTTAGCCGGATCGGGATCTCCGTTCCGTGCTTGGAGAGTGATCTCCTTGATCAACTTGGCAAACAAGCCAGATCGTTTCTTATCCTGGCGCTCTTTTCGATATTTGACATTCTGCCACTTAGAGTGTCCTGACATTTGCTCTCCCCCGCAGCCCCATAGTTACAAACCTCATCTTAGCATCACCCTGGCACCGGATGCAAGCTTCACTCCCCGCACAAATGGGCCCTCAGCAATTCTTGAAAGGGTGTGATTGAGAGAAGTCAGGGAGGTAGGTCCCCGGACTTTCCAGGCTCTGGATGAAGCCGCGATTAAAACCGAGCCTATCCATCTCGCATAGGACCTCCTCATACTCCTCCTGGTCCAGGGTACGGCCAAGCGTAGGATGGGAGGAAACGGCGGGGATAGGGTGGTACTGCGCCATCAGGGAGATGTGGACGTTGGGCGAGAGCTCCGTAGCGATGAACCGTAAACAACGCAGGCTGTTCTTTACCTGGCCAGGGAGGACCAGGTGACGGATGATCAGGCCACAGCGGATCAGGCCGTTCTCATCTAGCTCAATCTCAGCCGCTTTCTGGCGGAACATCTCGGTAAGCGCACGTGTTGCCACCTGTGGATAGCTGGGGGCGTCAGAATATTCTAAAGCGAGTCCTTCGTCCATGTACTTTAGGTCGGGAAGGTACACATCGATCGCACCCTCGAGCGAGGCGAGCGTTTCCACCTTATCGTAGGCGTTGGTGTTCATGATAAAGGTCGCCTTTCTGCCTCGCAGCTTTAGCGAGGCGATGATCGCCCTCATCTGAGGGATAAAGTGAGACGGAGAGACAAACCCCACCGCCGTGGCACCGCAATCGAGTATCTGTTCGATTTGGTCGACCACCTCCTCGAGCGTCAATTGCTGCTCGTGAATCGGACCGCGATTTCGGCTGATCTGGTAGTTCTGGCAGAAGCGGCACCGCATGTTACAGCGGGTGAAAAAGACGTTACAGATTCCGTTTTTGCCGCTTAAGATCGGTTCTTCTCCCCGATGAAGACAGATCGTAGAGATACTGTACCCCATCCCACTTTGACAGTAGCCAAGCTTGCCTGTCCTTCGGTCGGCATGACACTCCCGCGGACAGAGCGTGCAATCGTGCAGCCTCTCAAACAGGAGTGAAAGCTCATCTTGGGTCGGCTTCGTCACATCGCTTGGTATCCTACAACTTAGCGGAGCTTTGAGAAAGAGAAGAGTATGGTGCCCCTTGACAGGGCCAAGGGGCACCGTATTTCGTCATGCGGCACTTACGCGCTTACTTGCAGCCAATCGAAGCGCCGTCTGTATTGTTATCTTCGTTACATTCGTCGACCTCAAAGGCCTGTCGGCGATGAGGGTGACAGTCACGGTGCCGCCTCCCTCGAAGGTGAAATTGAACCATCGGTTCTTCTCCTCACCGATAAGAAGGCCACTGAAGTACTGCGTATCGGTGTACCCGTCCGATAGAGCTTATGCGGCTTCTGCCAACAAGCAGATTCGCCTGCTGTGAATCTCCGTTTTCCTCCTCTCAGCAAGCGGGGAGGTATAAAGCGGGGGCTCTTTATGAGATCTATTTCATAGTCGACTGTGTGTCTACATGCTCTTAACATCCTCGGGATCGACCCTTGTTGAAGCGGGCGGTGGCTATGTTTATTATCATCAGTTATCCAAACTGGGCATAAGGTCGACCACACGGTGGGTGCCGATGCCGAACAGGCGATGACGAGGAAGATGATACGAGGACTGATCTTCGACTTTGACGGGCTGATTTTGAACACAGAGGCCCCGGTATTTCAGTCCTGGCAAGAGGTATTTGCTCGCCATGACTGCGAACTCACCCTCACCAACTGGGCAGACTGCATCGGACGTTCGCCGGAGTCGTTCGACCCCTGCGATCAGCTGGAGGAGTCCATTGGACAGGCGCTTGACCGTATGGCTATCCACACTGAGCAACGACGCCGTGAAATGGAACTGATCGATGCGGAAACAGTGCTCCCTGGGGTAATGGATTACATCACCGCTGCAAAGCGGCTGGGGTTAAAACTTGGCATAGCTTCTAGTTCCTCGCGCGATTGGGTCCTCGGCCATCTCTCCCGCCTCGGTTTGGACGCGCAGTTTGATGCCATCCGATGTGCTGAGGATGTGATGCACACAAAGCCTCATCCTGACTTATACCTTGCTGTGCTGAGTGAGCTTTCCCTGCAGCCATTGGAGGCAGTTGCGTTGGAGGATTCCCCCCACGGGGTTCGCGCGGCAAAGCAAGCTGAAATCTTTTGCGTCGTGGTACCCAATAGCCTAACCGAGGAGCTTCCTCTGGACCACGCGGATCTGATGCTTCCCTCGTTGGCAGAGGTTTCCTTAGAGGAACTGCTTTTTAGTATCGAGCAGGAACGCCGCATCCGAGGAGCATGATCCCTAATGGCCTGCCCAATGTATCGGGGCACAAGGCTGAAACGACAAGACTCTCGCAAAGGCTTATCTGCCGCACCGACACAGGCAGGCGCTTAAGGCGCAAAGAACGGCGGAAAATAGGATCGATAGGAATCCAATAACCTATGAGGAATCCAAGAATCCATGAGAAAGCTAAGGATATTCTAAGCTGATTGCTGACGACTAAGAGCTGATAAATCCTTGGCGATCTTAGCGTCTTGAGTGAGTGAAACGAACGGACGAGAGAAAAAGCTTATGCCTCTCGCAGAGCCGCAGGGAACGCGAAGAAAAGCTGAAACAAAGTAATGGGTAATCAGTGAAGGGAGGAGGGGCGATGAATAGCGCGATCGGGCAAGAGTTCATGGAGAAGACAAAGTACCGATATCTTGAAGCCTCGGATCAAGAGAAGGGTTTGCCACAACCGCCACTGAAGCTCGGGCCTCCAATGGATGCTGGGGAAACCATCGACCTTCCCGCCCCGGCGAGCCTTAAGTTGGGAGAGGTCCCGTTAAGAGATGTGATCGAGACCCGCCAGAGCCTGCGCACTTATTCCGCACAATCACTCATGCTGGAGGAGCTCTCGTATCTGTTGTGGTGCACGCAAGGAGTTAAGAAGGTCGTCCCCGGCAGGGCCACGTACAGAACGATCCCCTCGGCCGGTGCCCGCCATCCCCTTGAAACCTTCGTGCTTGTCAATCGGGTCGAGGGGTTGAAGAGCGGTCTGTATCGGTTTCTAGCCTGCGATCACCGGTTGGTCAAACTCGCTACGGAGCCCGATATCGCCAAGCGGATGGTCAAGGCCTGTTTGGGTCAGGAATCGGTTTCTGCAAGTGCGGTCACCTTCATCTGGACTGCGGTCCCATACCGCACGACATGGCGCTATGGGGAGCGAGGCTATCGGTATATGCACCTCGATGCCGGGCACGTGTGCCAGAACCTGTACCTCGTTGCCGAGGCGATCGAGGCGGGCGCATGTGCAATCGGAGCCTTTTCAGAT
>JAGLXM010000008.1 GCA_023132915.1 Candidatus Bipolaricaulota bacterium
TTGCTGTTTGCCATGGGGTTTGGGCTGCTAATAACCTTGTATTCCCTGAAATCGATGGCTGGGGTGAAACGCCTGAACGAGTACTACGGAGCCGTTCTACTGACAATAGGTGGTTCGGCAGGAATACTCCTTTCTAATCATTTACTGTTCTTGCTGATATTCTGGGAGATCGTCACCGCTTCGCTGTATATCCTGATAACTACAGGAGGCAAGAACTCCAATTTCGCAGCGACAAAGAGCTTTGCAATGATTGGAGCATCAGACGCAGCCTTCCTCCTTGGGATATCAATGGTATGGACACTTTCGGGTACATTTGTCATGTCGGATATCAACCTGGCAACCACCTCAGCTATTCCAATTGCAGCCTTCTTATTGCTTATGACAGCAGCGATCACTAAGGCAGGTGCAATGCCTTTGCATACCTGGCTGCCCACTAGCGGTGAATATGCTTCGGCCTCTGTAATGGCGCTTCTGCCTGCCGCGATTGACAAGCTTTTGGGGATCTACCTGCTAGTGTTGGTCGTGAAGGGGTTGTTCAGCCTTCAGTCAGGCGTGCTGAGCGTACTGCTGGCATTGATAGGTGCGGGCACGATAGTCGTCGCAGTAATGATTGCCATGGTTCAACATAACCTGAAGAAGCTCCTGTCCTATCACGCCATCAGCCAGGTCGGCTATATGATCCTGGGCATAGCGACTATGACCCCCGTGGGCATTGCTGGTGGCGTGTTTCACATGCTGAATCATGCGATATACAAGTGTTGCCTATTCTTGTGCGGCGGTGCTGTGGAGCAACAGGCCGGCACGGCAGAACTGGACAAACTCGGGGGGTTGGGCAAGAAGATGTCCATCACGTTCACGGCTTGTCTGATCGCCGCGCTTAGCATCTCCGGGATCCCGCCACTGAACGGATTTGTCTCCAAGTGGATGGTCTATCAGGGTATAATCAATATGGGATCATCGCAAACGCGCACCGCTGCAAAGCTCTGGCCCGTGTGGCTTGTTGCAGCCATGTTCGGCAGTGCATTGACGCTGGCTTCGTTTGTCAAGCTCATCCACTCTGTTTTCCTCTCCCGTCTGCCGAGCAGGCTGAAAAACGTGAAAGAGGCCTCATGGTTGC
>JAGLXM010000080.1 GCA_023132915.1 Candidatus Bipolaricaulota bacterium
GCAGCATGAACACGCTGCCCAGAGATCAGGGAGACCTCCCGCTCCGGGGAGTCCCCTCCCATAAATACACCGATCGTCGTTTGTCCCCTCACATTTACCAGTATAGCGGGCGAGGTTTACTAGAGCAAAGCTTTTGAATCGCCGATCTTGATGCAGTTGCTTTAAGGATAAGGATAGAAGCGGCTGGATAGGTAGCCACTTTTGCCCTTGGAACATGCTTCTCTGGATGCATCCCGGCGACTATCATTTACTCTAGCCCTCTTTGCGCTCCATGTCTTTTAAAGCATTCCTTATCTCATCCACACTAGCGCCATCTTCGATCGTGGAGAGATCCCCCATCTCCTTTTCTTCGCAGAGCGCCCGCAGAACGCGCCGCATCACCTTGCCGGAGCGCGTCTTCGGAAGCTGGGCCACGACATTTAGGATCTTTGGGGTTGCGATCGGACCGATTCGATCACGAATCAAATCGATGATCGCCTTGTGAAGCGCTTCTGTCTCCTCTACTCCTTCCTTTAGTACTACGAATGCAGCGATGGCCTGCCCCTTTACCTCATCATCGATCCCAATCGCTGAGGCTTCTGCGACCTGCGGGTGACTGGAGATGACTTCTTCCACCTCGCGTGTTCCCATCCGGTGTCCGGCCACATTGATCACTTCATCAGCCCGCCCCAGCAACCAAAAGTATCCATCCTCGTCTTTAATGGCATAATCCCCAGAGAAATAGAGGTCTTTCCCACACCGCTTGAACATGCTCCAATAACTGTCAATGTAGCGCTGGTCATCCCCCCATATAGTCTGCAGGGTGCCCGGAGGAAGCGGCGGATGGGCGACCAGAAATCCACGCTCTCCGGCAGGAACCGGTTCTCCGTTCTCATCCACCACATCGAGATGCCAACCCATAGCTTCTTTAGTGGGGGATCCGGGGTTGAACGGGAGCGTTTCGATCCCCATGTGATTGGTAATCATCGGCCATCCACTCTCTGTTTGCCAATAGTGGTCGATAACTGGTTTGTTCAAGGTTTCTGTTACCCATTGATAGGTTGGTTCATCCAACGGTTCCCCGGCAAGAAAGATGTGGCGTAGCGAGCTTAGGTCATGATCTTGAATCCAGTGAACGGGAAACTTCCGTAACATCCGCATTCCCGTCGGTGCGGAGAACAGCACGGTTACGCGGTGTTTATCGACTATGTCCCACCAGATTCCGGGATTGGGATTGTCTGGTGTTCCCTCAAAGACCACGCTAGGAATACCTAACAACAGTGGTCCATAGATGATGTAACTGTGCCCGACAACCCAGCCAATATCTGAGGTGGACCAGTAAACGTCATCTGGGCCACAACCATAGATCTGGGTCATAGAGCTATGCAAGGCCACCATATACCCACCGGTATCGCGTACCACTCCTTTGGGTTTTCCGGTTGTGCCTGAAGTGTATAGGATGTAGCTGGGATCAGTAGCGAGCATTCGCTCTGGTTCCACCAAAACATCACCAACATTCTCTACTTCTTCCCTCCAGTAAAGGTCTCTTCCCACGACAGGCTCCCATTCATCGATGCCCCGATCGAACACAAGCACATGTGGTACCTTCACTTTTGCGGCTTCCAGCGCTCTGTCGACAATCTTCTTGAGATGAATAACCTTGCCTTTGCGCTTGCTTCCATCAGAGCAGATCAACATTTTAGGGCTAGAGTCGTTGATGCGATCTGCCAGCGATTCGAAGGAGAAACCAGCAAAGACGACGGAATGAATCGCGCCAATTCGAGCACACGCAAGGACTGCGATGATCGCTTCGGGAACCATTGGCATGTAGATGAGGACCCTATCGCCTTTGTTGACATTCTTCCCCTTCAGAACAGCGGAGAAGCGGTTAACGCGTTGGTAAAGCTCCCGAAAAGTGATTACTTCACTCTGTCCCATCTCCGGACTTTCCCAGATGATGGCGGGTTTATCGCCTCGGTCACCAAGAGCGTGACGATCAACGGCATTGTAACAAAGATTCGTCTCCCCACCTGGGAACCAGCGGAAGAAGGGTGCATTCGAATCATCGAGTACCCGTTCCCACGGTTTGAACCAATGAAGCTTTTCCGCTTCTGCAGCCCAGAAATCCCCTAGGTTCATGACGGACATTTGGTGCATCTCTTTGTAGCTACGGATCATTACTCCACCTTTTGTGCGTGGTATGTATTAGCCACTCACTGTATTCATTCCGTGAAAGGGAACACACCACTCCTCCAATGGGCTATAGTTAGGAAAGGAGATGGTAAGCGTGTTCCTTGTGCACACCCACCATCTCCTTCGGCTCAAATACTCCCGAGTTAGGCTCATAAGAGAGCCGGTGAGATATCGCAATTCTTTCGGTGTTTTTCAGTATTTGTTCCTGTAGGTTTTGATCCTCTCGGCCGAACTGAGGGGGCGCTTAATCCTCGTAAAGTTGAACTCGCAATACTTGCCACTCATACACAACTGGCAGGGGAAATTGAACAGCCATTTGTCGAACAGCCCCGCAAGTTTCAGGTACGTTTCAAAGATGGCGTAGTTACACTCTACTTGAATCTTCTGGTTGTACTCTTCCGCTTCTTTTTCTGAGAGCATGCTCCACATGACCTGAGTGGTGTAAGGGCAATCATAGTTACGCAGGGTGATACGGTCCTCCGTGTCCTCTACGATCTCCATCGGATTGCCGAATAGCGCGAAGCTCTTGATCATGATATTGGCGATGTCGTGAATGGTGAAATCCGTATCCTCAGGTCTCTTTCCGATCAACTCGCACAGGCCACCCCATTCTAGTTGGGAGCGCAGTTCCCATATCTTGCCGTAGAGTTGGACAGCCCTGTCGGTACCCACTTCCTGTTCCATAATTGTAAACGCTGCGTAGTCGTGCATTGTCCAAAGCACCAAGGCATCGTTATATGCTTTTTCCCAAGTGAATTCCGGGTGAATCGTCTGAATATCACGCATATTCTCGACAAAATCATTGTGCCGCATATCTTTTGCACTCTTAGCCACGCTATATCACTCCTTTTGTAAAGTTTTTTACCCTGCGTTCTTCGCCGTAATTAAGCGCATTATCACCCCACTTTCTACTTGTAATATTGGTCTTCAAACTAGCTCAATTTCTTCACTAACTGGGCGACTGTCGAACCCATCGCCTCACATACCTTTTTGCGTTCATCATCGGGAGTGCCGACACAGACCGGTCCGTAGTGCCCTCCAGAGACGTATCCGGGAACGATCATTCCGTGTACCAAGAAAGCGTGTAGGATATTCAATATCGCTGTCTCATTGCCACCACCAAGATCTCCAGATGAAGAAAAAGCTGCCCCCACCTTCCCCTCAAGCTTTTTGTAGTACTTGATGCTCTCGTCGATGAATCGCTTGACCTCGGCGCTTGCTGCGGCGAAATAGGTGGGGGTTCCAAGGATGATGCCATCATAGTGAGGTAGTTCATCTACAGTTGACTCTCCCAAACGCTTGCGGACAACTTCCACTCCTTCTTTCCTCACACCTGCCTCCACAGCTTCGGACATCGCCTCTGTGTTACCTGTTGTTGAGTGGTAGAGAATTAGGATCTTAGGCATGGTAGCTTTCCCTCCTTTCTAGTTACTGACTGTAAACTCGGGGCACACGCTTGCTTACATTGCAGGTTACTTCGTAGTTGATCGTACCGATCTTCTCTGCAAGCTCATCCACTGATGGATCTTTGCCAAAGATGATAACCTGATCTCCGCACTTTACCTCTTTCACAGTCGATACATCCGCCATGCACATATCCATGCAGATCGTTCCGACTAGTGGAGCTCTTTTGTTTCTGATTAAGACTTCGGCCTTGTTGGATAAGAGGCGACTGAGACCATCGCCGTATCCCAAGGGCAACGTGGCTATGATCGTTTCTTTCTTCGTTGTGATAAACGTTCGGCCATAACTTATGGAGGTTCCTGCTGGCACGGCTTTGATTGCTATCACTTTGGTCACTAGCGTCATTGCTGGTTCTAACGTGATGCTGTGAGTCACTTCTTTTGAGGGATAGAGTCCGTAGAGCATGATCCCAGGTCTCACCATATCGTAATAGGATTGGGGGAGATCGAGGATGGCTGCACTGTTGGCAATGTGCCGAATGCCAGCATCGATACCTGCCTGGGAAAAGTCGTGAAGTACTGCTTCAAAACACCTCAGTTGCAACTCAGCATAGGACTTATCTGCTTTATCCGCTGTAGAGAAGTGGCTGAATATCCCTCTCAGAGCGAGGTTTTTGAAACCAAGAATTCGTTTTGCAAATAGGATTGTCTCTTCCGGTATGACGCCAATCCGACCCATTCCAGCATCCATCTTCAGGTGGACACCAACCTTCGCGGAAACTCTACCGGCTTCGCGATCCAACGCTTCCAGTAACTCCAACGAGCAAACAGCCTGATCCAGCCCATCTTTCACCACCTTGTAAGCCTCTTCGGGCTGAATCAGCCCAACCACGAGAATCGGTGCCGTGACACCCGCAGCGCGCAGCACGGCCCCCGCCTCCGGGATGGCAACACCCAACCAGTCTGCCCCACTGGTCAGGGCCACACGTGCGACAGGAACGGCCCCGTGGCCGTATCCATCTGCCTTGACCACCGCCATCAGATGTCGATCCGGTCCTATCTTTCGCCGTATTCCCTCGATGTTGCGGCCGATCGCGGCGAGGTTGATGACTGCCTGCGTAGCTCTCGCCACGTGCCCTCGTACCGATGTCATCGTTTCCTCATCAATCCTTTAGATCACCATGCCGATGCCACGTTGGCCGAGTCGTTCGCTATACGGAAGCGCTGTCGTAGTACTCGGTGATCTTCTTGATCTTGCCTTCTACTATCTTAAAGATATAGGCGATCCGCAGGTCGGTGACCGCGTTGGTTGCTGACGCGCCCCGAAACTCCCGCGTATTCGTGCCGGTCCAGCGGATTTCAGCCAACACCTGATCGGCACTGGAGAAGATGTTCGACACCTTAGCCTTACAATCAGGATAGCTGTAAAACAGTTCGCGGTAGCTCTTCTCAACTCCCTTGCGATCGCGGACGGGGGGATCCGCTATCTCATCGCCTACGACATCCTTGGCATAGAGGGAGCTCATCATCTCAAGGTCGTGTGAATTCATCGCATCGAACCAAGATTTTGCAATATCGATCGATTCAGTCATTTTTCACCTCTTGGGTTTCTATGAGCAGGGAAGTTCACCTACTTCCTTCGTTGGAAACGAACTCGGCAGCAGTCATCACCACAACACAAGAACCGATCCATGGTGAATGAGAATCTATCGAATATTCCCATTGCCTTCAGAATGGCATCGTAATAATTGACAGAGACATGCGCTTCGGTCTTGAGCGTCATCGACCGCGCCTTGGCCTCCCCGAACAGTTCCTTCATGTTCTGCCAGTATGGGCAGTCTTCAAGCTCGGCCTCATGGGTATCCTCGGTGTCTTGCGTCACCTTGTACGGGCACCCAATCGACTCCCAGTAGACCCGGGAGAGTTCTCCGAGTTGCTTCATGGTAACGCTGCTCTCATCAGTTATTCCCACCACCGATTTCCAGTGATCTAACTCACCTAACGAGAACTCCTCCCACATCCACATGTAGATGTTGAGAGCCTGTTTCGCCCCCAGCCACTTTTCCATGTAGGTCCACACACTCCAGTCGTAGGCAGCGAATGCACGGACCCAGTTCAGGATCGCTTCCTCAACGTAGTCGCCGACTCCGGAGATGGCTGGGTGGTTCTTGTCGGTCATGATGGCGTCGAGCGTCTTGTTGATCGCATCCAGATCTGGATTTGCCGTAACCCCCAGAGCCGAGTTCACCTTCTCCAACCCCATCGCGTAGAAGTTCTTCCACAGATCCTTGTAGATGTTCTCCCTCATCTGAGAGCTGATGACCTCTTTTCGCAGCCGATTCTGCAGGTGATTGTTGTGTAGACCGAGGCCCATCGACCACACATATATGTCCTCCTCTGGTTTGTGCCCCACTTTCTTGAGATCCGTAAAGAGTGGGTTTTTCAGTACGATTTCTCTGCTTTCCATCGGTTGCTCCTTTCTTGCGTTGATACCTA
>JAGLXM010000081.1 GCA_023132915.1 Candidatus Bipolaricaulota bacterium
AAGGACCTGGTCAACAAGCTCTCTCAAAGCTATTACACCTTGGCCGATGCCTTCCTGGGCGGGGAACCAAACGAGAGAGACACCTATCTCAAGGGAAAGCATTGGGGACTCAAAAGCCTGCGGATGAATCCGGACTTCTTTACACTTCAACAAGACGATAGCTTCATCGCTGCAGTGCAGGCGGAGACGGATATGTCTGCACTCTACTGGACAAACGCCAATTGGCTCCGTGCCTCGGAGTTTAATAAGCTCGAAGCGATCTTCGCACAAGTTCCCCAAAAGACCGAAGCGATGTCACTGCGCCTCCTGGAGCTTGATGAGACCTACATCTGCTACGGATCTTATCGAGGACTCGGCGCTTTTTGGGGCGGAATGCCTCGCCTTCCTGGAGGCACGTACCGCAAGAACTTCAACAAGGCCCTGAGCTATTTCTGTAAGGTCGTCGACGAGCCGGTGCTGTGCTCTGAGTGTGTAGATTGTCCTGATTTTGGCCCGTTCGATCCGGTCTGTAACGAGTACTTCGAGAGCCGGACCTTCTTTGTGGAGTTCTACCTGATGGAGAAAGAACTCTGGGAGGATGCAGCGCGCATTCTCACAAGCATCCTTGACGAACCGATTGGCGACAAATACCCACTCTACAATGCCATTTCTCAAGAGAAGGCGCAGGCGTTCCTCGAGGAAGTTAATAAGCACCTGTAGTAGTGAGGAAGTAAGTAGGACGTTAAGAAAGGCCGCGGAGTTTCCGCGGCCTTTTTAACCACTCCGTTTCAGGCGTCCAGCTCGCTTGGCGTATCGCTCCACCCGGTGAAAGATCAGAAGCCCCATGGCGATCACCGCGATTCCAGCGCCGATCAAGAAAAGGACGGTCGAAATGAGCGCGCGGGTCGCTTCCCCGTGAAGGAGGCAGGCGCGCATACCCTTGATCACGTAAGTCGCTGGTGAGGCGGCGGCGATCACCTGTAGCCATCCAGGGAGGATCTCCACCGGGTAGTAAACCCCGGAGATGAGTAGGAGGATCGCGGCGGCGGCGTTTGTCATCTGGGCGCCCCGTTCCGGGTAGAGAAGCGGAAGGACCGCGGCAAGGATACCCAGTCCTACAAAGGAGACACTTCCAGCTAAGAGGAGCAGGACCGCGCCGGGGATGTTCGCCCCCGACAGATCGAGATGAAAGAACGATGCGACGATCAAAAGGATCACGAGTGTGCGCAAGACGCCGTAGACGATGGCGAATAACGTCGTTCCCACCAGGTGAGTAAGGCGCGATACCGGGGCCATGAACGTGTACTCGATCGTCCCCTCCCAGCGCTCCCAGGCTATCATCTCTGAAATCGAGTAGAAGATTACCGATAGATACGACCAAATCAGCGTTCCCACGAGGAGGTAGGTGATCAAGTACTGCGTATCGAGTGCCTGCCCGCTGATCCGCTCCATCCCCGCACCGATATAGGTAACGGCAAGCGAGTTGACCAGCGAGTAGATCAGCCACACAAGCTCCCAGCCCCAGTAGCGCTTGATCAGGTTGATATTTCGCTCGATGAAGGCGAACGCGCCACGCATCTCACGAACCAGGGTGTTCATTCCACCTCCTTCTCCTCCATCTTCTTTCCCGTCAGCTCGATGAACACGTCCTCGAGGGTCGGGTCGTGCCCGTTTCGCTTGCTAACCAACTCTTTTAGCCCCTCCGGCGTATCGAGGGCAATGATCTTTCCCTCATCGATGATCGCGATCCGGTCGCACAGCCGATCTGCCTCCTCCATGTCGTGGGTTGTGAGGAGGATCGTCGCGTCGTGTTCGGCGCGGATCTGGCGTACAAAGCCTTGCACGTCGCGCTTGGAGTGTGGATCGAGCCCTGTTGTTGGCTCATCCAACAACAAGAGCGTGGGCGAGGTAAGAAACCCCCTCGCCACAGCGACCTTCTGCTGCATTCCGCGCGACATATGCTCCATCGGTTGGTTGAACGTCTCCTCCTTTAAACCCAGACGAAGCATGATCTGTCGCATCTTTTCGCGTGCCTCGCGCATCGGCATCCCATAGAGCCGGGCGGCGTAGGTCAGGTTCTCCAAAGGAGAAAACTTCTTGAAGAAGGCGGCATCGACCGAGACACGGTTGATCAACCGCTTTACCTCAAACTCCTCTTTTTCAACGTCATGGCCAAAGACGCGGATGGTCCCCTTGTCGGGGATAAGCAGGGTAGAGAGGAGCCGGATCAGAGTTGACTTACCCGAGCCGTTTGGCCCAAGAACCCCGAAGATCTCCCGTCGGTTAACCGACAGGCTCACATCGGCAAGGGCGACAACCTTTTCCCTTTTCACGCGGGCAAAGCGAGCCCTGCCACGCTCTTTTTTAACGAAGACTTTACTCACCTGCCTGATTTCAAGTGCAGGGGTACTCATTATAACTCCTTAAAAGTAGAGGAAAGAGAAAACCAACCGGCAAGAAAAAGACGAGCCGTCCAAGACCGACAGACTTCAGTTAGAGCGTGTTACTCCTCATTATCGTACCCCCCAAGGTGGTCCTTAGGGACCGGTGGTTTAGAAAGTGTAAGCAGTATACGGACAGAGAAAGGGGTTGTCAAGGAGAGGAAGCGAATTGATCCGGAAAGCGAGAAGAAGTCGAGAGTCTATTAAGGAGGAGAGGGCCACGTTCAGCCTTACAATTCAATGATAGAAGCTGTCGATTGAGCCAACGAGGAAGGCTTCCCGGTAAGATTGAAGAAGCGCGTTAGCGAGACAGAGAGTGAACCGGGTACCGGTGCTAGCGGATTCAAGGAACAAGATCCAACCCCCAAAAACCGCGATCGCCAACGCTCGCACTTCTACGAGAAGCTCTACA
Organism: Candidatus Bipolaricaulota bacterium; assembly: GCA_023132915.1. Taxonomy (GTDB): domain Bacteria; phylum Bipolaricaulota; class Bipolaricaulia; order UBA7950; family UBA9294; genus UBA9294. The sequence continues at coordinate 2,833 of JAGLXM010000081.1, forward strand.
AGCGATTTCACGAGCTGTGTGCCAAGTACGGGGTCTCAACCTCTGTCAAGCCGTACCTGGTACCGAGTGCCGCGCAACCCGAGCTGTTCGACTAGCGAGGCGTGCTCAGAGGAACGTTCCCAGGGCGAAGAACAGGGCGATGATCGGGAAGATGAACGGTACCGCTTTTCCCGTGGCGAAGGAGACCACTTGCCCTTCGTACCCAAAATGGGTATAATTGTACCCAGAATGGGTACGAAACCGACGACCGCCTCCCTTGGATCCGCCCTGTTCGGCAAGACACGCCTGGCGATCCTCGCTCTCCTCTACGGACAGGTCGATCGCACCTTCTACCTGAGCGAAATCGTGCGGCTGGCCGGAGTGGGACGGGGGGCGGTACAGCGGGAACTCGCGCGGTTGACCCGCGTGGGCCTGCTCACGCGGACGGAACTGGGGCAGCAGGTCCACTTTCAGGCAAACGCCGAAGCCCCTGTCTTCGACGAGCTAAGAGGGCTCGTTCGCAAGACGGCCGGCATCGTTGATCTGCTTAGGCTTGCTCTCTCTCCTTTGGCTGAGCGAATCAAGTCGGCCTACGTCTACGGATCCATCGCCCGCGGCGAGGAGACGGCAACAAGCGACATCGATCTTCTCGTTGTGGGCGACGTTTCCCTGTTCGACATCGTCTCAGCGACCGCAGACATTCGGGACACACTCGGCCGCGATCTGAACCCGACCGTCTTCCCGCTGGCTGAATATGCAGAGAAGGTTCGGGAAAAAGACCATTTCCTGACCACGGTGTTGGCGGGAGCGAAGCTCTACGTAATCGGTGGTGACGATGAGCCTGAGTGATTGGCTTGGCAGCGGTTTCATCACCGAACACCGAACCAGTCGACAAGAGATCCGCGAACTGCTTTCTCTTGTAGACCGGGACCTCTACGAAAGCGAAACGGGAACGCACAGTCCGGAATGGAAGCTCTCCATCACCTACAACGCCATCCTTCAGGCGGCAAAGGCAGCGCTTGCTGCAACGGGATATCGGGTCCCAAGAAGTAACAGGAGCCATCACTACTACACGATTCAGTCCCTGCAGCATACGATCGGAGCCGATTCTTCACTCGTCCTCAAGCTTGAGGCAGTGCAGAAGAAACGGGATGTTAGCGAGTACGAACGCGCTGGGGCGGTTTCCGATCGAGAAGCCCAGGACGCCCTGGATCTAGCCAAGACTGTCTGCAAGCTCGTACGAAACTGGCTCCAGGCTAAGCACCCGGAGCTGATGTAGCCCTTCGTGTGAAATCCTAATCACGCCTCCATGGTGCCATCCTGCTAGATTAGAGTAACGTCCCCAGGGCGAAGAACAGGGCGATTATCGGGAAGACGAACGACACGACCTTGCCTATTGGGTTCTTTGTCGGCCAATAGGTCACAAAACAGGTCACCGTGAGCACTGCAGCCAATGCTAGAGCGGAGATTCCGACTACCCTTGCGCATGTTCCGACAAACGCCCCGAAGCGCACCAGTGCCAGCGGCACCGCCCCCAGGAATAAAAGCATGTAGCCAACACCAACCCACTGCATGACGATCATGCGGAAGTTGTCCGACGACAACCCTGTCACCTCTCGCAACGCCGCCTTCGTCGATGCCAGATGCACCATTCCCAACAGAATCGCCAGCCCGGATCCAATCTGGATGAACACCTCATTCATCGTTTACCCCCTCTCTTAAGTTCGTCCAGCTCCCGCAGGAGCACGGCAACCATCCACAACAGCGTGCCTCATTGCGGAAGTTGCTGTCAAGTCGTTCCCGTGTTGGCGCACTGGGTTGCTGCGGCCTCAGTGAAGTATGGCATGAGGCTTGTTCTTTACCGAAGGACGGAAGTAGTATTGTGTCTGCAGATTCCCTGATCTTCCCCAGTCATGGCTAAGTACTCTTGGAATACTGAATTACTGAATTCCATAGATGCTTTCCCTGCGCTCTTGTTCTCTGGCTCTATCGAATTCCGCTGTGGCGTAGGCCTTCCCCGTCTCCGCAACTTCGCGGATTCCCTCATCGGGATCTGAGCAAAAGACTGTGAATGCATCAACCCATTCCTGCCACATATTGCTCTCCTTCCCGCACCAGGAACGCCCTTTACCTAGGTGGAAAGTGGCTCTCGCGATACGGTCAGGAGGATAGCCGTGCTGTAGGGCAAGGGTTGCCTTCTCTCTCCATGCTAAATCTGGCTTGCGTCCTAAGGGAATCAGGTGAAAGAGCTCTAATGATGGTGTGGTCAGGAGTACTTCATAGAGATTCATGTCGTTATTAACTAGGGCGTCGACCAAATCGCTCACCGAGTAGGTAGCGGGTAGGCGTTCCATGAGAGAAAGCTTCTGCTCAGAGGTCAATGCCTCGATGGCAGCTTGTATCTGCTCCTCGAGTTTCCACAGGTGTCTCGGCTCTCCTTCCAGCAGACGAACGAGCCACCGAAACGCAAGATCCCGATTGCATCTTAGGGCCTCCGAAACCCAGTACTCATCGCGAGCATGCTGTTCCACCGTAGCTTCCCAGGCGGACTGCAATCCATCTCGAACTTGTCCTTTGGGATCAGAAGCCCATTCGCCCTGTGCTGCAGCGAGGGCTACCTCTCGGTCTGAGTGTCCAAGCAGCCGTCGCACGAGAGGGACAGGAATACCACCACGAAAGACAATCAGTTCAACAAGCTTGCTGTGACCTTCGAGTCTACATAGGGCTTCTTCAAGCACTGACTCGGGAGTGTCATTCCGCTGAAGGCAGAAAGAGAGAGCCATCTCCCGATAGGCGGAATCATCAATGAGATCCCTCACTACACTGGCCCATCCATCCGCAGCTAGATCGGCTGCTCGCCAGAGAAACGGAGCAGCGACATCCTGTGGCAACCCAACTGCTCTTGCGCACTGAAGCCAAGCGAGAGGATCGTCTGTATGTTCTGCAATCACTCCTGTGACATAGGGTGTCCAACGGGGCCACTTCCTGTCAAGCAATGAAGCTTCCTTCTCGGCAAGCGATAGCCGTTCTGTTGCATCTTCTGAGCCGCTCCTACAAAGATCCTGAGCCAACTCCCGAACAGACATCGCTTCCCGATTGTCGGTATCCTTCCAGTTGGCGTTGTCTTCCCGTGATCTCTCGGGGAAGAGGATCTCGAAATCGTGATCGACCTGAAAATCGACTTCTACGCCCAGGTACTGAGCTATTGCTCTGAGTTTCTGGATGATGGCTGGTCTCCCCAACGCAAGAGGGACGACGTCTCTCAGGATGCCGCGCCCATGTTCCTGCAGAAGGGTTCTGACCTCATCCGACAGCTCGCCTCGCATTGATAGGGGCTGCGCCCAAGCCCCCAGTAGTTCCAGAACGATATTCCAATCAAGAGAAGGGGTTCGCTCAAGGAGTTCAAGCACGTCTGACCATAGCTCTCGAAGCTCGGCAACCTCGTCAAGAGAAAGGAATCCAAATTGGTAGGTACCTCGAAGCTCAGAGCTGGGCTCCGGGAAGTACCGTCCAAAGCGGGGAGAGAGGACGCTGGGCAAGGCCCGAAGGCAGACGTGATAATCGCCTCCGGAGGCAGCCCATTCTCTGAGCGAAGCCAATAGAGTCCGACGTCTGGCGACCGCCTCTCCTTTCAAAGGCAAAGCTTCGCCAACCCAGTCTTGGATGAGCCTGAGTGGGTGTGAAGGTGTGCTGTGTAGTTCTCGATCATCGCCGATGGCTTTTTCTAGAAGCAGGGGGATGGCGAGATCTGGGGCTCTATGTAGTGCAGCATCGGCAAGCATGAGTACTCTTCCGGGCGCAGTTTGCAGAACCCATTGCGTCTCAGGTGCTCCTAGCCAAGCATATGCTTCATACACCGAGTCCGAGTCACTAGCACGAACCAACGCACGAAGGACGTCATCTTCTATCGAGGCTCCACGCGCTGCTGCCCCGATGAGCACTTGAGCCGTGTCCGCAATGCTTGGTGTCCGAGCCAGCAACGGATCCAGAGGCAATGAGGTTGGACCACAGTAGAAGGTGTCCCTAACGAGTCCATGGCGAAGCTGAGCCGGGCGTATAGACAGATTCTCGCCTACGCGTCGGATGACCCCACTGAACTCAAGCGTAGAGATGGTTTCCCTGACTTCGATGTATGGAAGACTGAGCGCCTCAGCCACTGCGGACATTGGCATACCAGCATCTCCGCCGATAGCAAGCGAGGCAAGCACCGCACGCGCCTGTTCGGATGACGCCCGCCCAATGTGCCCCAGGACATACTTCTCAAGACGTCTCCCAGAAGCGACGTCAGGCCACTCACCGAAGCGACAAGCGGTCGCCAGAGTCGCTGCAAGCCCGGGCCGCCCTTCCGCCTGCTGAACCAACTCAGCAACGAGCCAGCGCGGGCCTGCAATTCCAGTATCAGAGAGGACTTTCACAATATCGTCTATCGTAAGCTGCTCGAGTTTCACAACTTGCTCGTTCGGTATTCCCAGCACTTCGCCTACCTGTACAGCTGCGTTGCCAGGCCAGCTGGTGGCAATGATCTCGAATTCAGCACCTATGTCACTTCGTATCTGCAGCAGATCGCGCAAGAGGGACAGCTGACTCTCGTTGTGTGCGTCGTCGACCACTAGCATCGGGACGCTTTCAGCTTCTCGAATTTCGTTGGCGATTCCTTGACGGTCATCTGATACCACGAAGAGCAAGTCTCCCGTCATGGCTAGCTTGCTCAACAAGAACGTCTTTCCCGAGCCTGGTTGGCCCACAAGCAGTCTGTCGCCGTGAATCGACAGTAGCTTGTCTCGGTCCCCGTTACGCCCGATGAGTTCTCGCCCCGCTGAGGTTCCCATTGAATAGGGGATCGCGCTCAGCGCGGGTGGATCACCAGTTAGTCCCAGCAGCTCACGGCGCCAGAAGCTATCCCTACAGAGCTTCTCCGCAAACCACAACTGGTCATGGATATTGATAAGCTTGAAGCCCCGTTCTTCCGCTCTCCTGTGAAGATTCTTCCTGCGTGTGGCAGTCAAAAACTGTGAAGTCGCCAGGAGGGCTCTTCGGCTACTGCTACCAGAACCGATCCTTTGTTCCAAGCTTCTTCGCAGGTTTCCACTGACGTCTTTCGCCGTTGTGGCAATGACTGGGGAAGGCTCTTCGCTCACGTGGCCAACAGCTCCATCCATTCCCTCGTCACTGCCTCCGAGCATAGGTGCGAGAGTGGGGTATTCCTTCATAAGGAGCGCATCGGCGCAGTGCTGGAAGACATGTGGATCCAGCTTGTCATTGAGCCGCTTTCTGATCTTCTTGTAGAGAGGATCCCGAATCATGGTAGGTTAAGGATAGTAGGGGAAGTATGAGAAAACAAGGGATTGTCATAAGTAATCGTTTCCAGACACAACCCTCACGGGTAATCGGGGGACAAATCTCCTACGCAAGTGGTCAAACCTTGCTTCTTGCATGCACTTTCCAGGGGTTGCCACGTGTTCTATCAACGACTTACTCGTATGCCTATAGCTTATATCCTATCGTGCGCAGGAACTGCTTGCGCTTTTTGATGTCTTCGTCGGTCTCCACGCCTTTCGGGAAATACCATCAATGACGCCGAGGATGCCGCGTCCCTGCTCGGTTAGCGGTAGTGAAAATCGGGGGACATATCACCCATTTCCGAATTCTCCGCTTCCTTCCAGGTCGGTACTCCGCTGGAGCTCAACACGTCCTCCGGGACAACCCTATGCTGCGTGGACAGCGAAGAGATGACTCCCGGCAGACCGAGTTGGAGAGCAGGATGAAAGAAAGACTATCACAGAGATCAACTGAGAGATACGCACTTGAAACGGCGCGCGCCTTCTTAAGATGTCCCCGGAATTCCACCGAAGTAGGTGCCGGACGCCCTTTGGGCCATTCATATTAAGGTGTACGTCGCCCGCTCTTCAGCCCGCGGATTGCCCCAGGTTGTGATCGCGTGCTATCGTACCTGCGATAAGGGAGGTGAGTAAGGTGAACAAGCGAAGGATTGTTGGAATTGCTGTCCTAGTAGTCGTAGTCCTTGGAATCGCCTCGTGCGACCTTTTTCAACCACCAGGGGTTGACATGACAGCGGCAATTGCTGTCGTTGAGAACCAGGTATTGCCTGACGCCGTTCCTCCTGGCGCAACGTTCTTGTGTCTGCGAATGGATGAATCGATCCCGGCCGGGAGCGTGATCGAGGAAGACGCGCCACAGGGCGCCACCACTCAAGGTAAGGTTTTCCCAAAGGGGTTGACCGTCGGCGAGGAGTCGTTCTTTTTCTTCCTTGACCTCGCCCCGGGTACCTACTACGAGCATCCGGTCAAGTACATCGTTGTCGGCAAATCCGGCGGCTACCAGGTTATGGAAGCGAAGTGGTGGCCAAAGATCAACGGAGAGACTCCAAGCCAATTCACCGATCCCACACCTGCTCAGCAGTGGATCATCGCCGGGAGTACGTCGCTTGGTCCGGCCACGGGGGCCGTCATGACGTTCGATTTCGGGGTACTCTTCCGTGTACAGCGCGAAGGATTCATCGTCGTACAAGGGTTGATGTCCCACGAGAAGCTGTTTGACGATGCCAACGCGACCTACTTGAACGGCGTCAACTTCTTCAACGCCTACAAAAGCGGCTTCTCGGAGGTCGAAGGCCTGGTGATGAGTCAGGCCGCGAATGTCCTGGACGAGATTGACAACATGGTCGAGAACAAGCTGGATCCAATCACCATCTACATCATTGCTCACGGTGGCGTGGACGACGTTAGTCTAGGCGGTCAATCGTTCACCGCCCAACAGTTCCGCGACAAGATGAACGAGCATCCCAACACCCAGTTCAACTTCCTCCTCGGGTCGTGTCACAGTGGAAGCTTCGTCGACGATTTGAACACCCTCCCCAACGTTCGCGTTATCCAGACCGCGTGCGCAGCCGACGGAGGGGCAAAGCCGGACTGGGACAGCGCCGACGGCCTCACGGACTACAACACTGAAGACACCGGCAGCGAATGGACAAGCTCGATTCTGCGGGCGGCCGAGTTAATCATCGAGGACTCAGCCAAGTGGGATCAGATCAAGAGTTGGGCGAGTTCCTACGGCGTGCCCGTGACCAGCGTGCTGCTTGACGCCGCCTGGTTCGGAGCCCTTGGCACGCACACCACCTTTGGGATGACCCAGGATCTCGACCTATCTCACCGAACCGGACATACCGAACCGCAGCGCTACCGCTCGTGGCTTTTGTACATCATCATCCTACCCTTGATCCCGTTGCTCTAGGAGGCAAAGCAGAGTCCAGAACACAGTGTCGTTAAATTGGCATGCCTCGATCTCTGGAAGCACCACGAGGGGAATTCTGGGGACACAAACCTTATTTCCCTGATCTGGGTCCAAGCTTGCGTTCCTTCAAGGCTTGTCTTGGAAGGAAGCTGTTTCCCTGAGCGAGGACCACATACGCTTCGAGTTATGGTATGTGTCCCCTTAATTCCCGGAAAGGAGCGGGGAAGCACGCGATACTGATGAGCGTGCTGGCAACCTGCGGTCTGCGCGGGGAGGACTTCCGGAAGACAATTGAAGGGGTGTTAAGGGAGGCAGTTGCTTCAGCTAGCTGAACAGTTACCCCCTTCTTAATTAGAATGTCCAACTCAAGTAGGCGCTTACCGAGAACCCAACAGACCAGTCAAGTGAGGTGAACGTGTCACCTTCTTTCCAGCTAATGCCAAGAAAGTAACTAAAAACAAGTTGTTCGAATCTATCAGCGAAGTTATTTTGAGTGACAACATCAGTTCCTTCGATGACCCACCTGCTGGAGAATACTCCATCAATAGAGTATTCGAGATAGTCGTCCTTTGGAGCATGCAGAGCTGTTAATTCAATCCCGAAACCATAACCAGCTTGCTGTAGCAGCTGGAAGTTCACACCAGCAGCATAAGTGAATGAGGATGGTCCACGCATAGTCTGTAAGTCAAGGACTGCCGTTCCCACTACAAACCCCACAGAGCCGTTGAACACCCATACGTAGCCATCCATCCATAGATATGTATACTCGATAGTCGGCGGCCACCTCTGTGTAATGCCTATGAATACATGAGGCCCAATATCCACCCTAATTCCGCTCCCGTAACACGGTTTCCCCAGATTGAGGGCTAATCCCACCAGCAAGACAAGCAAAACCGCGAACACCGTGAGAGCGGCATTCTTCGGGAACGCGTCCTTCATCCTGACCCTCCTTTGCAAACATGATATAGCGAAAGAGATTCGCTTGCCAGTTACAGGGGTGCACTGAGGTCAAACCTTGTTTCTTGCGCGCTCTCACCGGTTAGCATGTTCTCGAACGGAGGATCGCCAGTATGCCTACAGTTTATATCCTATCGTGCGCAGGAACTGTTTGCGCTTTTTGATGTCTTCGTCGGTCTCCACCCCTTTGGGAGAGACACCATCGATGACGCCGAGGATTCCTCGTCCCTGTTCGGTCTGCGCGACGATCACCTGTACGGGATTGGCGGTGGCGCAGTAGATGTGACAGACCTCAGGAATCATCTTCACCGCGTTCAGGACGTTGATCGGGAACGAACCGTCGAGGAAGATGATGAACGAGTGCCCAACGCGGCCCGCCTCTGCTTAGGTATCGCTTTGCTCCATCTTGAGGTTGGACAGGGCTTGGGCGATAGATTCACGGAGAGGCGGCAGGTCCTCCCTGACGGTTCGCCATACCACGGCTGCATCTACCCCAAAGTATTCATGGATCACCTTGTCTCGCATCCCGGTCATCCCTCGCCAAGGAATGCGCGGGTATCTATCCCGAAAATCCTTGGGGATGCGTTTTGCAGCTTCACCAATTACTTCCAACGCTCGCACCACTGCCAGTAGAGTTCGCTCATCCTTTTGTAAGTCATCAACCGTCGGAGTTTCCTCCAAGAAGCGGTAAGCCTTCTCAGCATATTCAAGGATATCTTCCAAGTAGTCCTCGAAGATGCGCTCAACGTTCATACTGACACAACCTCAGAGAGGACGCGCTCGCCAATGCGCGGCTTCAGCGCACTCTTCATGACCAGATCAACTTTAACTCCCAGGAGCTGACTGAGATAATCCTCCATCTCGATGAACCGGAAAAACGTGGGAGAAGATTGGAATTCCACCAGGATGTCCAGGTCACTTCTTCCCTCTTGTTCCCCCCGCACAAAAGAGCCAAAGATACCCAAGAACTTGACACCATAACGTTGATTGATCTCAGGTAGCTGTGCCCGCAGAGTCTCCAGAGCATCTTCGAGTGTGAAACTCAATCTGTCAGAGTCGCCTTCCTGCATGCTCTCATTCACCTCCCTGGACACCCTATTCTACAGCTTGTAGCCGATCGTGCGTAGGAAGTTCTTGCGATCTTTGATATCAACCTCGGTCTCCACGCCTTTGGGGGAAACCCCGTCGATCACGCCGAGGATCCCACGGCCCTGTTCGGTCTGCGCGACGACCACCTGCACCGGATTAGCAGTGGCGCAGATGATGTGACAGACCTCGGGGACGGCCTTCACAGCGTTTAACACGTTGATCGGGAACGATCCGTCCAAAAAGATGATGAACGTATGCCCAGCGCCGATGCTTTGAGCGTTTTTCACCGCGAGGTCGACGAGTGTCTCGTCGGTTCCGGAGCGGCGGATGAGGGCCGGGCCAGAGGATTCGCAGAAGGCAAGGCCGAACTTGATCCCTGGAACCGTGGTCACCAGCACCTCGTGCAGATCCTCCACCGTCTTTATGAAGTGGGTCTGCCCGAGGATAAAGTTCAGTTCATTCGGGTTCTCAATTTCAACGAGTTTAAGTTCCATCGTAGCCTCCCGAAAGAATTGAGTGATCGGAGGATTGAGAGATTGTGTGATTTACAATCTCCCGATGATTCAATCATTCAATGACTCAATTCACTCAATTACTCGCTCAATCTCTTCTACGGTAAGTATCACCTCGGTCTCCACGCCGCTGTCCATCTTTTTTAACTTCCCTTTCTTGGAGGCGGTCTCATCATCTCCGAGGACGAGGAGGTAGCGGGCCCCAAGCTGGTTCGCCTGCGTCATCTGTTTGCGTAGGGCCCGTCCGCGGTAGTCAAGGTCGACTGAGAGCCCCTGCCGGCGTAGGTCTCTTGCGAGATCGAGGGCGAGGGAGCGCCCCTCTTCGCCCAGGGTGGCGAGGAACAGGTCGAGCCGCTGCGTATCGTGGGGTTGCATCCGCTCTTTGAGGACGAGGATCAGCCGTTCCATCCCGCCGGCGAAACCGACCCCAGGGGTGGGCGGACCGCCGAGCATCTCCACCAGGCCGTCGTAGCGACCGCCGCCGAGGAGCTCGTCCTTTGCTCCCAGGTCCACCGAGACAAGTTCAAAAACCGTACGCGTGTAGTAGTCGAGCCCGCGCACCAGCCGCGAGTCGATGGTGTAGGAGAGGCCAAGCCGATCGAGGTGCTGTCGCACGGAGGCGAAGTGATCGGCGCAACTCTTACACAGGTGTTCGGCGCTTCCTGGGGCGTCTTTAATATGCGGCTGGCATAGATCGTTCTTACAGTCGAGGATGCGAAGCGGATTCTCCTCATACCGGCGCTGGCAGTCCTCGCACATCGACTCGATCCGCTCGGCGAAGTAGTCACGCAAGATCTGTCTGTATTGCTTTCGGTCGGCAGCACAGCCGATGCTGTTTAATCGCAGCGACAGGCCTTTAAGGCCGAGTGAGTCCATCAGCTCCCAGGCGAGGTTGATCACCTCCACATCAAGAGCCGGATCGAGCGAGCCGATCGCCTCCACCCCGTATTGGTGGAACTGGCGGCTGCGTCCTTTCTGCGGCTTCTCGTAGCGGAACATCGGCCCGATGTAGAAGAGCTTCTGGAACGGCTCGGTGGTGAAAAGGCCGTGTTCAACGTAGGCGCGGACGACCGAGGCGGTCGCCTCTGGCCGCAAGGTTAAGCTGCGCCCCTTCTTATCGGGAAAGGTGTACATCTCCTTGTTGACAACATCGGTGGCCTCGCCGATCCCGCGGGAAAAAAGCTCGGTGTGTTCGACAAGTGGAACCCGGATCTCGCGGTAGTTGAAGCGCCGCGCAACCTCGCGCACCTTATCTTCGAGAAGGGTCCAGTAACCGATATCCTGTGGGAGGATATCGCGCATCCCCCGGACCGACTCGTAAGCCATCTAGACTTCCTTAAGCACGTTGACCATTTCGATCAACGTCTCTGCGGCCTGTGCTCCCTTATTCCCAAGCTTTGTTCCTGCTCGTTCGATAGCCTGGTCAATCGTGTCCGAGGTGATCACCCCGAAGGCGATGGGAATATCCACGTCCAGGTTAATCCGGGCTAGCCCCTTGATCACTTCGTTTGAGATGTACTCGAAGTGCGGGGTTGCCCCGCGGATCACCGCAGCGAGCGCGATCACCCCATCGTAACGACCGGTTGTGGCCATGTGTTTGACTGCCTTTGGTACCTCGAACGCCCCTGGAACCCAACAGACATCGGTCGTCTCCTGCGGCACGTTCGACCGCCGCAGCCTGTCAAGCGCTCCTTTAAGGAGCCGCTCGGTGATCATGTCGTTGAACCGGCTGAC
>JAGLXM010000082.1 GCA_023132915.1 Candidatus Bipolaricaulota bacterium
CTTCGCGTCCCCGTGTCTCCCCCTCCCCGCGCCTGCCTGTGCCGGCGAAACGACAAAGAACCGGGATTATCAGAACGGTAAATACGCCATTGACAACAGGAATTGCGGGTTCATAACCAGTTTTCAACTTTCAGTTTCTCGATGCGTCCAAAGTGTTTGATATTTCCCGTTACCACTACGAGGCTCCGCGAAAGGCCAATAGCAGCTATCATCAGATCTGGGTCTGATAGGCGCTCCCCTTTGCGCTCCAGCTCAGCTCGCAGCTCCCCATACGCCTCAGCGGCCTCGCGGTCGAAAGGGACGATCTGCACATGCGGCCAGACCAACCGCTCCAGCTTTTCCCGGTAGTAATCTGGCCGACTGCTCTTGTGAAGGCCATAGCAGATCTCACCGACCGTAATGGAGGAAGTGAATTGCGCGGCAGCAGGAACTTCGCCCAACCGATGGAGGAGCCGCGCAGAGGGACGCTTGGTAAGCAGATTACTCAGGGTATCTGTGTCGAACAGGTACATTAGTCCAGCCTTACCGCACGCCCTGTCGATTCGCGGCGCGAACGATAGACATCATTCATGATCTCTTCGAAGTTCTCGAAACCCGCCAACGCCCCGGCAGCGGCCAGCAAACCTTGTGGTTTCTCTGAAGAACGTATCCCTTGCTCAAGAAGTGCGAAGTCATCAAGCCCAATCAGCACAGCCATTGGCTTACCCCGCCTGTTAATGATGAAACGCTCTCCATTGTAGGCGGTGCGAGCAAGAATCTCTGAGAACTTCTTCTTCGCTTCTGCAACGTTCATCCTTTGGTTCACGCTTACCTCCTCGAATAGGGTCTTCATGGTCATTATAACATCTTGACCTGTGACATCAAGATGCCTCCTGGAGCAATCCACGATCACGTACGTTTCCGGTGTGGGGAACAAACACGAGCGAGTCCGGCTTGGCACGAATCATACCGCCAATCAATGGCAATCTGGATGCAGCGAGGGACTCTGCCCTCAGGGTTTACCCTTCGAAGGGCGTGTAGAACGTTTTACGGGGCAGTCTTTCCATCTACTGCGAGCTATAATGAAAATGGTGATCCTTTATGAAGACCATTCGGCGAGTTGTCATCAACCCTGATATCTGCCACGGTAAGCCCACGCTCAAAGGTACCAGGATTATGGTGAGTAACGTGCTCAGCATTTTAGCGGGGGGTATACCATCGCCCAGGTTGTGGAGTATTACCCTGAGTTGAGCGAAGAGGACGTCAAAGCGGCAATTGAATACGCAGCTGCGACCATCGATGAGGAGATCATCCTCACTGCCGCGGGCTCTTGATGGTCAAGTTCCTATTGGATCAAAACCTCTCGCCTCAAACTGCGGACTTCTTACGCGGGTTAGGTTGGACTACTAAGGACATTCGCGAGTTAGGTAAGAGTAGCGCAAGTGATCCTGTTGCGCAACCCCTTTCTACTACTCGTCTTCAACTTGATGATTCCCTGCAGTCTTGCTACAGGCCACGATAGTGGCATCCTGTCTCTACGGGACAGGATGCAGTAAAGATGCGCGTTAGAGATGCAGTTAAGGCTTTTACGCTTTTTATACCCTGTGGTCTTGCCACAGGATTCTTGATCCCGAACCGCAATTCGGGAGCTTGCTTGCTAAGGGAGCTTCGCTGTATACTTGAGCCTAGGGAAGGAGGTCACTATGGCTACCACGAAAAGTGAAGCTCCCAGGCTCTTAAAGGGGTTGACGAGTAAGTTGCAGGAGCTACCCGAGGACCGCTTGCAGGAGGTGGTGGATTTCGTGGATTTCCTCCAGAGCCGCCCGATTCAGCAGCCTGAAAGTGGCTCCCCGGAAGCTCTCCTGCAGCATGCCGGCACTTGGTCATTTGAACCGGGAGAACTCGACCGACTACTCGCCGATATCCAAGAGATGCGGGAGACGGAGCTCGGCCAGTAGGACCGGAGCCTTAAATATGACTGATTATTTGGTGGATACTAACCATGTCAGTAAGATTCTGGAAGGAGAAAAGAAGCTCAAATCCCAACTGCAGAAGGCAAAGGGTACAGGAGATATCTTTGGTATCTCCATGACCATCTTGGGGGAACTTTACTACGCTGCCTATGCCAGTCAGCGCAAGAAAGAGAATCTAGCTCGTCTAAAAGCTTTCCTAAATTCAGTAGTTCTCTGGGAATATGACCATCTCGCGGCTGAAGAATTCGGCTGGATACAAGCGGAGCAAAAGGCCAAGGGGAAGCCCATCCCTCCCAGTGATGCTCAGATTGCTGCTGTAGCTCGCCTCCACAACCTCACGATACTCAGCAATGATCGGCATTTCACCTTTGTGCGCAACCTTTCGGTCGATAACTGGCTGAGTCCGTAAGTAAAGAGGGACCCTGGCGAATCAATGGCCCTCAAGCCTTACGAAATCGGCGAGCGGGCATTGGTGCCTGTGCTTCTGGGGATTGAGGCCTTCTTGCGCGGGTTAGGTTGGACCACTAAGGACATTCGCGAGTTAGGTAAGAGTAGCGCAAGTGATGACGAGATCTATAAGCTTGCCACGGTTGAGGGATGGATATTAGTCACGTATGATTTGGACTTCTCGCGTCGGTTTATGGCGGACAAGGGGTTGCCTGGGTTGGTCCTGCTGCGTGTTCATCCTCAGACAGCACCGCTTGGGGTCAGGTCTTGTTTCTTGCGTGGCCTAGCCGTCTCCAAAAGCGGAGTCCCTTTGGTCTCCATGCAAGAAACAAGACCTGACCCCAAGCTTTCTAAGACGCCAGGATTACCGGTCTTCGTCCAGCCCTACCTCTACCTGTCTTCCGCTGTTCTCTGCGTCTTTGCGAGAGGCACAAGCTCTTTCTCTCGCCCGTTTGTTATCACTCACTCAAGCCGCAAAGATCGCTAAGAAAGGCCTTCTGTTCTTGTTCTTTTCCCCTGTGCAAGGCTTTCCTTTGCGTCTCTGCCTCTTTGCGAGAGAATGCTTTTGTTCTTTCTCATCACTCGTCACTGCTTCCCGACTTTGGACCTTGGACTTCGGACGCTGGGCTTCCTCCTACGATTCACCACTTACGACTTACCATTCACCATTTTCCGCCCGTCCCCCATCACTGCTTCACATCCTTGCGAGAGGCAAGCCCTTTCTCTCGCCCGCTCGCTATCACTCACTCAAGACACCAAGATCGCCAAGGGATACAGCTCAACATCACCATTCTGGAAGGCAAGCAAGACAGCATCTGGCCCTCTGAACGGCACTTGCTTTCCAGTAGTAGAATGGATAGCATAAAAAGTGCTGGGAACCGGGGTGATTATATTAGTGATGGAGCTTTTTGGTGCCTGAGAGACAATACTTGCTTCCTGTCTGACTAGACACCAGAATTAGACACTATCATAGAACGGAAAGTGGAAGAGTAGTGGAATTCCTGGTTCAGCTAGAGATCAAGGTTGCTGGATCTTGGAGGGCAGCCATCCGTTATGATACCGCCCATGGATTCATGCACATAGACAGATATAACCAGAAGGGAGAGGCGAGGAAAGAGGTTCTTAAACTAAGCTACAGTGAAGCCTCAACCCGAGCCGAACGAGATATCAGGGGGAATTGGTCTATCTACCGGTACCGGTTTTTGCGAGGAGGCTTTCCATGAGCAAACTGAAGGAGATGGTTGACAGGAACTTAGATCTAATTTTCGAGTTCGAGAAATACATCCTGGAGCATCCAGAATACGCCGAGAGGATTCCCCAAGAAGCTACCATCTCCATGCAATTTGAAGGTGACGAGGAATTCAACCGTTGGGCGAGGGAGACAGCGAGCGAGCAGGCTGAAGAGGGACAGAGGGTGGTCTACATCACAATCACTAAGCTGGGCCCCGTCCACTCCCGCATTGAGGAATTGAAGTTAGAAACGGTAAGCCGCTAGCCAAAAAGCCTAAGAGTGTGCCCTCCTCCGTCGCCGTTTCGCCCTCTCGCCCCTTCGCCCTTTCCCCCCGTCTCCGTGTCTCCCCGTCCCCGCGTAGAAAGTCACGATTCAAGATCCGACCCTGGAACTGCTGTTTTTTGACTGTTGCTGGATGATTTCAGCCAAAGCGCGGAGAGCCTGATTGACGGATGTGGCATCGGAAAAGATCTTCGCCACATCGGGATCGAGCACGATGACGTTACTGCCTTGCATGTAGCGCTTGGCATATTTTCCTCGCACACCTGGACTGAAATCGTACTCGTCCAGCATATCTGGATCACGGTGACTCATAGGTGCCTTCTTCATACGTCCTCCTTTCACGCCGTGTTGGGTGACGTGCGCTGATGATGCGAATATTATCCCCCTGTTTTGCATGTACGACAACCAGCGTTCGACGTCGGTATGATTGCCCAATAGTAATAAGACGTTCTTCTGTCGCTGAGTGGCGGGGGTCGTCAATGGTGAGGGACAATGGATCGCCGAATACCGTGGCAACCTCCTCAAAAGAAACACGGCTCTTCGTCGTTTCGAGTGGGTAGTAACTTCTAATTTCAGTTCGCACGGGACGGATGCTAAATTCACCACGAAGGACACGAAGAATGGAAGTTGGTTCAAGCACACATCCGCAATCGGGCGAGTGCAAAAGCGGAAAAAGATAGTCGTGAGTCGGGAGTCTAAATGAAGTCCATAGTCCAAAGCTCAACGTGGCAGACAAGCCATGCATGGCAAGCTGCTCACGCTACAAAAGAACAGGCTTTTGGGTAGCGTCGGGAGCTTGCCTCCGACGTTGCGCTTGTCCTCTGAACCCTTCGTGCTCTTCGAGTCCTTCGTGGTGAAGCAGTTCTGTGCATTGGCAAAGGCCTTGGCACTTGGCCTTTTCTCATTAGTTACCCACTCGAAACAGCGAGGAGCCAGAAACACCATGCTTCTTCCGGTTCCCCTGCGCCTTATGCTCATCCCATTCGAAGGTGAGACCCATTAGCTTCCTCTGCTTCCGTCCTTTGCACCTGGCGGCGGCCAAGCTCAGCCACCGTGCAAGTCTTGCAAAGTCTACCTCAACAAAGAGAATGTGCAAACGAGAAAGCGGGGTCTACCAGACCTTCGTTCTTGGCGTTTTTGGTGTCATCCGTAAGGATCTCATGGCAAGACTGCTGCCCTGAATGCCAAGGTGCCGTCTACCAGATCACCGGTCATGAACTTCCTGGGGCTCTGCTTCTCTGCCATCAATGTGCTCGCGAAGCGCGTCGGCGAGATGAAAAAAACCAATGAAGGTCTCGTACCCCAAGCTTTTGTGCGTTGGACCCTGCCTGCCCTGTGGAGTCTTACTCCACTATGGTGCCCAACGTTGCTCTGTGATCTGTGTCTCAAGGTGGCAGACGAGCCAGAGCGGAATTAAGTGTTATGTCCCCTGAAATAAAAGCCAAGGGTGTGCCCTCCTCCGTCACCCCTTCGCCCTCTCCCCCTGTCTCCGTGTCCCTGTTGTCCGCGTGTCAGAGGAGGTTCAGGCTTGACTTTCAACTTGAGATTCCCTGTGGT
>JAGLXM010000083.1 GCA_023132915.1 Candidatus Bipolaricaulota bacterium
ATAGCTGTGTGCCTCCTTCTTCCTAGACTAGCCTCACTCTCCTCTGCGTAAATCTACTCCTGAACCGCGATCTACAGTACAAGAAGCTCCGGAATTCAAGAGCATAATGGCACAATACTGAGAAAATAATACGGGGTAAAGAGAAAGATCTCCTAGCTACAGTCAACGTTGCCCTCGACAGAGTAAACATTTAACCCTCGCCCCCCTGTCTCTGGCAACCTGGCAGTCTCTGAGAGATCCACGGTTTTGCGCTGCCACCTCGCGATGGCGATGCCTTTTTCAGATATAATGTGTGCGCATTATAACGCAAGCCGCTACTGATGTCTGTAATATATATCACATTCAGCATGGTTTTTCAAGCAAATTCGACATCAATAATCCCGCATGCATGTCGCCATTGCTAGACCTAACCCCAAATACCAACATTGTAACTGTGATTTTTTTCACAACGCACCTCCTTGAATGCGTAAAGCTGTTTTTTTGTTTGCGTAATTCATCTTGGGGAAACGGTAACCCGCTTCTGGGTATAAAAGATACAAAAGGAGGGTAATGGGTGGGTCAGGCGAAGGTCACAACAAGGTCACAGTACACGTATGCCATCAAGAAGGAGAGGCTATGTCACGAACTTGTATCCAAAGCCGCGCACGGTCACCAGGAGTTCAGGATGCTCGGGGTTCGGCTCAAGCTTCTTTCTCAACAGATAGATGATCTGCTTCACGTCATGGGCATCCGCTAGATGGCGGTTGGGCCATAGTCGCTGCACAATCTCCTCAGCTGAGATCACCGTACCGGGTTTCTCAGCAAAAAGCCGGGCGAGCTCAAATTCCTTGGGAGAGAGATCAAGCGCTTGTCCATCCAGTTCCACTGTTTTCGTTGCTTCGTTCACGACGAGCGGCCCGGCTGTTAGGACGGTCTCTGTCTCAGTCGATCGGTGCGCCCGTCGCAATACTGCCTCAACACGAACCTCGACTTCGGGCAGTTTGAACGGCTTGTTGATGTAATCATCAACCCCCAGGGTAAACGCCTGGACGATGTCGGAGACCTCATCGCGAGCGGTAATCATGATCACTGGGACAGCGCTTTCGCCGCGAACGGCTCGCAGCACTTCCCAACCATCCATCTCCGGCATCATGATGTCAAGCAGAATGAGGGAAACATCTTTCTCCCGTTGAAATACCTCCAAGGCCTCAACACCATTTCTGGCAGTGAGTACATGAAACTCCTCTCGACGACTGAGGAAGGTTCGAAGAATATCGACGTTGCTCGCTTCGTCATCAACGATCAAAATCTTGTAAGGCCTAGCGAGCAAGTTTCAGTACCTCCTCTAGTTTCGTCTTTAGTTCTTCGAGGTTTACTGGTTTAGGCATGTAGGCGTCACAACCTGCTGCAAACGCCTTTTCTGGATCGTCTCCTGCGGTGTAGGAGGTGACAGCAAGGATCGGTACATGCTCGTCGTGCTTCTCGGACCTGCGGATTTGCCTTGCCACCTCCAAACCAGAGATCCCTGGCAGGCCAATATCAAGGAGAATGATATCCGGGTGGTGCTCGCGCCACGCTGGGATGGCACTCTCACCATCCACGGCTTCAACGACGGTGTAGCCTGCTGGAATCAATACGTCCCGATACAACTGCCGGTTTCTTGCATCATCCTCAACGACCAGTATTCTTGTCATCCTCCCCTCCCGCTGGAATGGTCACAGTAAAGGTGGCGCCCTTACCTAATTCGCTTTGTAGATTGATTCTTCCGCCATGCAGATTGATAATCCGCTTTGCAATAGGCAATCCTAGCCCTGTCCCTGGGACCAATTCTTTGCCCGTTCTTTCGTCGTTTTCGACTCGGATGAACTCGTGAAAGATGCGATCGTGGTCTTCTGGCGCAATTCCTACTCCGGTGTCCGCTATGCGAATGGCAAACTGGTTGGCGCCTTTGGTAAGCGTGACACTGACCTTGCCTCCTTTAGGAGTGTACTTGATCGCATTGCCTACCAAGTTATCCATTGCCTGGCGAAACTTCACGGCATCGAGAATGGCCTCATCGTCTACAGTACCTTCATCATGAAACGTCAACTGGATGCCCTTGGCCTGAGCCGCCAGTCGATGATCTTGGTCGACCAAGCTTAGCAGGGGCTTTAAGGGTTGACTCTCACGCGTGAGCGTGATGTGTCCGCTGTCCAGTTTGGACAGTTCAAAGAAGTCTTCAATCAATGGGACTAACCGCTCCCCACCTGCAAGGATGTTGTCCACAAATCTCTTTTGTACATCATTCAAGTTCTCTTCCATCGACAACAGCTGAGCGTAACCAAGGATGAAATTCAGCGGGTTGCGCAGCTCGTGGGAGACATGGGAGTAGAACTCGGACTTCATCTTGATCGTCTGGCGCAACTCCTCTTCCATCTTCTTTCTTTTCGTGATGTCTCGGAAAATGCCGCGCGAGGCAACAGGGATGCCCTTCTCGAAGCTACAGTTTATGTTTCCCTCAACCTCGATTGGCCTTCCACCTTTTGTTACGAACGTGGCGGTAACGCCAAGGACTGTTTCTCCCTCGAGCACGCGCTGAATTACTTCCTCGCAGTGGGCTAGACTGTCAGGGTGAATGACGTCGCGCAAAGAGAGATTGGGAATCTCCCCTTCGCTATATCCGAGTGTTTCCCGCCAGGCGCGATTGACATAGGCGAAGGAGCCATCGGGCTTTACACTCTGGATGAGATCGCTGGCGTTCTCGAACAGGTCTCGGTATTTCTCTTCACTCTTCTTCAGCGCTTCTTCCGCCCGCTGTTGCTCAATCCACAGACCAAGGTCCTCTCCAATACTGTTGAGGAGGTTCTGCTCCTCGGGAATCAAGAACGGTTTGTCCTTGGTATAGTAGACCGACAAGCGCCCCAAGACCTTCTCACCCGCTCTAATCTTTGCGTGGAGGCCATGGGACAGCCCATCGGTGTATCGTTCGGATGCGTATCGCGTACCATCCAATTCAATCACAGGTAGAGTGATCTCTGGGAACTGCATAGCGGGAACCAAGTATTGAACGATCCGCCTACAAAGTTCTTCAATGGCCAGGCCTTTCTGTAAGTCGTGGTTTACTGAGTAGAGACAGGTCAACTCTTTTGCTCTCTCCCGCAGCGCATCCTCCCTCCGCTTGCGCTCCGTGATATCGCGGGCAGCGCTTATAAGAAGCTTCTTACCGTCTACTTCAACAACTCTAATACGTGCTTCCAGCGGTATTACAGATCCGTCTTTACAGAGATGAGCGTTTTCGGTGGTTATTTCTCCTTTTTGCATCAGCTCTTGTATCCACGACTTGGTACGCTCAGCGTACCCTGGAGCATTTAGTTCTTTAATATTCATCCCCAACATTTCTTCTTTGCTATAGCCTCGCGACCTGCAACACTCCTCATTAACATAGAGCAAATTCCCATCAAGGTCGCTGACAAGGATTGAATCAGTAGCGCTATCCAGAAGTCTTGCCCTAAGCTCCAGCTCCTCCTCTGCCTGCTTGCGCTCGGTGATGTCTTTGAAGTCCTCCACAATACCGATGACTTTGCCGTCTGGATGTCGGAACAGCGTGGCCGTCACGATGCAGGGAACTGTCGTCCCATCAGCTCTTTGCATCTCTTCTTCCTTCTCCACGCCTTCCGCGCCGGCCATGATCTTGGTCAGCGGACACCCGGGAGTGTGGCACAGCCGCCCGCCCAAGACCTCGTAGCACTTCATGTCGAGTGCATCTTCTCTGTTCACGCCCGATAGATCGCAGAAGGTCTGGTTGACACGAAGCACATTGAAATCCTTGTCCACCACGCGCATACCATCGGCCGCCGTTTCGAAAATCTGATCCAACTCTGCCCAGGCACGCTGGATTTCCTCCTCCGCTCGCTTGCGCTCGGCCTCTAATCTCTCTAACTCACCAACTCGTTGGCGTAATTCCGCCAGTTCACTCACCAAGTGTCGTTTTGATTCATTGTTTTCTTTCATTGTCCAGATCTCCTGTGTATGCTCCCTAGTCAGTTTAGATATTCCCAGGGACATGAGGTGGAAATCCTGCACCACTCTAGGAACTAAGAAGTGCTAAGTCAAGGATCGGTTCTGGCAAGGTCACCTCTTGACTGACATAGGTTCGCGGCGCGAGATACCCCAGCGCCGAATGCCTCCTCTGGGCATTGTAGTATTGGATCTGCGTATCAATGGAGCCTGTTGCCCAAACCTCTTAGTTGACCATTGACAGGCTTTTTCAGGACCATCATCCATGGGGAAAGCCCTCTTCTTCGTCCAGTCTTAGATACAGGAGGCTCTCCCGCATATGTGGCCCCTTTCAAACACAGTCCGAGCCTGGGAACAAGTGGGCTCCCCGCTTGCCTCTAAGCCGAACAGCCCTGTCTTTACTGCATAGCCAGGTGGAGCTTGCCACTCCGCCACAGCTTGAGCAGGTTGTGCGCTGCACAGATGAGTCGCCATTCGCTCCTCGCCGCTGCTAATCCCCGTCGTAAAAATCTCCCGCACGCACGGCCTTCTTTGATCTGTCCGAAGACCGGTTCCACTGTCTGTGAACGCCACTTGTACAGTTTCTTACCCTGTTTCGTGAGAAGCTTTTGCTCCATCCGTTCCTTCACCGTCGCGTCGTTGGGGATCCGTCCCCGCGGGTAGGCTTTTCCCTTCATCGCCTGCCGTTGCTTGGAGTCCTTGCTCATTGCAAGCAACAGTTCCGGCCCTCCCGGATCTGCATTGAGAACATTATCTTCGCTGTAGTATCCCGCGTCGGCCAACACCACTTTCACGTTCCCTACCGCTTCTACTGCTGTCAGTTCCTCATTCGTCCTCTCCAGCATCGGATGTAGTTGGTTTACATCGTTCTGCTCTTGGGTGACCTGCCTGCAGCAGGCAGGTCTCGGCCGCTACGATGATCTGCTCCTTTGTTACCATCGCCTGAGCATTGTAACCCTGGATGTACCCATTACGAGTCTTCATGATCCGGCTGTCAAGGTCAGTCAGGTTGGCCTTGGCCTTCTTCTGGTCTGGTTTCTTATCTGGTTCCTTGAGCTTTCGTCCTCGCTTCTTCTTACCGGTCGCCTCTTCCTCCCGCCGCCGTGCTTCGATCTTCTCTTCCTGTAAGGCAACCTTCTCTTTAGCCTGCTGTTCAAGTTATGCCTTGGCCTCTTTTAGCCGTGCCAGTCGGCTCTCTCGATTTGCTAGCTGTGCGGGGAGTTCATCCCCACGGCGCCCCTCTCCGTAAAGGGCATCTTCCTCCGCATCCTTTTCCTCTGCTTCCTGCAGCATCCGCTTGACCTCTTCCTCCAGGTACTCGTAGGTCCGGTTCGCAGCGAGGGAGGCGTTCCCCTTCATCTTCGTCCCATCGAGGGCAACCACCCCTACCTTTACCCCATGGAATCCTATTCCACGGGGTGAACCAACCCCGCCTGGGCACACAGCTGCAACACTGCAGTGAACAGATCTGCAAGTTTCTCCTCGTTCTCCTTGCGGAACCGACAGATCGTTGAGTAATCGGGTTCTGGTTTGCCGTGATCACGCGAAAGGCTACATCGACTACACAGGCACGTTCGATCTGGCGGGAGGAGCATATCCCCAGACAGTAGGCATACAACAGTAACGACACCATCATTCCTAGTTCGTATGCGGCTCGCCCCCACCCGTCGACACAATACTTCCGGTAGAAGGGAGTGAGGTCGAACTCCTTCACCGCATCGAGGATGAACCACGCTAAGTGATTCTCGGGCAACCAATCCCGTATCGATACCGGCATGAGATACATCTGATCACGATTACATTCAAGAAAATATTCTTCTTTTAATTATACGCTGCAGGGAGGGTTTGTGCAACAGGCTGAAGAATAGCGAGTGATAAGGCGGGCATCCGGTTATTCAAACTTTTCGACGAGCGTGGCCAAGGTGCCCGCGTCATTGAAGTCGACCCTTCCATCGCCATTGAAATCAAACAGAGCCGGGTTTCCCTGGATCACCTTGCTACCAAGATTGAAGGCCAACAAAAGCGGATCGGCAAAGGTCAATCTCCCATCTCCATTCACATCCTCGTAGAGCCCGTCGTAGTCCAAATCCTGTGGACGGTGGGTTGAGTCGCCAATCGGGGAGAGGAAGACGGTTATCGTTACCCAGCCTGACTGAACCAACGGCTCTATCAGGTTTCCTTCATCATCCGTCATCACCCTGACCTTGATGTCGAGCTTCGCCTCGCCCTTGCTCATGCCTGTGAGGATAACCGTTGCCAGGGTAATGCCATCCGTCCCAGGCTGGATCTGATCCCTGAAGTCCGCGGCCCGAAACTCGATGGAACCAGGGTCCTGATGAACGATCTGAAAGAACCGCTGATCTATCGCATCACTTTTTAATCCCTTGATCTGGGCCACTCGGGGGTCAGATACAGAGAGAACCAGATCGTAGGTCTGCAGTCCACGAGCTCCTCTGACCAAGAGCAATTCGAGGGCAACCTCCTTTCCTGTTTCCCCTCTTCCCTGTTCCAGCCGCAGGCTAGTAAGCGTGGGATTGGCCTTCTCGGCCAAGGCGGCCAATGCTTGGACATCCTCAAGGCCTATCTTCCCATCCTCGTTAAAATCAAAAGATTCTTCATGCGTCTGAATGGCCTCACTGTTGATATCAAGGGCAAACAGGGAGACATCCTCTGGGGTGAGCCTCCCATCCCCGTTGATATCTTCATAGAGACCGTCCCCGTCCAGGTCCTGAGGAACCTTCACAGAGCCTCCGATCGAGGATAATTGGGGAGCGGGGGTAAACACCTCCAACGAGATTGACTCCACCCGGGGGACAACCCTGTGGTCCCGATGGTCGATAAACTTATTGACCTCCACATCGATTCCCGTTCGTCCCCTCGCCAACCCTACCACGTCGATCTCCGCCAGGATGACATCCCGAGCTCCTGGCAACACACCGCTCCGATCAAGGTCCAACGCGCGAAACTCGATCGAGTCCCCGCTTGTCTTTACCACTTGAAAGTAGAACCCTGCGATCGCTATTCCCCTGGCCGAGCGGATGCGTACGATGCGACTATCCCTCACAGAAACCGTAATATCGTACATGTACACTCCCTCGGGAGCGTTTGCAAGGATGAGTTGAAGTGTCCCCTCCTCCCCCTGTTTCTTCTCCAGGATAATAACTGGAGTATCGCCATTGGTATCGGCGCGTGTCTGATATCCAAGGGGAAGAACCAGGATCCACAGGGTTAAGACGAGGACGACCAACCCCTTTCTCTTGTCTCGTAAACAAACCCGGTCATGATTCATAGTCCACCCCTTATTCCTGTTTCATTGGTTTAGCATAACACCCTGTGGTTGGCCGGGGGTGGACAACGACGGTCTTTGTTACACGCCGAATAACCCGCTTTAGGTGATGAACTTCTCCGCCGTTTTGAATCCTACGCCGAAGGGAGGGGCACGCTAAGAACAGGGATCGATCTCAGCTCCGGGGCTTCGGTTTAACTGGCCGCTTGCTGTCAACATTAAGTGCAGGAGAATCAAAAGGGGGAGGTTGACGACGAAGCGATCGCTCCCTACGCTTGCAGCGTTGATCGACGTGCTTGCTTCTTCTCAACGGTCACTCCGAGCTGCGCGTTGCAGATCTCGCTCGAGTTCAATCTTCATCTCCCTTACAGGGGCACCAAGAGAACTAGGATCTCTATCAGTGAGATGCTACCTGGACGGACGATTCATAAAGAGCCTCCGCTGGATATCCCCCAGCTTGCTGGGGGAGGAAAGCGGAGATTCGCCGAAGGCGAATCTGGTTGTTGTTCGTACGAGCTACATAAACTCTGTCAGGAACAAACCTCTCAACGTCGGAGACAAGCTCCGACGCTACGAAAAAATGGATGTAGCGTCGCACCTTGTGTGCGACGTTATCTCCGCGAGTGGATGCGCGGCCCTAGCCAATACTCTGAGGCCGGAGTCGCGCCCTATATCCTAAGAGCTAGATCGATCCGACCGCTCCCGGGACCTTGGCAAAGAGGCGTGCCTCCTTGACATGATCGAGGCCGCAGATATAGCGGGTCAACCGTTCAATCCCAATTCCGAACCCGGCCGATGGGGGGATCCCTTCTTCTACTGCTTTAAGGTACTCCGAGAACCGCTGTGGGTCGATCCCGTCCTGCTCAAATCGCCGCAGGATGCGCGAGAGGGTATGTTCCCGCTCGCCCCCGGAGAGAGCCTCTGCGTAGCCCTCGGGATAGATCAGGTCTATGTCGATGAGCGTCCCTGGGCGGGAAGTGTCCTCGCGATCATAGAACTCTCGCACCTCCCGCGGGAAGTCGATCACCCAGCTCGGTGCCGCCAGGGATTTGGAGAGAGCATCATCGAACTTCTCCCCGAATTGCTGCTCTGCTTCCTGGTAAGTGATCTGTCTGAATGGACGTTTTGGAATTGCCAAGTCCCGCTTTAGAAGTTCAAGCTCTCCGGGGCAACGTTCCTTGACCCCTTGGAGGATGGCGAGCAAGAGGCCCTCTCCGATTTCTATGAGCTCATCCCGTGTTCCGTCCCGCACCTCAAGGTCGAGCTGGACGAACTCAGCAAGGTAGCGGCCTAAGCTGGCACGCTCTTCCGGCTCCATGCGGACATTCGGCGAGAAACAAAAGATCTTTGGGGCTGTTCGTAGGGCGATCTGCTTGTGCAAGATCATGCTCTTGGTCAACTGATAGGGGCGGCCGTAGTAGTCGATTGCGCCGCCGTATGTCTCATGGTGAAGCGGGTCGGTCACCGGCGAGAGGATCACCGGGAGGATCTCGATGAACCCCTGCTCGCGCAGGTAAGCTCCGGCTGAGCGCATGATCTCGCTTTTGATCACTAACACACAAAGGCGCTTGCTATCAGTACAAATATGCATCAATACCTCCTTTGTAGCTGAAAATACTGTCCAAGGCTCAGGTTAGAATTGGGAATGGATGAAGGTGCAAAGAGATTAGTATTGCGCCCCGTAGGGGGCGTTTGTATTGACCTGCGGTCTTACAGTGGGGTTGGGGTGATTCACCGTGAGAACGGCAAATGAGTCTACCACATCGATACGAGACGTCTTCATCACGACCACCCCTCTGTCAGAGATAACCTAGGCTAGCATAACTTAAAGTGCGTATCAAGGGACAGAGGCGACTTGGGAAAGAGTCGCCGGTCTGTTTTTGCACCCGGCACTGAAGGTGGTATGATACGGACGTGGTGCAAAAGGAAGGGCGGAAAAAGATACACTATCTGAACGGGGAGCGTCTGCGTCGGGCGGTGATCACCGGCGCTCAGCGCATCATAGCGAATAAGGATCTCCTAGATCGGATCAACGTTTTTCCTGTGCCCGACTTGGACGCCGGTTCCAACTTGGCGGCGACGATGCGCGGGGTGATCCGCGGGCTTAATCTCTCTAAGCCCTCCCTTGTTACGGTCAGTTCGACGATAGCCTCCTCAGCCCTTGCCAGCGCGCGGGGGAACTCCGGGGTGCTCATGGCCCAGTTCTTCCAGGGCTTGCGAGAGGGGATCGCAGATCAGATCCAGATTTCGGTCACGCACTTCGTTGAAGCAGCAAAGCGCGCCGCTACCCGCGCGCGGGAGGCGTTAGCCGATCCCCAGGAGGGGACGATTCTCACCGTGATGAGCGATTTTGCGGATCACATTGCGAGAAACGCGGAGCGGCTCGGTGACTTCCTTTCCCTGTTGGAGGAAGGACTGCAGACAGCGCGGCGGTCGCTCGCTGAGACGACAGACCGTTTGGCTGTCTTGCGGAAGGCAGGTGTGGTCGACGCTGGTGCGCTTGGGTTCGTCAATTTCCTCGAGGGGTTTGTCGAATCCCTCGAGTGCAGTGAGGAAGAGGAGACCGTTGCGGTCGAGGTTCTAGAGAGAGACTTCGATATCGCCACAGGCTATGTGCCGGAATGCGTCGATTTCCGCTATTGTACGGAGGGGATTCTCATCGGAGAAGGGATCGACCGGATGGCGCTAAAGCAGCGCCTCACCCAGTTTGGAGACTCGGTGGTGGTCGCAGGAACTGAGCAAGAGGTGCACGTTCATGTTCACACAAACGCCCCAGCGCACGTCCTAGAGATCCTCGCTGAGGCAGGAAAGATCCGTTCGCAGAGGGTCGAGGACATGCTCGTGCAACTGAAAGCGTATCCGACCGAAGTGGAGCGGGCTGGGGTCGCTTTAGTGACCGATTCGATCTGCGATCTTCCCCAGTCGTTCCTCACGACTCAGCGGATTCGCGTGATCCCGGCGCGGGTAGCGTTCGGCGAGGAAGAGCTCCTCGACCGGGTAGAGATCACCCCCAAGCAGTTCTATAAGCGGCTCGCCACTTCGAAGATCCTCCCCAAGACCTCGCAGCCGACCCCCGCCGAGGTCCTTCTCCTTTATCGATATCTATCCCGCCACTATGCGGGGGTCCTGTCGATCCACCTTTCCGCTGAGGTCTCTGGGACTTACCAGACGGCCCTTGCCGCTGCCCGAACAGTAAGCGAGGAGGTCGGAGTACCGATTGAGGTGGTGGATAGCCGGACCGCTTCAGCAGCGCAGGGGCTCGCGGTGTGGGCGGCTGCACGCGCGATTGACGCTGACCTCCCACTTGATACATGCAGTGCAGTTGCCCGGAAAGCCGCAGCCGGAGCGAGTATCTTCGTGTTCGTCCCCACTGTCGAGTACTTTGTGCGTGGGGGGCGGCTCTCGCCCATTCAAGGGAGGATCGCTGAACTGCTTCGTCTGAAACCGATCCTTACTGTCAGAGACGGAAAAGTGGCCCCGGCCGGCAAGACGATCGGGCGACGTCGTGCAGTAAGAAAGACGCTCTCTTTTGTCACGGAACTCGTGCAGGAGATGGGAGCGCCGATATTCATCGTGGCTCATGCCGCCGCTCCCAAGCTCGCGCAGCACTACGCCGGGGCGCTTCACCGGGGGTTTCCTGCCGCAACGGTGATGGTGACCGACGCCGCCCCAGCACTAGGGTCCCATGCCGGCCCGGGCGGCGCGGCGATCGCTGTCCTTGACACCGAGCCGATCGACCAGATGATCGAAGCAGCAAAGAGTAAAGGGGAGAGGTAGTGGCGCTTGCAGGATTGCTTCTGATCTCTTATCTCATCGGAGCCTTCCCCACGGCGGTAATCGCGGGGAAGATTCTTAGGGGAATTGACATTCGCCAGCACGGGAGCAAGAGTGCCGGGGGGACCAATGCTTGGCGGGTCCTCGGCTGGAAGGGTGGCGTGCCGGTGGCGGCGATCGACCTGGGAAAGGGAGTGATTGCGGCAACGGTGATCTGTGACCTTCCGTTTGGTCCGCTTCCGATCGACCCTGCGATTGTGCCGATCCTCTGCGGCCTTTCCGCGGTAATCGGTCATGTCTTCCCGGTCTATATCGGTTTTCGTGGGGGGAAAGGAGTAGCCACCGGAGCCGGAATGCTCCTTGCCACTGCCCCGATTCCAGTCGCCATCGCAGTCCCGGTCTTCGCGCTTTCCCTCATCCTTACCGGCCGTGTCTCCGTTGGCTCACTCCTTGGGGCGATCACCGTGCCGCTGGTCATCGCATTGCTTAACCGCTACACCGCCGCTCACTACCCCTCCTTGCTGATCGGGCTGACCGCGGCCTTGGCAGCGTTCATCTTGCTCACCCATCGTGGGAACATCGTCCGCCTCTTCCAGGGCAAAGAACGCTCTTTTCCCCGCTTGCAGATTTTAAGGCGGGTTTTTCATCGGTAGTCATCTCCTATCCTTCGCGGATTCAACTCGTAAGTGCAACTTTGGCGATTGGTTTAAGAGACGAGCTGCGGTAGCATCGGCAGTGTCCCTCAGACCAATAAATCAAAGGAGCACTGATGAAAGCGTACACGCAGCTCACCCGAGAAGAACGATATCAGATCTACGTGCTAAAGCAAGCCGATCACAACCAAAGCGAGATCGCTGTGGTGATTGGTCGTTACAGATTCACGATCAGCAGGGAATTAAGTCGTAATCGAGGCATGAGAGGATACCGACCTAGACAGGCACACCGCCTGACGTTGGAACGCAGGAAGGCTAAGGTTCGTCCTCGGTTTGGCGGCTCCATCTGGACGAAGGTGGAACTGCTGATCCAGATGGACTGGAGCCCGGAACAGATATCGGGGA
>JAGLXM010000084.1 GCA_023132915.1 Candidatus Bipolaricaulota bacterium
GCATCAAGCACCTCCTCCTCTACGCGAGTACAACCTTGATCACCCTTGCGGTGCTTTTTCCGGTCATCTTTGGCTTTTTCACTTCTTTTAAACCGAACCCGGAGATCTTCACCTATCCACCGAAACTGCTGCCGCAGTCCTGGACTATTGAGTCCTATACCTCTGTTCTCTCCCAACAGCGATACTTGCGCTACTTTCTCAATGGCTATCTGATCTCAATCTCCTCCACTCTGCTGTGTGTCTTCCTTGGTGCGCTTGCGGGCTACGGCCTCTCCCGCTTCAGACTACCCGCCAAGCGCTCCTTGATGCTGGCGATTCTCGCCCTCCAGATGTTCCCTGGCGCTATTTTGATGATTTCATATTTCAATCTGTCCCGAGCACTCGGGCTTTACGACACATATCTCGCGTTGATCTTGATCGATACGACCTTCGCGCTTTCTCTTGTTATCTGGCTACTCAAGAGCTATTTCGACTCCATTCCAGTTTCTCTGGAGGAAGCAGCTTTGGTAGATGGATGCAGTCGATCCCGGGCGCTGCTTTCGATTGTTGCCCCACTTGCCCGGGCGGGCTTCATCGGGACGGGTGTCTTCGCCTTCATCAGGGCTTGGAATGAGTTCATGTTCGCCTTGATTCTGACGAAAGGCCCGGAAAGAGCTCCAGTAACGGTTGGCCTCGCCGAACTATTTGGACAGTACAGCATCCAGTGGAACGGTGTCATGGCGTTGACCGTCGTTGCCACCTTTCCTTTGCTGATTGTGTTTATCTTTGTTCAGCGATACATCATCAAAGGAATTACGAGCGGTGCGGTGAAGTAGGTGAAAAGTGAAGCTCCTTCTTCAGTTTGTTTTTCGTCAGCTGGCCTGCCTTCAGGTTCTCCAGAGCGGGTCCACAGCTTGTCCAATTAGTTCAGAAGGTATGCGAAAGGGTGCTCTCTTTTCCTTTTCAACAAGTCGCCACGTTTACGGCCAAATAGAATTACAACATCGGCTTCTGACAAGACATTGTCAACTCCTGACAAGAAAGCATGCTACCTGCTTTGGTAAGCACAAACTCTCCTATGCAATCTATAGTTGAGGCCGTGTTCAAAAGAGTGACTTCCTTGGAATACGATCCTTGCAATCCAGGCGATTTTCTTGTATCCCTATACGTATAAAGCAGGAAAGGGGCCATGAATATCTATGGTAGACATAGTGAAACCAATGTTGGAAAAGGAGGGCAGGTAGGTACAACAATCTTGCAGGGGGGGGTGTTGTCTATGGCAACCTTGAAGAATCCGGTCCGGGAACTGCGAGAATCCCTGGATCTGAGCGTAAAAGAATTTGCGGAACAAGCAGGAGTCACTCTGGAAACTCTTTGGATGGTTGAGCGAGGTGAATACTTGCTTATGAGTCATCTAGTAGCAGAGAAACTTGCGATGATATTCCCAAACACGACCCCAGAGAAGCTGAAAGAAGGGTACGCAGCCTGGCAGAAACAGGTAGAAGCAGAAAGAGAACAAAGGTCCTGAGCAGTGAAAATTGGTGTTACACTTTTTGGAGTCGATTACTTGCGCGTAGTAGTTTAAGGGAGGTTTGGTGTTCTTGAGCAAGGTATTCTACGGAAATCCGGTATGGGCATGGCTTCTGGCCGCTGCGGTTATCATCCTCGTTGCGTTAATCCTATACCTTCTCAGAAGTTTTATTCATCGCCGTCTCGCCGAGTTTGCCAAACGGACGGCTACCGAAGTTGACGATCTGGTAGCAGATCTTCTGGGAAGAACACGGCCCTGGTTCTTGGTAGCCATCTCTCTTTACGCTGGGTCACTCGTACTCACGCTTCCCGCCGTGGCAACCCGTGTCATCGGTACGATCGCAGTTCTTACATTGCTGACTCAAGTCGGGATTTGGGGAACGGCTCTCGTGTCTTTTCTAATCACCCGGTCCGTCAAGCAGAAGTTGGAAGAGGACGCTGCCACGGCCACGTCGACGGCCGCACTCACATTTATCATCAAGCGGCCCTCTGGGCCGTGATTCTTCTCCTTGCCTTGGACAACATGGGCGTGGACATCACTGCTTTGATTGCTGGCCTGGGCATCGGCGGGATTGCCGTCGCGCTTGCTCTTCAGAATGTCCTTGGCGACCTATTTGGTTCCCTTTCGGTCGTTTTGGATAAGCCATTTGTAATCGGCGATTTCATTATCGTCGATGAGCTACTCGGGACCGTGGAGCATATCGGCCTGAAGACAACTCGTGTACGAAGCCTTTTTGGCGAGCAGCTCGTCTTCTCGAACAGCGATCTCCTCAACAGCCGTATACGAAATTACAAACGCATGCACGAGCGTCGTATTGCGTTCTCGCTCGGGGTAACCTACCAAACGCCTTACGAAAAGCTCGCTGCTATTCCTGACATAATTCAAGAAATCATAGAGTCACAGGAGCAGGCCCGCTTCGATCGAGCTCACTTCAAAGAGTACGGGGATTTCGCTTTGGGATTTGAAATCGTCTATTATGTGCTTGTTCCAGACTACAATACCTACATGGACACTCAACAGGCTATCAACCTGGCCGTCTACGAGCGCTTCGAGAAGGAGGGGATTAGCTTTGCTTATCCTACCCAAACCCTTTACGTAAACTCAGAACAAAGGGCAGCGATCCCTGAGTTGGAGAGGAGCGAAGATTGAAGTGAGAGTAATGTGACGAGCGGTTGTTCGGCGTGAAAGATATGGTTATTGGGAGAGGAGGATT
>JAGLXM010000085.1 GCA_023132915.1 Candidatus Bipolaricaulota bacterium
CTCTACGATAGCGGGCTAACTATAACAGAAGCGAGTGAAGTTATAAGAAGTAGTTCCTTTATAGAGTCATCTTTAGAGAATAAAACCTCATCCGGTTTTGTACAAAAGCAAGTAAATGCGAAGGAAAGAGACGAGTTGATCGCGGCGCTTAAAGAGGAAATAGCCTTCTTGCGTGAACGCGTGGCGTTTCTTGAACAACGCAAAGAACAAAGACAGGAAGCCGACAAGAAGCGCGAATGGTGGGAAAAGCTACGGGAAGAGCTTTAATGGGACTCAATCTTCCACTTCATGGAAACGAGCGGCTGGGTAGGGTCGTAGAGCGGATCGATAGGTCGGTACGGCTCTCCACCCTGTGGAGTGCCTCAAACGTGACGGCGATCGACCGCATGCACATAAACGACCACGGTCCGGTGCACATCAAGATCATCACAAACATTGCCCTAAAGCTCTTGCGCCTTCTCGTCGAGGGTGGGGTGGTGCCGAGTGTGGTCACCGATTATCACCTGGACGCGGAGGATGCGGAGGTAATCGTCTGTCTGGCCTGCGCCCTGCACGATATCGGACACGTCATTCACCGACATCGCCATGAGGAACTCTCACTCATCCTTGCCCCACCGTTGATCCAAGAGTTCCTCGAGGGGATCTATCCCGAGAAGGAGGAGACCATCCTCGAGGGGGAAGTCCTTCACGCCATACACGCGCATCGCCGCGATATCCTCCCCCTGACCGTGGAGGCGGGAGTAGTGAAGATCGCCGATGCGCTGGACATGGAATCGGGACGGGCACGTATTCCGTTTACGACTGGCAAAGCATCGATCCACTCCGTCTCCGCGATGGCGATCAAGAAGGTTCTCCTCGCGAAAGGAGAGGAACGCCCAGTGAAGATCCACATTAAGATGTCGAATTCCGCGGGGATCTTCCAGCTCGATAACCTCCTGCGCGAGAAGTTGAAGCGCTCGGGGATCGACCCCTACTTCGAGGTAACAGGCGAGGTTGTAGGCGAGGAGAAAAAGATCGTCGAAAGATACACGATCGAATGAGAGGCTCATAAATCGCCTCGTCCGCCTCGACCCTGGGTGAAATAGGGTCTCGCAGCAGAGGTGTGGCAGTGCTCCTCTTCTTCTCAATGCACAAAACCTCCTTCTCTAGGGCATTTCGAATCCAGGATGGAACTTTCGCAACAAAAGTGACCTTTTGTTGCGACACCTGTCCGTTGTCGCGCGCCGGTTGTCGGCTACCGTCTAGCGCGACATACAAAGGGGGAAAGGTGCCGCTTGAGGTCACCCACGAAGACTTTCTAACGCTTGAACAGGTCCATGCCCTGAAGACACATTGCCGCGAGTGTGCCGCGGCGCCTGAGGCCGATGGTCGTAAGAATCCGGTGCGCAACTGGGCGATCCTCCACGTTGCTTTAGACACCGGTCTGCGCGCCTCGGAGATATGTAATCTGCGTGTTCGCGACTTAATCCTTGATCGGGAGAACGCCTCGCTGATCGTCCAGGATGGCAAAGGCCACAAGAAACGCGGTGTGAAGATGGGAAAAGCCCTGCGTGAGCATTTAGCGGAGTTTCTCGCTTGGAAGGAGCAGGTAGGAGAGTCGATGACCGGTCATGCATCGCTCTTTGTCTCTTCGCGCAATGGGGGCCCACTCACCCGCAGCGCGGTCTATCGAATCTTCAAGTTAAATGCAGAGGCAATCAGCCTTCCAGCGCGGTTTTCCATTCACTCTTGTCGGCATACCTACGCCTCTTTGCTCTACCGAGCGTCCGAGTACAACATCCGTCTTGTGCAAAAGCAACTTGGCCACCGGTCGATCCAGACTACGCAGATCTACGCCGATGTACTGAGCGAAGACGCCGCTATCGCGGTGAACAGGCTCCCTCAGTAACGGTTTGACACACTCTCTCGCTCGTTTGGTTGCCTTCCTAACCCTCCGATTGGCTGTTGGAAGGAAACAAAAGCTCCGGATAGTATTTGTTAGATGAGTTCGTTTGCCGCTGCGGGTTTACCGGGGCGAAAGTGTTACGGCAGACCTCTTCTAAATTAAAACTGTTACTGGGGCGAAACGATGAAGAATTGTTGTTCCGCTTGGAGAATCGTTTTACCTGCCCTTCTCCTTGCCGCGCTGAGCGCGAGTGCCGCACCGCAGCTTGAGGTGCGGCTGGGCTTTGCTGAGCGCTTTGTTCCTGGAATGCTTACACCAATCTGTGTCAAGATCGCCGGCGTTGACACCTTTACCGGTTTCCTAGTTCTCACTCAGAAGGCGGGAAACCCATGGCGAGGTGAGGCAATAAGCCGTGTGGAGATCCCTTTAACCCTGGCAGGTGGGGGAAAACTAGAGAGATTGATTCCTATCTACGATTTCACGCATCCATTGGCGGTTTCACTCCTCGATCAGGGTGAGAAGGTTTTGGCGGAAGTAAAGATCGATCTACGGTCCCGCATGCGTGAGGAGGCATTCCCACTCGCCGTGGGAGTATTACCCTTTCCCTTCGCTGACGAACTCGTTGCCGTCGACGAGGAGGCGCTCCCTCGCTTATGGCCAGCCTACGAGGCGGTTAGCAGCCTCTGGGTCGGTCATACCGCGAAGGGACTCCCGGGGAATAGCTGGGAGGCAATCGGCCGCTGGGTCAGTGCCGGCGGCACGCTCGTCCTGTTCACCGGCAAAGACTTTTATCTGCTTGACTCACCGGTCTTGCGAGCCCTACTGCCGCTTGCGAATCCGCGCCTTTCACTGGGCGAAAACGGCGTGCAAATCTTACGTGGGGAGGAGCGACCAAACGTCCGCACTTTGCTTTCTCGTGAGGGAGATCCTCTCCTCCTTTTGCGACGCTACGGTGCAGGAGCGGTGTACCTGGTGACAACGAGCGCCTTTAACCTCGAGGAGACGGATTTTAAAGCAATTGCCGCGCAGATCACCCCGGCACGCTTGATCGATCTAACGTACGCAAGTGCTGATCTCCTGGAGAGAACACCCCTCCAACGTCCGGCCTATCTGGCTGGGGTTCTCCTCGTCCTTTCCTGCCTTGTCAGCTATTCTCTAGTCGTTTTACGCGCAAAAAGCAAGAAGAGAATGCTAGTCCTGCTCCTTGCCACTAGCAGTATTCTCTGCCTTTCGTCCGGTTTCTATACAAACCGGACGAAAGTTGTAAACTCGATATACGAGTTAAAAACGTCATTATATGCTCAAACGTCATTCGGATATGTAGTTGATTACTACGGTTTGTTTGCCACAATGGATGGGACAGCGGAGGTAAAAGTGAGAGGTCAGATACCGATAATACAAGAGCTTCCGCGTAGTCTGCAACAGCATTCCTTCGATATCGACTGGGTGGAAGGTGAGGGGGCATCGCTTGTGCTACAGCGAGGAGAACGCCGCTACCTGCGCGGTTTCGGGGCGTACCAGCTCCCGCTTGCGGTGGTGTTCACCGGTGACGAGGAGGTGAGGATCGAAAACGACCTGGATGAACCGCTGGAAGAAGCCCTCCTGATCGTTAAAGGGCAGGCGTTTTCGATTGGCGAAGTTAGACCAGGAGAAGCCCTCTATTACCTGAACAATGGGGTCCCGTTGGCGGACGCAGAGATGAGAAAGGAGAGTTTCACTTCCCTTCTTCGCGAGTTTGCGGAGCGGTTTTGTCTAGCAGACGCGGTTTGGCTAGTGGGAGTAACCGAGGAGGAGGTGCGCGAGCGCTACGGCACGGTTAGGATAAAAGTGAGGGATATCGCGCTCTATGTAGTTTCGGGAGAGGAACATGAATAAACGCTACAATCTGGTCGATTCTGATAGCTGGCAGTCATTTTTCAGCCTGGTTCTGTTTTGTGGAATTGCCCTAATACTCTCCATTCCGTCGGCAC
The DNA here is from genome assembly GCA_023132915.1 of Candidatus Bipolaricaulota bacterium. Lineage (GTDB taxonomy): Bacteria > Bipolaricaulota > Bipolaricaulia > UBA7950 > UBA9294 > UBA9294. The sequence goes on from JAGLXM010000085.1 coordinate 3,856, forward strand.
GGCAAGTGCGCTTTTTTGACCAAATCTGGATTTTCTCTGGAATCCCAGTCTATTTTTACACGTACATCCTCTTTATGGGGATCATTGGCCTCAACTTAGGGGCAATAAGCGCTAGGCGGGGCGAGCGGGGCTGGATGCTCTTGCTCCTGTTTGGAGAAAGGCTCCTCCTTGCCCAGTTTCTCACCCTCCCCTATCTCCTGTTCGAACGCGCGGCCTATCCAGGAAAGGAGGGAGCATTCGTTTTAATCTTCCTCTACACATATATCGTCTCCTTCCTCTGTGCACTGACGAGCCGTCTGATCGAGGAGCCGACGAGGCGAATCTCGGCGCACGGGTTCCTGCTAAAGTACTCCTTGTTCATCGTGTATTACCTTGCTCCGCTTTCGATCCTTCCGCCTCTGAGCCCGCTGGGAGCGGTGGCAAGCCTCCTTTCCGGCGAGCAGGCTGGCCCCCTCCTGTTAGCATACGCTACCCCGGTTCTGCTTGCCTTGGCGATCTTGCTCCTTCAAAATCGACAGTTTAGGAGGGATCGCAGTGTTTAGATTCGCACCTTTGCTGAGAGGGATCGAGCGGCGTGCACGCCACCTGCACGGTCTGAGCCTTGGGGCGATCGCCTTTGGCACAGGGGGCGTTGTCGCTCTGGGGGTCGCAGGGTTTTACCACTTCGGGTTTCTGTCACTTAACCGTTACGCTCTTAGTGGCGCGCTCGGCTCCGTACTCCTTTGCAGCGGCCTCTTCTACCTCCTGGGCCGGAAAAGGCAAGTAGACCTTCCGCGACTCCTTTTGCAGATCGACCTTGCCCTTGGAACTGGAGAGCGTTTGTGTTCACTCTATGAGCTGCGCCGCCGTAACAGTGGCAGAGCGTTTCGACGTCGCATCGAGGAGAGCCTTGGGAAGCGGCCGCTAAAGTGGAAAAAGGGACTTCCAGTTGGTCCTTCTTACCTTGTTCCCCTTGTGGGAGGGATACTCACCCTCTTGGCGGCCTTTCTCTTGATCGCGCTTTCGGCTGCCTCACCCCTTGACCGCATTACTGAAGAACCACCCGCCCTGGTGCGGGTGAGCCCGGAAGCACGCGCGGTGACCTCCTCCTCCGAAGTGCCCCAGATCCACTCTGAGGGGAGTGAATCGCGACCTGATTCTTTCCCCCAACCAAAAGCTCCCCCAAGCCACGGGTTGGAGGACCCGCTGTCGGAGATCTGGGAGGTCCCTGCCGCAGGAGGACTCCTCATGGATGAGAGGGCAGACCTTACCGAGCTGCTCGAAGAGCAACACACACTATCCAGCGCTCTCTCTGAGCTTCTCTCTCGCATCGAAGAGCGGTTGCAACATGATGGGGGCGGGCTCACTGAAGAGGAGCGAAGTGCCCTCTCAGAGCTTCTTCCGCAAGTCGCCAACCCACAACTTCGCCAGGCACTGGAAGCGTTACTCGAGGAAGAGGATCCAAAAGCACTTGAGAAACGCGTTGAGCAGGCCCAGGCACTTGCCCAAGCTCAGGCCCTCCCAGAGAAAGGTCCATCAAATGGGACACATAAAGAGGCGTTCCCTCCCGCTCCGGAAGGCGAAGAAGATCGAACCTTCACCTGGAAGGCACCAGAGGCGGCCGATACTGAAGGCAACCGCCAGAGTTCATCCACCGCGGAATCGCAATCTTCTGCATTTAAGGAGGATCGCCTTGCAGGAGGGGATGATGAGGACCGTTTCGGTGGGGTGAAGGGGGAGGCGGGAGAGCTTGAACCGACCGCACACGCGCCTGGGTTTATCCCGACCGAGCTTATCGGGGCGATCGGCTCGCAGGGAGACTTTCAGGAGTTCCTCACCAAAGGAGTCCCATTGGAACAAAATCCAGGCCCCGAGAAGGAAGCAGGGCATTTCTCCGTCGATTATGAGACCCTCCGCGCCCTTCTCGAGGGACGCGCCATCCCCACTGAGGCACAAGAGATGGTGCGCATGTACTTCCAGATGATTACACAACAAGGAGGACCATGATCACGGATAAAGAGCTAGAAACGGCACAGGCGGTCTTTGCGCGGCTACATGAAGCGATCGAGGGTGTGATCGTCGGACATGAGCGTCTGATTGAGGCAACCCTGATCGCACTATTATGCAGCGGGAACCTACTGCTTGAGGGTGTTCCCGGACTGGGGAAGACCCTGCTTGTCCGCACGTTGGCAAGCGCCCTTCACCTTCGTTTCTCACGCATTCAGTTTACCCCTGATCTGATGCCGGCCGACATCGTGGGGACGGACATCATCACGAAGGACGGGGGGGAGCGTCGCTTCACCTACTCTCCCGGCCCGATCTTCGCTCATATCGTCCTCGCCGATGAGATCAACCGTGCGACCCCAAAGACACAATCGGCCCTCCTGGAAGCGATGGAGGAGAAAACGGTGACTGTAGGAAAGACAACCTATTCGCTGGAGGAGCCGTTTATCGTCTTAGCGACACAAAACCCGATCGAGATGGAGGGAACCTATCCCCTCCCGGAGGCGCAAGTCGATCGTTTCCTCCTTAAGGCCCTGGTCGACTATCCCTCGCTCGATGAGCTGGTGGAAATCGCGCAACGAAACACAGAGGAGGAGGGGTTGCAACTCCCTCAACCGGTCGCCACTGGCGAGGAGGTCCTCGCAGCAAGGCGAGTTGTGCGCGAGATCCCAATCGCGCAAGAGCTCCGTCGATACGTCGCTCGCCTCGTCCTGGCAACCCACCCGGAGAGCCCTGCTGCCCCTTCTTCAGTGAAGGAGTTCGTCGAGTACGGAGCAAGCCCTCGTGCTGCTATCTCATTGATCATGGGAGCAAAGGCACATGCCTTCCTTAAAGGAGAGTCAAATGTACGACATGCTGATATCGAGGCGGTATTCCTCCCTTCACTGGTGCATCGAGTGATCCTCAACTTTAAAGGCGAGGCTGAGGGGGTCGAGATTTCAGACCTCCTTGGCGAGGTGTGGAGAGAAACGGCGGTCGTCTGATGGAACCGTTGATCGATGAAGCCTTCTTGAAGCGCCTGTCTAATTTAAAGTTTATCGTCAAGGGGCGACGCAAGGGGCACCTGTCTGGAGCACATCCCTCACCGCGCGCGGGAGTGAGCCTGGAATTCGCAGATTATCGCGATTACACACCAGGAGATGACTTTCGTTATATCGATTGGAACATCTACGGCCGCCTCGACCGTGTCCTCGTCAAGACGTTCGTGCATGAGACGGATCTCCCGATCTACATCCTTCTTGACCTGTCGGCATCGATGCGACTCGGGAACCCACCCAAGGTGCGCTACGCTGCTCGCCTCGCCGCTGCTATTTCCTACCTCGGGTTACGCGAGCTCGATCGAGTTGGCCTCTTCCCGTTCACCGATCGGCTCCTGCCAGCGATCGCTCCGCGGCATGGGATGAGCCAGATGGCCCATATCCTTCGTACACTTCACGCGGTATCGCCAGATGGGAAAACGTCGCTTGATCAAGTCCTTACCGAGTTTGTTGCACGCTCCAATGAAAGCGGACTGATCTTCCTACTCAGTGATCTTTTATGCAAAGGATACGAGGAGGGTATCTCGCGCCTTCTACACCGGGGAGACGAGATCGTGGTTGTGCAGATCCTCGATCCGGCGGAACTCCACCCGGTCGTCGAGGGGAGCACCCGCATTACAGATGCCGAGACGCAGCGCCACGTCGATCTCACAGTGGGAGGAGGGACTCTTGCTCAGTACGTGCGGCGTCTCACTGCCCACCTCGAAGCGATACGCGGTTTCCTCACTGCCCACCGTATTCCGTATTTCCTGGTGTCGACGGATCTACCACTCGATCTTCTGATTCACGAGCGACTGCGTGCCGGGGGAGTGCTCAAGTGACCCTGAGCAATGCGAGTGCCTTGTATCTTCTTGCCCTTGCTGCCGGTATTATCCTCCTCTACTTCCTGCGTGCGCGCAGCCAGCGCTACGAGGTTTCGGCTCTCTTTCTGTGGGAAGGATTGCGGAGCGACCCTAGTTCGCGCGCGGCGCGAATCCGGCGGAGGATCGAGCCGCTCCTCCTCGTACAGCTCCTCGTCCTTGCACTTGTCACTCTTGCCCTGGCTGATCCAGCGTTGCGAGTACCACGGCCGCGTCTCACAGGAATGGCGATCGTGCTCGACGGAAGTGCAAGCATGCAGACTCGCACAAAGAGCACAAAAACCAGATATGAGCTGGCACGCGAGGAAGGGCTCGCCCTCCTTAACCGATACCCGTCGACCCCGGTCACCGTTCTTCAACTCTCGAAGAGCCCGCAGGTACTTGTCCCTTTAACCGACGACCACGACTCGGCACGGCATGCCCTCGCCTCTTCACAGCCCACTTGGCAACCGGGCGGATCGGTCATGACGCTTGAAGGACTATTGGACAGCCAGGGAGAGCTCGGAGGCTTTGAACGCATTATCCTCTTCACCGATCGACCGCTCGCGGAGCGAATCCCTGGCGTGGAGGAGGTGGTCCTCGCCGGTGGGGAGAACCTAGCGATCACCTCCTTTACAGTGCGCGAAGATCCTGATCTGCATGGAGCAGCCGCGTTTTTGAAGGTGCAAAACGATACTTCCTCCTATCAAGAGAGGACGGTGCGAGTTGATGATGGGTCTAACCAGGTTCTCCTGTCCCTTCTTCTCCCTCCTGGTGGAGAGCAGGCCTACGTCCTTCCCTTCCCTGGCTCACGCGGCCCCACCTTCACCGCCGCACTCGATCCCGGCGATGCCTTCTTTGGTGATGACACACGGTACTTCACCTTGAAGCGGGGCCTTGATCGCCGCATCCGCTGGGTCGGGGAGAACAATCGCTACTTAGAAGCGGCGCTTCGAGCGGCGGGGCCAATTACACTCGTCTCCATCAAGGACAGCGATCCGGTCGACCTCACCGTTGCCTATAATGCCCTTCTCCCCGCTGAGACCAACGGGAACATCCTCCTTATCCACGCCGACTTGGAAGGACTTGTAACGATCGGGGAGAATCGGGAGGTTGGGAAACTCGCGGTTGTGAGCCCGAACGACCCTCTGCTCACCGGGGTTGATGCACTTGACTTTCGCGTCCGCTCCGCACCTTCAGTCGATCTCGCGAAAGCGGGGACAACGGTGCTTTCGCTTGGCAAGGAGCCATTCCTCTACCGTCTAGAAGAAAAAGAGCGAAAGGTCGTACTGATAGCACCAGACCTCATGTCAACGAACCTCCCGCTAACGATCGACTTCCCACTTCTTGTAAGAAACCTCCTTGAGCTATTCTTACCACTTCCCACCCCACTCACCCATAGGTGGGCGATCGTTGGAGAGCCGGTTCGCATCGATGGATACGGGGCACTGCGTTCGCTTACGGCCCCCAGCGGTCGGGAGATCTCCCTTGCTTCGGGAGCAAGATCGTTTTACCCGCAAGAACCGGGAATCTATACCTTGAGTACAGAGAAAGGGATCTACGCGCTGGCAGTGAACGTCGATCCCGCCGAGTCGGAGCCTCCTGATGCGCTAATAGAGGCGCAAGTGGTTACACCGGTCAAAGAACAGACACAGGCCCTGCTCCCATTGTGGCCGTATTTTGCAGTGACAGCCTTCCTCGCTCTACTTGTGGAGGCCTTCCTCTACCATGGTTGGCAGTTGAGAAGGTGGTGGCGATGATCCGTTTCACTCACCCCCTTGTTCTCATTTCCTTATTCGCTCCCCTCGTTTTTTTTCTCACCGCCCATCGGAAACGCAGGTCCCTTATCCTGCGCCTCCTTAGCGCTTCCCTGGTTATCCTCGCGCTTGCAGGCCTGCAGGTGGGAAGACAGAGGCCACAGGAGAACGTTTACTTCCTCGTCGACCGTTCTACCAGCGTCACTGCCGCCACGACGCCAGAGGAGATCAAGGACCAGTTGGAGGCGATTGTCTCTGCCAACCAGGGCCGGCACTTTGGGACAATCGCCTTTGGAACACAGGCTGTGATCACAGATCCGATCGGCGCGTTTTATCAAACGTTTGATACACAGCCCCAGCCTGGAGCAGGGACCGACCTCGCAGCCGCGGTTGACCTCGCCATCGCCACACTCCCCGCAGGAGGAGAGAACCAGATCGTCCTTGCAAGCGATGGGAGGATCACCGAAGGCCTTACCGCAGCGTTGAGTGCAGCGCAGCAGGCCAGGGTTCCCATCTCCACTCTCCCCATCGGCAGCGTGGCCGAGGATGACGCTTCACTCGCTTCACTCGATCTACCGACCGAGGTGGAGGTAGATCGCCCGTTCACGATCGACATCGCCGTTAACTCGGAAAGTGAGGGAGGCGGTGTGCTCGCGCTCTACCGCGACGAGCAACTTCTCGCGGCGAGGGAAATCGCTCTTCCCTGCGGGCTCACACGCTTCTCGTTCACTGACACCCTGACTGAGGGTGGCGCACACACCTACCGCGCAGTGATCAGGCGAACGCATGATCCAATTCCACAGAATGATACTCTCTCCACACTAGTGCGGACCACAGAGCGGCCACAGCTCCTCTTAGTCTGCGGCAAGGACTCCCGAGCGATCACCTCACTCCTGCAAGGAAGTGGTAAGCCCTTTGTCATCACTTCGACCCTTCCCTCGCTGGAGGAGCTTTCAGGGTACCGCGAAGTGGTCCTCACTGGAATTCCTTTGGGAGACCTTACCGAGCAAGCGATTGAGATTCTTCAAACCTTCGTAAGCGAACTTGGCGGTGGCCTCGTCGTTGTTGAGGGCGAGCAGGAGCTGCGTACCTTCGCTGGAGGGGGGATTGAGGCGCTTCTACCGGTCTCCTACAGCCTTCCCCAGAAAGCGCGGGAGGCAAGCCTGGCTATAGTTTTTCTGCTTGACCGCTCGGCGAGCATGCGCGGTTATGCGCAAGGGGCAGCAAAGATCGATATCCTGAAGGAGGCGACCGCGGCGAGCATAAACCTGTTGGAGGAAGAAGCGCTGGTGGGAGTAATCGCGTTTGACCGCCACTTCGAGTGGTTAGTCCCAATCCAACCGGTGGGTGAAGGTGAGGAGATCTATCAAAGCCTGCGCGTTCTTAAAGCAGCAGGAGGAACAGACATCTATTACCCTCTTGTCGATGCGCTTAACAAGCTAAAAGAGGTGGAGGCCCGGATGAAGCACGTCCTTCTTTTCTCTGACGGCAAAACGGTCGATGAGTACCGCGACTTTGACGGGCTCTTTGCTCGCCTAGAGAACCAGAAGGAGATCACCCTCTCCGCCATCGCCATCGGTAGGGCACCCAACCTGTCTCTTCTTTCGCAACTCGTTCAGGCCGGCCACGGCACTTTATATACCGTGTTGGACTTCTCCGCCCTACCGGAGATCTCGATGCAGGCGACTCAGCGGCTCAGCCGTAGCCGGTTCATCACTGGGAAGATCGCAGTTGACGGGCCATTAGCCGAGGGCGAGCTTCAATCGCTTCCGCCGCTTAACGGCTACGCCCTCACCTATCCCAAACCGACGGCACAGGTTCTTCTGTGGGCCAGTGAAGACCCTGTTTTTGCCCGCTGGCGCCTTGGGCTGGGACAGGTTGGTGTTCTGAATACCGATCTTGCCGGACGGTGGTCACAAGAGTGGCTCGCCTGGAACAAGGGGCCCCTGTTGTTGGATACGATCATCACTGCGGTTGAACCGGTTACTTCCTTATCACCAGGCCTTATCCTCGCCGTCGATGTGACTGACGAGGAGATCCTCGCCTTGGCCGATGCACGCGATCTTAAAGGCGAGTTCGTGAACTTTCTTGACTTAGAAGTAAGGCTCCTTCCTAGCGGCGAGACCCTTCCTATGGGTCAGGTAAGCGCGGGGCTCTACCAAGCTTCATTTCCTGCGCAAGAAGAAGGCGGCTATGCTCTGAGAGTGGAGGATCGCACGCGCGGGAAAAGCGCGGTCCTTCCCCTCTTAATCCCCTATCCGGCCGAGTATCGCGGGACCGGGATCGAAGAGGAGAAGCTACGTAGGATTGCCCATGAAACAGGCGGGAGGTTCCTCGAGGATGAGATTCTCCCCGACTTAACGCCAGGGAGGGAGGCGTTTACCTACGTTGACGTTTACCCCCAACTCCTTCTTGCTGCGTTATCCCTCTTCCTCGCCGAGCTTGCGGTACGTAAGCTGCCACGACGTCGTAGGATGACTTAAATTGGCTCTTTGTCGTTTCGAGTGGGTAGCAGCTTCTAACTTCGGTTATTTGGCCTGCCTGTCCGACTGGCCAAGCGGACTGCAGACAGGTATGTTCCTTTGCGATAAAACGAGAAAGCGCCATCTCCATGAGAACTCGTGTTTTCTTTCTCTCGCCAAGGCGCTAAGATCGCCAAGAAGAGCTAGTTTCCATCCCTATTGCCTGTAATTCTTCCCCCTCTTCTCTTGTTCTTTGCGTCTTTGCGAGAGGCCATCTCTTCAGCCTTTCTCTGCGTAAGGGCGGTTTGCGAACCGCCCCTACTTAATCATGGGGAGCCGAGCAAAATCACAGGCAAGCTTAACTTACAGTTACCCACTCAAAACGATAAGGAACCCTTAAATTTCACCAAAAGGCGCGATCAAACGACAATTGCAGAGGGAGATACGTTAAACGGCAAGCGTTGCAGGAGTAATTTTGCGCGTAAGTAGGCTCGATCTATAATCGATGACATTGCTTAAGTAAAGAAGCTTTGGATGGGAAGATGGTCCAAGGGCGAAAAAGCTCAGACCGTCTTTTAAAGAAACTTATACGAAGTTTCGGTTGATGCTTAAATTTGCTTCACAAAGCTTTAACGGAGGAATAAGGATAGTGTTTAATCGGAAGTTCCTGAGACCGTAGTAGCGAGAAGTATGTCGGGATGGGAAGTTACCCGGGAATCGTGGTGCAGCGTTCTGTCTACACCGCGATGGTGTCAAGCAACGCAAACGCCCGCTTCTGCTTGGCGTTGGGGGTCGTCGTCATGGTGAAGCTCGATTCCTCTGCTTGTGCCCCCTTGAGACGACAGGTGTTGCGCACAATGGTACTGAGCTCAGTTAGCAACGTGTGGAAGCTGTGTGCTGCAGTGCCATCGTCCAAGGTCTTGCCGTGAACCTTCTTCAGACCCTTTGCTGACCGCCTCGCCGGCACCACCGGATCACGGATCTTCTTGGCCGCTTGATCCTCGTCACTGAACAGCAACTCCCGCCACGCTTCCTTCATGTGCCACTCCACGTAGTAGGCCAACATGCACAGAAAGATGTGTGCGCGTACTCGACCTTCCAGATGGTGGTAGATCGGTCGCACCTTGAGATCAATCGTTTTAAAGCTGCGGAACGCCCGTTCTACGTTGGATAGATCCTTGTAGCTTCTTACCACATCTGCTTCGTGCATCCGTTCCTTCGCCAGGCTGGTGCGGATCACATACAGCCCATCCAACGCCGCCTCTGCCGCTACCTTCTCCTCCAGAAGCTGATAGGCAAAATGTTCCTCGCCGATGTCTAAGCCAAAGTGCTTGGCCACCTTGTACTTGTTCACCACCCGACCGACCCGCACTCCAATCTTGTCCTTGGCTTTTAGTTTGCCTCTCTCCACCATCCCCTTGACCTTCTCAAGCTCCTCCATCGTCGCCTCGATCAGCGACTCCCGCGTGCGAGCACGTCGCTCGGCCATCAATGGGTTGCGACAGACCACCAGCCTCTCTCCAGGAAACTCGGGATGGGTGAACTCGAACAGATTGCGCTCGTCAAACAGACTCAACTGGATGGTTTCATCCTCCATCAGCTTGCGGATCTGACCGCTCCGCAACGCAGTGATCCAGTCGATATCTTTGATCTCTTTCAGCTGATCAATCTGCTTTTGTCTGATCATCCCCCGATCACCGACCAACACCAGGTTGTTGATGTTGAACGTCTGTTTCACCTTCTTAAGCTGCGGCATGAGGGTCGTCGGATCACCGGTGTTCCCTGGATGAACCGATACCGACACCGGGCAACCTCCACTGTCGGTGAGCAGGCCGTAGTTCACCTGCAGCTTCCCCTTCTTGCCGTCCCGGTCACGGCCTCGTTTCGCCAGGGGACAGGCCTCCCCCTCAAAGTAGCTCGACGTCAGGTCATACAGCACTAGCCCTCCCTCCTTCAGGTGGCGTGCCGCCAGCTTCTTCTCAATACGGTCTTGCCGTTCAAGCAGCCAGTCCATCGCCGCATACAGGTCATCCTCAGTGGCATCCGCCAGTCCCCACTCATCGGCCAGGGTTGTCGTGCACCACCAGCGGGTGGTGGCCAGCTTGCTCTCCGGCTGCAGGATCCGTGCCGCTACCATCGTCATCACCAGATCGCGCTCACGGGTGGGACGTGAGGCAATTAGGTTGTCAAAGCCGAGCTGCTTCATCGCCTTCCGCACCGCCTGCACGTGGCCGTGGTGTGGCGATGCGGAGACGTCAAACAGAGTATCTACTGGGACCAGTTGCTCTCCTTTGAGCACCCGGCGGATCAGCTGTACCTGGTCCATGGGAAGCTTGGACAGGTTGGCGAGTGTGCGTTTCTTGACCTTTCCCCCCTCGCGGTATGACTCACGGAGGAGGATCGCCGGTTTCGAGTTGCGGTTGGGGACGATACCGATATGCATGACCACTATTATACATATTTGGCTAAACATATCAAGCATACGGGCAAGATATACATGACTACAAATTGAAGAGCACGCGCCATGTCGATACCGCATGTCAACAGGCTTAGACCTCAATTCTCAGTGCTAAATTGACAGGAACTTCGGTTTAATAGATTGCGCCGAACCAAAAGAGGGACCTTGCTCTTTTACCTAGCGATCATTGTCGTCATCGCGGGGGGTATGGTCTATCTCGGCCGCTACGTGATCAACCAACCTTGGTCGGCACGAGACTGGATAGCCGCCACAGCCGTCAAGGACAAGATCTACGTCCTCGGCGGCCAGGACAGGCGACGTGGGCTGCTCGATGAGGTAATGGAGTTAAACCTCGCCCGTCACACTCTGCGTGTTATTTCCCATCTCCCCTCCCCTGCTTGCTGCCTGGCCTGTGTCACACTGGACGGCCACATTTACGCCCTCGGGGGGCAAGGAGAAAAAGGCTATCTTGACCAGGTTGTAGAGATCGACCCTCAGACAAAGGATGTCCGCATCATCGCAGCGCTTCCAACACCGAGGACGTACGGCGCTTGCGCTGCAACTTCTGGAAAACTCTACTACGTGGGAGGTTGGGACGGGAAGAAGCGCCTCGATGAAATTGTGGAGATCGATCCAAAAACCGGTGAGACTACCATCGTGGGGCATCTTCCCTCTCCACGTGAGTTCCTCGCTGCCGCAGGCCAGGGCGATCGACTATACGTCTTAGGGGGTGAAGACGAACAGCGGTCCGTCCTGGATGAGGTGTTGGAGTTCCAAACAACAAGCTGGGAGCTCGTAAGGATTGGATACCTTCCCTCGTCGCTTACCCGGACCGCGGCCGCGGTTCTCGATGAGGACCTATTCCTTCTCGGCGGCTGGAGCAAGGAGCTGCTCGATGAGATCGTCAAGGTCAAAATGACCGACCAGGGGATCACCTCGGAGGTCGTCGCCCATCTCCCTGAGCCAGTGGCCGACCGAGCCGCCGTATCAACGCTTGGCAAGCTTTACTTCATTGGCGGAATCGATCCCGGATTTAAGCGGCAGATCGCGGTCCTTGAGATCAACCCCCAATCGTGGGAGTCAAAAGCCCTGCGATTTCGCGGTACTTGGTTTCAGTAGGTCGCATCAAAATGTTCCTCGCAGGCGATTTGAGAACGTAACGAGACTACGACTTTTGTAAGCAGAGCCTGTTTATCAGTTTTGCGGCTAAAACTTGACTTCAGAGTATTCCTGTGCTATATTGGAAAGGTACTTGCTCGGGTTTAGTTTTATAGAGGGTAAAGGACCGGACAAAGATACATCGTACACATCGCTTCTCGCGTAAGGCCCACCCCTCATCGAGGCTTCCTTACCCACCGGTCAACGTGATCGGACAAAGGAAGGTGATACTGGAAGGCATAGTCGGGTGATGACGACATGGTGCTTGTTCAGGCGTGGCCCGGGAGACGAGAAGTCAAGAAACAAGGTCTGACCCTATGCGATACGCGTTTATCTGCTACTCTCACTTGCCGTAGATCTTGTCCGTACAGACCGATGTGATGGAAAGAGGAGGTGGCTACTGCAAACACAGATGGAATGCCCGGAGGACCCCACTGCATTACGAGATGACGAGCTGGCCGAACATCCTTTCAGGTCTTTCACAGAAGGAGATCATTTCAGCAAGCGGACCTCGCTTACGGTAATTGCCGCGATAATCAGGAGGTGGTCATGAGGACTTGGCGTACAGGGGTTTTGAGTGCACTGATTGCAGTGTTCCTGATCTTGAGCGGAACACTGGTAGTACATGCTGGTCAGAACGCGTGGACAACTGAAGGTTCCAAAGGGTGGGACAAGATGGAGCTTCGATTTGACGGCAAAGGCCTGAAGGTTGATGAGTATGTTCCAGCCAACTCGACCGTGAAGCTTTTCCCGACGAACAACGGGAACGTCATCAAGAACAAGGACGGCACAACGACGTGGCTAGAATATACGAATACGGGTAGTGAAGGTTTCACCCAGGAGTACATGTGGGCCTTCCAGAAGATCAACGATCTTGACGTAACGGACGTCAAGCAGGAAACGACATGGAATCCAAGCGGAGTCCTACAGGCGGCAGCCTTTGTCGGAGACGAGATGCAGCCGCTCGCATCTTGGCTCTATTCGCAGTGCTATTCCGACCAGAAACTCGGCGTACCGGACTTCAATACGGACACTGGAACGCTTTATTTTGGCGTGGCCCTGAATGGCTGGGCAGCCTCGGATTTCAGTGTGTCTCCAGAACATGTTGGAACGCTCTACTCCGTTATTGACGGCGGAATCGAAGCTGTCATCTCAGGTTCCGGTCCAGTCCCAGACCAGTTGTGGAGCTTCTACTTCAGCTATGACCCTTGCGAACCAGATGGTTCGGGAGGTTGGACGAGCCTCGCTCCGTTCTCCGGAGAGGTCACCTTGTTCGGATACCATGAGTTCTCAGCCTTCGATGTCGACGACCCCCTCTCATCCGCCCCGTGCGGCGGCGATCCCCCGATTTTCGGCGACATCATGGTATTCCCGACGCCGGAGCGGTTCTTGGATGCCGACCTGAACGGGGACGGCGACAGATTCGACACGGTACTCCGCTACAAGAACCTGCAGACAGGAGTTATCGTCAACACCGGGCTCGAGTGTTCTGGCGCCGATCACGGCCTTGACATCTGGGAAGAGACGATCGTCTTCTCCAGCGGTCCGTTATGGGCCGTTCGATGCTACGACATCGAAACTGGCGCAGTCCGCGACACGGGTGGCACCGGCCGCCATCCCGCGATCAATGGGAAATGGATTGTGTTCGAGGGCCTTGACGGCACCATTCAGTTGTTCGACATGGAAGCGGAGTTTCTGGTTGAGACCGGGATCCCAGGATCTTACCCAGGGATCTACGATGGAGTGGTCGCCTTTCAGTCGGGTAGCCGATCCACAATCTGGCACTACGACATCACAACCGGGATCGCCACGGACACAGGTGCAGTCGGAAGAAGGTCGGCGATCTACGAGGACCTGATTGTGTTTTCCACGCAGGAGGGCTCCGTCCAGGTCGATCTGAACGGTGATGGCGATCAGAACGACGCGGTGATCCGCTGCTACGACCTGTCAACTCACACTACGATCGACACGGGAGCAACTGGGGACTGGCCAGCCATCTTCGGTGATGTCGTCGTGTTCAGGACCCTTGAGGTGTCGGTCTCTACCGACCTCAACGGCGATGGCAGGACGTACGCGTCTGTCATCCAGTATCTGCATCTGCCGTCCGGGCAGGTGACCAATACCGGACAGCTTGGTACGGTGCCCGACATCTACAATGGCACGATCAGTTTCCACGCGTTGGAGTCGTGGTCCGGCTTCGACTGGTCAGGAGATGGTGACACACGTGATTCCGTTGTCCTAACTTGCCCAGTTCAGCTCGATGCCTGCCCGTTCGCGACTGAGCCCTCCGCAGACCCAGGGTCTACTCCGGAATTACCTTCTCGATAATCACACGGCGGTCAGGGTATCGGGTCACCTAGCCCGATACCCTGACCGCCTCGCCGCAACGGAACGTGGATTGCTGTTGCACGCCCCAGCTTCTCTCGATCAATCTCAGGCTCACCGGACCAAGCGTTAAAGTCATTGCTCGTGGCGAATTCATGTGAAGCATCTTGTCGAAGCTCGATCTCGAACTTGATTCGATGTTCTTGTTTGGGAGGCTCGTCGACTCCTACGTCCTCCAGTTCCGCGATGACTTTCTTGTGACGACGAAAGCCCTTGACGAGGAAGCGTCCTTTCTCATTGGTTCCCGCCATATCAGGGTCTCGAAGTGCTTCCACACTGGAGTACGCCCACCTTGGGTGTCCCATTCCGGAAACGAGGTGTTCAAGGATCTCCTCAAGATCAGCGTGCAAGAAATCCAGGACCTTCGCCATGAACCTGTCATCCAAGCCCACACCGTTAAACACCCGGAAATGGCTGGTGGCTCTCACCATGGGGTACTCCTCCAGACAAGCCAGCCCCTCGGCGACATCCTCGATCACCTGGTAGTTCCGGTCGATATCGAGGATGGTCTTGACGGAGATCGTGAGCCCGTCTGCTCGCCAATCACCCCACGTCGTGAGTTTCTCGACGTTCTCTGCCCCAAGCTCTTTTAGCTTCCGAAACGTCATGACCTCTCCGAACAGCGCAGACAAGCACCTGTGCGTATGCTGCAATGGCTCGTTCGGGCGAAGCAGATCGGGAATCAGCTTCGAGAGATTCGAGTCCCCAATACTGCTTTCGAACTCAACTAGAATCTGCTCCAGGAGACCCAGATCGCCATTGACTAAGGCGCGAACCCACGGCAGTGCCAGAGGGTTCGGAATCTTCGGACTCTCCACCCAGCCCTTGAGAATCTTAAGCAGGTACTCGCGCACAAGCGGTGTAGTACCAAGGTTCTTCTCGTAGTTGGCCCAATCGCGGGCGGCACGAAGAGGGATTGGCTTCTCAGGAAGCATCGTCAACCCCATCCACAATCACCTCGCATGAGACAGTCTATGAGGTGTGAAGCTGCTCATCAACCTGCTTAGCTTTGAGACAGATGCATGACGGGGGGGCAGACCTTGACTTGTTACTTCTTCGGTCTGCTTTGATGTAATCGCTGAACGATCCGACTGACTGGACACAGATACTTCAAGCGGCAGAGGACCATATCGGTTCTCTGTGGAGGTTTCCGCATGCCGTAAACGCCACACGCTCGGAATCAACTTCCAGTCGGCTCCACCACCCGCCCCACAAACAGGATCGTTCCGGTTTCGATGTCGCGGATGAGGAAGATGAAGGGGTGATCGATTGTCATCGCTGCGGGCAACGAAAGCGTCATCGACACGCCGGTGGCCGCAGCAGCCTCGGTCCCTTCCTCGTTCACCGATACATAGGTCTTATGTGCCACGCAACCGATGAAGAGATCACGCGTTCCATCCATCCCCGAAAAATCAGCGATACCTTGCTTAAACGCATTCGGCATTCCGAGATTGGCGAGGGTGTCCGCAAGGGAGAACTCCGAGGTGAGTTCAAATCTCGGCATCGCTAACTGCACCTTTTCCGAACACAACTGAGCCAAGATTGCATCCAGCCGCTCGACACTGAGGTTAGCTTCGAAGTCCGCAAACATGCCGGCTCTGGGAAGGAGAATGACCATGGAAAGCGCATCTCCTGTGTAGGGAAGCTCGATCGCTTGGAAGTTCATACCCTCCGTGTAGGGGAAATGCTCTTTCATCCTCATCATGGAGACCTTGACCTGGCTCCCATCGAGCCGGTAGAAAGGAGCGAATTCTGTTTTCCTCGCATCGAACTGCACTTTCCACGTTCCCTTGAAGTAAATCGCGTTAGCAAGGACGAGGCGTGTGTCAGGGGTGATAGTCCCCGGCCCCATCAGATCCTTGATCTTTCCCTCGGTCGCATCATTGACCCAAGCGTTGATGTCGCGGCGGGCTCCTTCTGGTGCAAAAATGAAGTCGGCGCGACGCAGACCGGCATCGTAGCCTGTATCCAGTACCGCGAGGAAGTCCGGGAGGAACGGGTAGCCAGCCTGGCCCCAGAGAGCGTTGGCGATAGTCAAGTTGATGTTCTCGTCGCGACCTAAAAGCTCTTCTCCTAGTGCGTTTAACGCGAGGTGAAGACGATCTTGTTGCAAGGTGAAGTGAAGCGTCTCAGCCATCTCGATTGCGGTATTGTCGCGAGCACCGGCGTAGGTTATCGCCAGAGCCAGTGAGATGCTGTACGGGGAGAAGAAGAGGTTACACTCGTTTGTTCTAAGGGCTTGGTAGAGGTCGAATGCGAACGCGTTGTTTCCCGCGACCAACTCTTTAAGGGATGCTTCATTCACCGCGGGGGCTGTGCCGACTATAGATGCAAATCCCAAGAGTATGATTAGAAGAGCCCCGGCAAGAACATATCGCTTGGTTGAGAAAATCATTGTCTTACCTCCTCTTTAGGTTGCTCGAAACGTAAACAGGTACGGCTCGCTGACGTTACCCCTCCGATCGTAGAGTGTGACCTTCAATGTAACCGTCTGCCTGGTATTGCTATAAATGCGAAACCGAAAGCTCCCGGTGGTTTCACCGTTGACGTTGGGCTCAAAGCTGAATGGCGTGAAGCGAACTGCATTCACGACGTCGAACCTGACAGAGGTGATGTCGCCATCGGGATCGAAGAAGGAGATGTATCCGCGATTCTTCTCTCCATTTGCGGCAATGGCACTCGGGAAATCGACACCCGTTATACGAGGGCCATGGGTGATGTTTGTTCTGGACCCAATGGTGAATGGCACACTCAGTTGGTAGTTTCCATTGACGAATACGTCCACCCGCCATTGGCCGCGCAAGTCTGCTGCTCGCCAGTTTCGGATTCTGACATATCCCCAGTTGTAGCGATCGGCACGCCGCTGACCTTGGTAGTACAGGACACCCGAGGGATCGTAGAACCGCCACTCGATGCGCTTACCCCTCGCCTCAGAGGCAACCTTGATCCAACAGACTGCCCACCGATCGCTGGGGGAGAAGGCCACCACACTGTCGATCGGCCGATTGTTTGCGATACCATGGGTCATCTGGTGGGCCTCGATCAACCGACTTGCTCTTCCAGTGACAGATACCTCGATTCGCTTGATCTCATAGATACTACAGAGCGGTCCGGCTGTGATGCGAATCCGATTACAGCTGGAAGTGACCCACCTGCTCACCTCCCAGGTATCTACCGTGAAGGCGTTAGGGTAGAAGCCAGTAGTAGATGGGGCGTAGCTTCGCGCAATGGGAGTGCCGTTCACAGTGATGGTCACCGGAGCAAACCCCTTGCCCTGACAACCCGGTGCGTAAGCCGATCGATGCGTGATCCTGAGGTGCGCGGCCAATGGCACAGGCAGATTCAGCACGACGATTTCCAGGTAGCCGCCAGCGCGAACCAGTTGGAGACACTTCGCTCCCTCAGTCCACCCTTGGGCTCTCCACTCATCGATACTTTGCCGAACAGTGCTACCACTCGGAAGTAAAGAGAAATCCAAGAAGGCTAGCCCACTGCCCGGGTTGACCAATAAACCTGGATTGGCGAAGGTCCCATGCGTAACAAAGAGGATTAATCCAAACAGGATTGTAAGCAGCAAAATCGCAGTTTCTTTTCGGTGTGCTCTTTGCCTGCCCATCTTTTTCACCTCCGAGTGGATCTCTACTACATTTACCCATGAGGTTCTCGGTCGGTTTCAGTTCGGCAATTGAGAGGGCATGAATTATACGCTTTTGGTTGAGACGGAGTCTTAACGCTACAGAGCAAGTCGTCTCCCTCTCGCGGATTCAACTCGTAAGTGCA
>JAGLXM010000086.1 GCA_023132915.1 Candidatus Bipolaricaulota bacterium
GGCGACCGTTCTTACCCTCTTCCTCCCGGCGTGGTTCCGCTAGTGAAAGATGAAGGCGTTGTCTCTGCCGGAGAAGCGCTCACCGAGCGGTTCAATATTCCATCAATCGTGTCTGACAGGAAAGGGACGGTCTGTTTTCCCGCGGGGAAGGAGCGGACTTTCGAGGTACTGGGAGATGATGGGAGTCTCCGGAAGTATGAGATCTCTTATGGAGCACGCATGATGGTCGAGCCTGGGGCTACGGTGAAGGAGGGGGAGCAGCTCACTTCGAAGTCAAAGCCGATCTTCATCGCGGCGGAGGCCGAGGGAACCGTCCTTTTGCTCTCAGATAGGATCATCGTTTATAACCCCTCGGGCCGCACGATGCGCTTCCTTCTCACCGCTGACCTTTCTCCCTTGAAAGGAAATGGAGAACAGGTACGCGAAGGGGAGAGATTGTTTAAGTTGGAGATCCCCTACAGTGGGCTCCTGAAAGTGGAGGCGGTCAGGAAAAAGGACAGGGTTACGACGATTCGCTTTCAACCCAAGAGTGTAGTGGAGATCGATCAAATGGCGACGGTACGGGTTGGCGACAAGGTGAAAGAGGGTGACCTTTTAACCAAAGGTGTTGTGCCCCCCCATACTCTCTTGGAGACAGCCGGCGTGCAGAAGGTGAGAGGATATCTGCTAACCGAGATTCATAAGGTTTACAAGGCCCAGGGGGTGGATATCAACGATAAGCACCTCGAGGTGATCATCCGCCATATCTTAAACAACGTCCGCATTGTGGATCAAGGCGACTCACGCTTCCTGCTGGGTGACTTGGTTGCACTGGAGGAGTTCCACCAGGAGGTACAGGCGTTGGTCCGCTGGAACTCTGAGGCGGAGCGGGCCCGCAAGGAGACGATTGGCGAGAAGATCGCCGAAGACGTGGTTGCAAGCGGGCGGTTGATTGCCTCAAGTGGTCAGTGTTTGACCGAGGAGACCCTGAAGGCCGCACACTGTGCAGGCCTCAACTTTATCCGCATCCAGCGAGGGGAAGAACTCTTCGAGATCCCATTAAAGGACAAGCGCCTTCCTATTGGTGAGCGCGAGCTTCTGCGTATCTCCAATGCGGCGCTGCAGACGAAAGGATGGCTCTCTGCTGCCTCCTTCCAGCGGACAACCAAGGTCCTTGCCGAGGCAGCCTTGCGGGGAGAGGTGGATAAACTGGAAGGGCTGAAGCCAAACATCATTGTTGGAAAAAAGATTCCGGCTGGGACTGGGTTCCCCGCAGCACCGAAGACCCTGGAGGACGAGCTAGTGGAGGCTGGGGAATCGCCTTCCAACGGTGACTTGACAGAATCTATGAGCTAATCTATAATCTGCTACAATTTGGAGTGTGAAGATGCCGACGATCAATCAACTTATTCGACTAGGACGTAAACCGAAGGTAAGAAAGAGTAAGGCTCCGGCACTCGGTTCCTGCCCACAGCGGCGAGGCGTTTGCACGCGTGTCTACACCCGCACCCCTAAAAAGCCGAATTCGGCACTGCGCAAGGTTGCTCGTGTCCGCTTGAGTAATGGGAAGGAAGTCACCGCTTACATCGGCGGTGAGGGGCACAACCTTCAAGAGCACTCGATGGTCATAGTACGGGGCGGCCGAGTTAAGGACCTTCCAGGAGTACGTTACCACATCGTTCGTGGCCCCCTCGACGCGGAAGGGGTAGAGGGACGTCGACAGGGGCGCTCGAAGTACGGAGCTAAGAAGGGGAGCTAGGTGGAAAGAATGCAGATACCAGGCCGGGGTGTCGAACCTGATATCAAGTATAACAGCAGGCTCCTCGCGAAGCTGATTAATTATGTCATGCTGGACGGCAAGAAGTCGATCGCGGAGCGGATCGTTTATAAAGCCTTGGGACAGGTCGATGATCGAAGCAGTGATTCTCCTGTCCTTGAGGTTTTCAACGCCGCGGTCGCGAACTGCTCTCCCCGCTTGGAAGTACGCACCCGTCGTGTCGGTGGAGCCAATTACCAGGTTCCCTACGAGGTGCCCCGGGATCGGCAGACTGCCCTTGCCCTTCGTTGGATCGTTCGGGCCGCTCGTGAGCGCGGCGAGCATACAATGAGTGGGCGCCTTGCCGCGGAGATTATTGATGCGGCGCGCAAGGAAGGGAAAGCTTACAACAAGCGGCTCGATGTCCACCGCATGGCTGAAGCCAACCGTGCTTTTGCCCACTACCGCTGGTAGTCGGGTTCAATTCCTTGTTTTCTAGGTGGTAGAAAGAGAGTTTCTATGTCCACCGACGTTTCTGTGGGGATAAAACGGGTCCGTAATATTGGCATCATGGCTCATATAGATGCTGGGAAGACCACCACCACGGAACGGATTCTTTACTACACTGGACGGACCCATAAGATGGGCGAAGTACACGAGGGGGATACTGAGATGGACTGGATGACCCAGGAGCGAGAACGGGGAATCACTATCACGTCTGCGGCGACAACCTGCTCCTGGCGCGACCACTGGATTAACATTATCGATACCCCGGGGCATGTGGACTTCACTGCTGAGGTGGAGCGGTCACTACGCGTACTCGACGGGGGAATTGTTATCTTCTCTGGAGTGGAGATGGTGGAATCGCAGTCCGAAACCGTGTGGCGACAAGCGGATCGTTACCGTATTCCACGCTTGGCGTTTGTCAACAAGCTTGATCGCGTTGAGTCGAGTTATACCCAAACCCTGGCGATGATCGAGGATCGGTTGGGTGTGGTCGTCGTTCCACTTCAGCTTCCCTATCGTGACGAGAATCGCCGCTTGGTGGGAATGATTGACCTCCTCGCACGGCGCCTGATCGTCTGGGACCCTAAGAGCAAGGGAGAGCGTTATGAGTATCTCTCCGTTCCTGAAACGATCTGGGAGGAGCTAGAGCGCTATCGTGAGATGGCTGTTGAGAGAGTCGCTGAGTATGACGACCGGGTGATGGAGGCGTATATTGCGGGTGCAGAAATTGACGCGGCAGCGTTCCATGAGGGACTTCGCCGTGGGTGTATCCACCACAGCGTTGTACCGGTATTGGGGGGTTCGGCCTTCCAAAACCAGGGCGTACAGCCGCTTCTCGACGCCGTTGTTCGTTACCTTCCCTCACCGGTGGATATCCCTCCAGTGCGTGGAGTAGGTAGTGACGAAGAGCGTACAGCGGAGGTTGATCAACCATTCTCTGCGTTGGCGTTCAAAGTCGTCACCGATCGCTATGCCGGTCGATTGGTGTTTATCAGGGTTTATTCAGGAAAAGTGAAAGCAGGTAACCATCTGTTCAATGCGTCAACAGGTAAGGGCCTTCGACTTATGAAGATCTTCCGGATGCACGCCAATCAGCGCA
>JAGLXM010000087.1 GCA_023132915.1 Candidatus Bipolaricaulota bacterium
CATAATGATAAAATTATAGTCAAGAGGGTGAGTTCCCTCACTAAATGAAGATGGGGGATGAGCCTACCCCAGATGTGCTACAGGTACTTCAACGCCTCGCGGGCCACATTGACCCGTCGTTCGTCCTCCAACCAGCGAGTGAGCTCCGGCCGAACGATCTCCGGCTTCTTGCGGCCTAGCTTCCACATCGCCGCGGCGACCGCCCGCCATACGTAACGCCGCTCGTCCAGGGACAGCTTACGCAGAATGATCAGCGCCTTCTTTACCAGCAGTGGCCCAGCGGAAGCGGAGAAGGCCATGGCCACGTTCCACAACACCTGCTCATCATTCGACGTCGACCACTTGACGAGATATTCAAAGGTCATATCAGGGTAGTAGAAAAGAAGGGCACCCCCGAGGGCAAGTGGGCCCAGGTTGCGGCGCAGGTGGGGATGGCGATCAAAGAGTAAGGGCTCGATCAACTTAAGGAGCGGCTCTGCCCACTCCAGCCGTCGCGTCTTCGCCGCCTTCATAGCCGCGATCACCACCGCTTTGCGCACGTTCTCCGAAGGATGCTCACGCCACTCGCGTAAGACCTCCATCATCCCCGTGAAATCCTTCCGTAGAAGCCTCCCACATGCGTCCCCGGCCGATTCCCGCACCGTCCAGTCCGAATCATCAGCCAGGCGAAGGAGAAGAGAGATCGTCCCCACGGAATCGTGCCGATAACTCTCGGGAAGGAGACCGCAGGCAACCTGCCGGGACACCGCCTCCGGCCGCTTCGCCCATCCTACCGCCTGCTCAAGAAGCACCTCATCCCCGTCTGCAAAACGAGCAATCTGCTTAATCGCATAGCGAACCTCTGGAGTCCGTGCTGTCTCCAGTATTTCGGCCAGTGCCTCGAACTGCCCCGCCTCAATGACCCGATCGATCGCCTCGTGCATCTTCCCCCTCCTTGAGCCACCAGGATTTTACGTCTCCCATTAAACGGCGAAGCCACCCTTGCGTCAAATGGAACCAACATCCAGGGTTAGTTGCCCACAACGCGTCTGCGGACTATGATAGTACATCTCACGCCTGGAGGAAAAACATGAAAAGGAAGATTTACTCGGTGTCTGTGATCGTGCTGCTGCTCACTTTGGCCCTTACATCCTTTGCGCAGGAAGAGAACCTGTCCGAAGGACGTACCCTGGGGATTGGGATGCAGGTCGGTCTCCCCATGGGAGGCCTTGTCAGTGGACGCTACTGGTTCACCCCTAATGTCGGTGTGGAGGGAATTGTTTTTCTGTGGGGGAATCTTGGGGAGTTTGAGGGCATTGCCACAGTACGGTTTTTATATCGAGTGAGCGACACCCCGGCTGTTGACTTCTACACCGCAGTAGGAGCAACGTTCCCCTTCTCTCCCTACGGTGAGACCGAGATAGTCTTTTCTGGCGTCGGTGGGATCGAGTTTAGCTTTCCGTTTGCTAGGAGCCTCGCCTGGAACGTGGAGTTTGGCGCGGCGCTATCCACAGAGGGTGAGATAACCATGGCAATCGGGACTGGAATCCACTTCTACTTCTAACCGGTCCTAAGAAGGGTGAAGGTGGGCAGTAAAGAGGCTCCTTACAAGCCGTATCGCATCAAGGTGGTCGAGCCGATCACGATCCTCTCGCGCGCGCAACGGGAGCAACGGATCAAAGAGGCCTACTATAACGTGTTCAACCTTCGCGCTGAGGATATCTATGTAGATCTTCTCACCGATTCTGGGACCGGGGCGATGAGCCAGGAACAGTGGGCGGCAATGATGCGCGGGGATGAATCCTATGCCGGTAGCCGAAGCTTCAGCCGATTTGAGGCCGCCGTCTCCGACATCTTCGGGTTTGAGTATTTGCTTCCCACCCATCAGGGCCGCGCCGCGGAGAACATCCTCTTCTCGGCGATGATCAAACCGGGCGACATCGTCCCCAACAACATGCACTTTGACACCACGCGGGCGAACGTCCTTGCAAACGGCGGCAAGCCGGTCGACCTAGTGATCAAAGAGGCGTTCGAGCCGCGAAAGATCCTGCCGTTTAAAGGTAATATGGATACAGACAAGCTTATCTCCCTGATTGAGGACGTCGGTTCAGAACGGATCCCGCTCATCATGATGACGATCACCAACAACAGCGGTGGTGGTCAGCCGGTCTCCCTTGCCAACATGCGTGCGGTAAGCAAGATCGCACGAGCGCATAACATCCCTTTCTTCATCGACGCCTGCCGCTTCGCAGAGAACGCCTTCTTCATCCACGAGCGGGAGGAGGGATATCACGAAGTTGCCCCGATCGAGATCGCCCGCGAGATCTTCTCCCTCGCCGATGGGATTACAATGAGCGCCAAGAAGGACGGACTGGTGAACATCGGCGGGATTCTCGCCATGAACGATGCAAAGATCTTCGCAGCAGCGCGCGAGCGGCTGATTCT
>JAGLXM010000088.1 GCA_023132915.1 Candidatus Bipolaricaulota bacterium
ACATCAGTTCCTTTGAGCGATATTACGATCTCGGTAAAGTTAAGGCCTTCGAGGAGGCGGACCTCCTTTAGGGCGCTTTCTACCATTCCCTCCGCGCTCGCATGGCCATCGGAATCCAGAAACTCCTTAGCCAGTGAGCCAGAGTTGGCCCCAACACGGATGGGAATCCCCGCCTCCTTTGCTGCTTGTACTACTTGCGTGATCTTCTTCGGGTCGGTGATATTCCCCGGGTTTAAACGCAGCTTGTCGACCCCAGCGTCGATCGCTGCCAGGGCGAGGCGGTGGTCAAAGTGTATGTCCGCAACTAGCGGAATCGCAATCTGCTCCTTGATCCGAGAAAGCATTCCCGCTGCCTTATAATCCGGCACAGCAACACGGACTATCTCACAACCGGCTTGTTGCAAGTGCTCGATCTGAGAGACGGTCGCTTCCACTTGGCGGGTGTCGGTGTTGGTCATCGACTGAACAACGATCGGGGCCCCACCGCCGATCTTGACCCCTCCCACCATAACAGCACGTCGTGTCACACTAGCCCCCTACCGAGGTTGTTTGCCACTGCGGGAATCGCTTGCCCAATCGCCCTGCCCGCAATTGAGGATAGGCGAAGAAGTCGCAGGGTAACAACCGGGTGACCAAGGATAGAGAGGGGGAATACTCGGCCTAAAGCAAACGGCAAAGCACAATCGGCCGGATCGAGTATAGCCCGCAGCGACAGGAAACCGATCTTCTTTGAATCTGCCCATCGGGCGAGCACTCCGCTCTCCATGTCCACCGCAATTGCTCCTTCTTCGCGCAGGCGTCGCTTCTCCTGCGCGCTTTGCACAATCCGGGATGAGGTTTTTACCACCCCTGTTACAAAGCCAATCTTTGCCCTTGCTAACGCTTCCACAGCTTTGTCAAGTAGTGAACGATTAACCGCAATCATCTCCCCATGGTGATGGATGGCCTCAGCAAGGACGAGGCCACCCGGTTCAAGATGTGTGTCGAGCCCACCGCAGAAACCGGTGGAGAGAATCAATTCCATAGATTTAAGGTCGCGCATTTCCTCCTCCAGGGATCCCACTGCCGCTTCCCCCATCCCTGTGCGTACCACGCGCAGACCAGGAAGAGACGGGACCCAAGCGATTTCGGTTCTGAAACAGGCGCATACCACGATCACCCTCTCCGTTCCTCCAAAGCCACAGTGAGTAAGTCACGCGGGTGGGAAAATGCCTTTAAGATGCTTGCCCCCTCGAATGAAGAGTGCATCATACAGTTTGTGCAGCGGCGATCCTTCCCAGGCCCATACCGTTCCCACAGCTTAGGGTCAAACAGCTCCTCCACATCGTCGGTATGCTCATCGGCGAGGATGTAACAAGGCTTCCTCCATCCAAGCACTGTGTAGGTAGGCGTCGTCCAGGCAGCACAGTCGTATTCCCTCTCACCGCGAAGGAAGTCAAGATAGAGCGGGTTGTTATAGAAAGGAAAAGCTCTGCTAGGATCAAGCACTTTACGGAAGACGGCGATCGATTCCTGGCGCTTTAAGAACAGCTCCTTACCTGAGACATCCTCGTAAGCGTAGCCAGGGGAGACCATCAGACCTTCTATCCCCATCTCAGTGAGGGTGAAAAAAAGCCGGTGCAGGTCTTCCACGTCCGAGCCGTGAAACAGGGTGCTGTT
>JAGLXM010000089.1 GCA_023132915.1 Candidatus Bipolaricaulota bacterium
TTCACCAGTAGAGTAGAGGAGTAGGTAACAATGTTTAGGCTTCGGCATACATCTGTTACAGGGTTTCCCCGTTGTGGCTCATTAGCCGCATGCCATGTATTGCGCCCTACTCCCCCCTCATCGAACCGGACATGCAGTTTTCCCGCATCCGGCTCTCCTGGAAACTCTCGCCGCAGACACTCGCAGAGAGTTGCGCGGATTAAAACTCTTCACAGATACACCAATCCCATACGGTCCAGGTGCTCGTAAAGCGTTCTCCCTTCCGGTGGACGGAAGGGCCGCTGGCTCCGCCGTCCGAGGTGGACGGCCATCCGACTCCGTACAAAGCTGTTGATCTCACGAAGGGCATCACGTGAGTACCCAAAGTTGAAGTAACTACTCCAGCCACAAAGCTGCCGGTTCAGCTCCTTCACAAGAAGGGGCACTGGCTTGAAGCAATACCGAGTACCGGTCATTTTACGTAACCGTTCTCGCTCTCGTGCCAGCGACTTCTTAGAGGGAAACACATTCAGGTAGCGATGACCACGCCCTCTTAGGTCGCGATCATACCGAAATGTGTACCCAAGAAAGTCAATACTCTCCCCTTCTTCCTTCAGGTTCACCACTCGCGTCTTCTCTTCGTTGATCTCTAGGTCCATCCAGCCTTCTAACTTCTCTTCGATCCACCCTTGTAACTGTTTCCCTTGGTAACGCGCCATGGCGACAAAATCGTCAGCGTAACGTACCAGACGAGCGTTGGCCCAGCATGCTGGACCGCCCGGTCGGTGAAATACCTTGTCAAACCAGTGCAGATAGATGTTCGCCAGCAACGGTGAGATCACCCCGCCCTGGGGTGTACCCCGATGGCGGTGCCTCTTACCTCCGCTACTGTTTCCACCTTTCCCTCCTGGTGATGGTTCCACCACCGGCGCCTTAAGCCACATCCGGATTAACTTCAACACCGAACGATCGGCGATCCGCATCCGCAGACAGGCCATTAGCTTCCCATGGGGGATTGAATCGAAATAAGCCTTCAGATCGGCATCGTACACTGCCCTAAAGCCTTGGAGAAGATTCTGGCGTATCGCGTCCAATGCCTGGTGTGCTGATCTCCCCGGACGAAACCCATAGGAACAATCCTCAAAGTCCGCCTCGAAGATCGGCTCCAGGATCAGCAATGTCGCCATCTGTACCACTCGATCCCTTACCGCGGGGATACCTAGTGGCCTCTTCTTCCCATTCGCCTTCACAATGTACACCCGACGTACGGGCTGAGGTCGGTAGGTCTTACTGCGTAGCGACTCCTGAATCTCATCCAGAAATCCTTCCGGTCCGCCTTCGCGTTCGAGGATCGATCGAATCGTTACCCCGTCCACTCCCGGCGCACCCTTGTTCTTACGCACCAGTCCCCACGCTGCCCTCAGCGTGTCAGACCGATAGATCCGATCATACAACACGTAAAACCGGAACTTCGGCTCCTGCTTCGCCTTTTGGCTCAGTTTCTGTCTCAGTAAAGAGAGTTTCTCCGGTAATGGAATCCGCTTCCCCAATCCCGCGGTCAGGGATTCCTCTACCCGTCTTCCCGTAGTGGAACTTTCGTTCAAGCGGCTCTCCTTTCGTATCGACAGCTACATGTTTCCAGTCAGGCCCCTTCGCTCCACAGGCATTACCCTGCTTCCTCACTACTATGGACCTGTCCGACTCCCGACCAGGGTCGCTCTTGGGTTATGTCTTCCCACAAGAACGTTGCGGCTCACCCCCATGGAACTCATCCCGTGAAGCTTGCCTCACCCTGTCGGGCCTCCCAGGTTCCTCGACCGATCTTTTAGTACGCGCCACCCCCAATCACCCCGGAGAACCTCACGGCTGCTCACGCCTGCTGCTTCGCCGTCAGTACTAGGCTTCGCCACCTTCGGTAGGTTGGCCGCTCTCACTCGGTGTAACGAGGCCGAATCGGGTTCGCTTGCGCTGTGGCTCATACCTTCGCCAACTCAAGGCTTCGCCAAGCCGGATTACTCCGACCCGCGCTTGAGTGGCTACACGTCAAACAGGCTATTCACATGGTGGACACCTCCCAGTCCACAAGATCGGCCAGGCTT
>JAGLXM010000009.1 GCA_023132915.1 Candidatus Bipolaricaulota bacterium
TTCTCCTCGGGAGAGCGATTCCGGTAAGGGCTTTCTTTCCCGGGTGGCGTGATCACCGTATCGCCTTCTCGGACGGCCTTTCCACGTGACTCGCTGATCTGGTCGGGAGAAAGATCGCATACATACGCCTTCCCCTGCTTGATGAGGTATTCGGCCCACTCGTAGAGTTGCTCGTAGTAGTCGGAGGCGTAGAATTCCCTATCTTCCCAGTCTGCACCCAACCAGCTTACGTCTTGCTTTATCGATTCGACGAACTCCACTTCCTCCTTCACCGGGTTTGTGTCGTCGAACCGTAGGTTGAACTTGCCGCCGAACTCCTGAGCGATCCAGTAGTTCAACAAAACGGTTTTTGAATGCCCTATGTGGATATAGCCATTCGGCTCGGGGGGCCACCTCGTATGAACGCGCCCATCATTTTTCCCGGCCTGCACGTCCTCGATGACGATCTGACGGACGAAATCAAGAGAGATCTCCGTATTGGGATCGGTTGACTTTGCCTCACTTGCGTTTCCTTGAGAGTTGATGTCAGCCATGTTTACCTCTTTCCAAATCGAGTGCCCGATCAGCTTGGAATAAGCGCCGCCTTTCTTCCTAGTCTACTGGTCCATGCCGTCTTACGCCAGTCAAACATCATCTTAGAGGCGAAAGGCACGACCTTGCAGGGTGCCAGAGAAGATCTAGGCGTCTTTCGCAAGATGGCTGATCATGTTTCTAGCGCCTCCTGTCGGATCTTGAGATAGAGGTATTCTAAGTCATGGTAGCTCCACATCCGGTTTGACGAGGGGGGAGACAGTTGCGATTACAAGGCATGTGGATAGTGAGCTACGTACAGGGAAACCTCGACACAGATGTATGTCGAAGCCTAACTGGTCGCTGCTCATCCTCTACTCTACCGGTACGTTGACATCGGTTGGAGAGGGCATATAATTAGGTAAGAGATTAGGATTTTCTCAGAAAAAGGGGGTGACACGGGTCAAGAGTAAGTAGTAGTCGGGGGAAGTGGATAAAAGTTTTCCAAAGGAGGCACGATGAAAAGATTAGCGTTGCTTGCAGCGGGTGGGCTCTTAATTATTGGGTTGGTGGGGATTCTAAGCATAAGTGGCTTTGCTGCCAAAGATACGATAATAGTTGCGGTTGGTGCACCACCACAGACGATGAATCCTCATGGATCAGACTCGGATTGCAACCTGGGCGTAGTGGCCAACATCTTCGAGGGGCTTCTGCAGAGGGATACCAGCGGTACTCTTCTTCCTGCGTTAGCAACCTCTTGGGAGCGCGTTAACGAACTCACGTGGCGATTTCACCTAAGGCAGGGAGTCAAGTTTCATAATGGGAATGACTTCACCTGGGAAGACGTCAAGTACACTATGGAGAGGCTAAGAATACCGTACCCCGTGTCGGAGTTCCTCGCCTTTGGCGGGTTGATCGTGTCCGTTGAGACAGTAGATGGTGACCCCTGGATCATTGACATTGTGACAACGACGCCAACCTCTTACTTCGATCAGAACCTGCATCAAGTGTTCATCATGGATAAGGAGTCCACAGAGTCACGTTCTATCGGGGAGATCGGAGAATATCCGATCGGGACTGGCCCCTACAAATTTGTCGAGTGGATCAAAGGCTCCTATCTCAAGCTAGAGGCAAACGAGGATTACTGGGATGGTCCTCCCTCCGTCAAGTATGCGGAGTTACGACCGGTTACTGAGCCCTCCACGCGAGTGGCAGCAATCGCCACTGGTGAAGTGGATGTTCTCCAGGATATCCCTGTCGAGCTCTTCGATACAGTTGCAAAAAACGCGAACTTAGAAGTGGTCACCCGCCCTGCGAGAAGGTCAATATGGCTTGGACTCAGGAATGAGCCCGGATTCCCTACAAGCGACATCAGGGTCCGCAAGGCCATGTACATGGCAATCAATGAGGATGAGATCATCGAGAAGGTCATGTTTGGGCACGCCTTCCCATGCGCCCAGATACCGGATCCCCCGACTGTTGGCTACGATGCCAGTATCGAGCGACTCCCTTACGATCCCGAGATGGCAAAGCAATTGCTTGCTGAAGCGGGCTATCCAGATGGTTTCAAGATTAAGTTCACTGGACCGAACGATCGGTACGTACGGGATGAGCAGATCGCACAGGCGCTTGCCTCACAGCTGGCAAAGGTTGGGATCGAGGTTGAACTTGATACCAAACCAAAGGCCGTTTACTTCCCGGAGATGGACGAGCATGGGCTTGATTTCTATTTGCTGGGTTGGTTTGATGGCTCCTACGATTTTGGTCGATCATTCACCAAGCTTCTCCACAGCGTAGATGCTGAAGCTGGCTTTGGCGGCTTAAATGGTTCGTCTTACAAGAGCATAGCTTTGGACAGGCTTCTGGAAGCATCGGCTGAGATTGTCGACCCGGCACTGAGGGGAGAGGCACTACGTCTTTTGAATAAGGTGGCAATGCAGGAGAAGATCGCCATCATCCCCCTTCACTACCAAGAAGATTCCTATGCAATCTACAAGGGGCGTGGGATCAGCTTTACGCCGCGGTCCGATACGTGGATTGTATTCAAAGAAATGTCTATTAAAAAGTAGGAGAAGACCCAAGGAGTGAAGGTATAGGGGGCACGGGGATAGTGAGTAAGACCCCGTGCCCCTCCTCTTATGTTTGCCTACATCGTTAGACGGATTGCTCAGAGCTTCATTGTACTGCTTGCAGTCTCATTAATCTGTTTTGCCATTTTCCAGTTTATGGGGGACCCGGTTCTTACCCTCGCTGGGCGATACGCTACGCAGGAGCAACAGGAGATGGTTCGAAGATCACTTGGGCTGGATAAGCCGTTCTATACCCAATATCTTGCCTTTCTCGGAAACGCAGCACACGGCGATTTTGGTCTATCTTATGTTACACAAGTGCCGGTATTAAGACTGATATTTGAACGCCTGCCCGCGAGTATTGAGCTAGCGGTTACTGCCATGTTTCTTTCCCTCTTCTTGGGAATTGCACTGGGGGTTGTTTCTTCACTGAAACCTCATTCGCCAGGAAGTAGAGTCATTATGACAGGATCGCTCTTTGGAATATCCCTTCCCACGTTCTTGGTAGGCATCCTCCTTATCCTGATTTTCGCCGTTTTGCTGAGGGTGCTACCCCCATTCGGGCGTGGGAGGGTAGTGAAGGTCGTTGGAAACTGGCGCACCGGGTTCCTGACAATCGACGGCCTTCGACACCTCATCCTCCCTGCGCTGACCTTGGGAATGTATCAGTTGGCGGTTCTCCTCCGTTTGACACGAGGGGGAATGCTTGAGGCACTGCAAGAGGATTACACCAGAACTGCTTGGGCAAAGGGATTATCCCAGCGGATTGTGATGTTCAAGCACGCACTGAGAAACGTGTTAATCCCGGTTGTAACGATAGCTGGACTGCAAATGGGTGAGTTGATTGCGTTTTCCATCGTGACCGAGAGCATATTTCAGTGGCCTGGAAGTGGTAACCTGCTGTTAACGTCAATCTACGAGACGGACCACCCCGTCATCGTGGCATACGTCATGATCACGGCACTAATCGTGTTGACCATAAACATTTTCATCGACATTCTCTACGGGATTCTTAACCCAAAGATCAGCTATGACTAGACGTCTTCTTCAATCAAAGTTCCTAAGCCATTATGTAAGGGACCGCTCAGCAGTTGTAGGTTCAGTGATCCTTCTCATTGTGCTGCTTGGGGCGATCTTCGCACCGCTTATTGCTCCTCAAAATCCTTACGATCCCAGAACCCTCTCGTTGCAAGACTCGTTAAAGCCCCCCATCTGGATGGAGGGTGGGCAAGCGCCGTTCTTGCTAGGGACAGATGACCAAGGGCGGGACATATTGAGCACCATTCTCTATGGTTGCAGGACGTCCTTTTTGGTCGGTTTCAGCGTGATTCTCATTGCTGGTACAATCGGAGTGACGGTTGGCCTCTTGGCCGCTTTCTACTCCGGAATACTGGACGCTGTGACGATGCGAATAGCGGACACCTTCTTTTCCTTCTCAACCACTCTGATGGCGATGCTGTTACTTGGGATATTCAAAGGAGGAGGTATTCCCTTGGTAATCTTGGCAATCGTAATCGCTGACTGGGTCCGCTATGCAAGAACGATGCGTGGAAGTGTTCTTGGAGTGAAAGAGGATGATTACGTCCAAGCAGCAAGAGCCTGTGGAGGAAGCAACCTCAGAATCATGATTAGGCATATTCTTCCCAATGCTATACCTCCAATCCTCGTTGTGGCTGCTGTTGATTTCGGAGCCGTCGTCATGTTAGAGGCGACTTTGAGCTTTCTCGGCGTAGGCGTTCCAATTAACAAACCCTCCTTAGGCATGATGATCTCGTTAGGGAAGAACTACATCTATGCCGGAAAGTGGTGGCTCACCATCTTTCCTGGAGCAGCTTTGATTTCGATAGTGCTTGGCATCAATTTGTTGGCCGATTGGTTGCGAGAGGAAATCAACCCCAAGCTTAAGAAGAGGTGAGGACTTGGCTAATGATGAAACCTACTTTTCAGTTTAAGCTCATTCGCAGTGGGTATCTGTATGATCCCAAAGAGCGAGGCGTGAAAGATGTACTTATCGCTGGAGACCGCATCGCAAGAATAGGTGAGGCCATCGATGTTTCCAAATCCCTTGAAGTGAGTGTCTTCGATGCCTCTGGCAGGATCGTCGTCCCGGGGTTCATCGATCTTCACGTCCACCTGCTCGGCGGCGGTGGTGAAGCCGGGCCGGCTTCCAGGGTTCCAGAAATATCACTTTCCAAGATCACCGAAGCTGGGATCACTACTGTTGTTGGGGTCCTTGGGACCGACAACATCGCCCGCAGCCCCGAAGCGCTCCTCACCAAGGTGAAAGCCCTGCGTGCAGAAGGGTTAAGCGCCTATATGTACACTGGGTCCTATCACCTCCCCTCAGCTACCATCACGGGCAGCGTAAAGCGCGACATCGCACTGATCGAGGAGGTGGTTGGGGTTAAGATTGCGATCTCTGATCACCGCGCCTCCCAACTGACCGTCCATGAACTGGCACGGCTTGCCTCTGAAGCTCGATTTGGCGGGATGTTAGGGCAGAAGGCCGGGCTCGTGCATGTCCACTTGGGTGATGGCTCGCGTGGGCTCGGCCCGCTGTTTGAAGTGATAGAGAAGACAGAGATCCCCATCGGCCAGTTTCTGCCAACCCATATCTCTAGAAACCCGTCCCTGTTGAAACAGGGAATTGAATTCGCCAAGAGGGGTGGTGGCATCGACATCACTGCTCCCAGTGACTCCTCGAGGTGGGAAACGGATCTCCTATCGATCAGCAAGGAGTTCCGCGAAAGCGGCATAGACCTCACCAAAATCACAATGAGCTCCGACGGCAACGGGAGCATGCCCAAGTTCGATGCGAAGGGGCAGCTCATAGCCCTGGCAACAGGGGAGGTCGCTTCTCTTCGTAAAGCCTTCAAGGCTTTAGTAGAGTCGGATATGCTTCCCTTCTCCGATGTTCTCAGACTCATTACCAGCAATCCGGCTGAAAGATTGGGCATAGCGGATCAAAAAGGCCGAATTCGGGAAGGAGCGGATGCGGATATCTTAATTCTAGACAAAGATTTACGGATTAAGCAAGTGTTCGCCAAGGGGCAATTGATGGTGGATGAGGGTGAGGCAGTGGTAAAAGGAACCTTTGAATGACAGGACAAGAGCGGGTGATCGGCATCTTAGGCGGCATGGGCCCAGAAGCAACCGTGGCCTTGTACAAACGCATCCTCGCTCTCACACCTGCTAAACGTGATCAAGATCACCTCCGCGTGATCATCGATAGCAACCCGAAGATTCCCGATCGTACGGCAGCCATCGTCGGGAAGGGCGAATCTCCGCTTCCGATGATGACTGAAGGCGCGAGGAACCTGGAGCGAGTCGGAGCAGACTTCCTCATCATACCCTGTAACACCGCGCACCATTGGCTTTCTGAACTGCGGAAGGCTGTCTCTATTCCGATCATCGACATGGTGGGGAAAACCGCGGCCGAAGTAGCAGCGCACACACACCCCTTACAGAAAGTCGCGCTGTTAGCAACGACAGGAACCATCAAGACCGCTCTATATCAAAAGGCTTTGGCAAAAGAGGGGATCGCCGTTCTTGTGCCCACGCTGCGGGAGCAGGACGAAATCATGGGAGTCATTCACCGGATTAAAGGCAAAGATTACATGGTTGAAGGGCAAATCCTGCCAGTTGTGCAGAGCCTCTTGGACCAAGGAGCCCAGGGGCTGATCCTCGGCTGCACGGAGCTTTCCTTGGTATTTAAGGAAGGAGACCTGCCCGGTCCTTTCTTCGATCCGCTATCTGTGTTGGCCCGCTGGGTGGTGGAACGGGTCAAGGGAACGAGTTAACGACGACTCACGTAAGACGTCCAGCGGTGCAAGGCGCGTTTCCTATAAGGAGATCTCCATGCCGAGGCTCTTTTCAGAACATGGGGTGAAGATTGGCTGGGGCAGTCCAGGCGCGAGCAACTGCATAACCGATATCGATGGGGTGCAGGTTAGTCACGCTACGGTTATCGAAGGGGATCAGGTTCTCACGGGCGTCACCGCGATCATCCCCCATTTTGGGAACGTGTTCTACAAAAAAGTTCAGGGAGCGGCAGTGGCGATAAGCGGGTTCGGGAAAGCGATCGGGTTCACGAGAGTGCGGGGTAATGTGACGAGCGGTTGTTCGGCGCTGAAAATATGGTTATTGGGAGAGGAGGATT
>JAGLXM010000090.1 GCA_023132915.1 Candidatus Bipolaricaulota bacterium
GACTCACTTGTGCAACGATCTCCTCCGCCACCGCTTCCACGGGACGGGCGGTGACATCGATCCAGGTAGCTTCCTTCTCTCTGCGGAACCACGCCATCT
Organism: Candidatus Bipolaricaulota bacterium; assembly: GCA_023132915.1. Lineage (GTDB taxonomy): Bacteria > Bipolaricaulota > Bipolaricaulia > UBA7950 > UBA9294 > UBA9294. The sequence goes on from JAGLXM010000090.1 coordinate 100, forward strand.
GCCGGCGGACCAGCGTCCACGTGTTGTGCACAATCATCTCTTTTAGTTCCTCTTCTGAAATCTCCCCTTTGAGGAAGGCGAACGTCTCGCGTACCCCGATCGTCCGATAGGCTTGGTTATCCTCGCAAAGCCCTTCGTGGCGCAAACGTTTGACTTCAGCGATTAGGCCTCTTTCAAGCATTCTATTGACCCGTGCGGCGATTGCCACACGGTGATCCGCCCTTTGGCGTTTAAGCCCAAAGATCACAAATAGATAAGGAAGGGGGCTTGTCTCCTGTTGCAGTACGCTGATCGGCTGGCTGGTGATCTGGTAAACCTCTAGTGCCCGTACAATTCGCAGACGGTCGTTCTGATGGATATTTAAAGCTGCAGTTGGGTCGACCTCTGTGAGCTTTTCATAGAGCTCATCGAGTGGGCGGCTCAGGAGTGCCTGGCGGATTTCATCATCGGCCGATGGCCCGGTAAAGATTCCATCAAGGATCGCCCCCAGGTAGAGGGTTCCTCCTCCAACGACGATCGGAACACACCCACGCCTCTTGATCTCCTGGATCAAACGGTCAGTGTCTTTGCGAAAGCCCATGGCATCATAGCTTCCGTCGATGTCGACGATGTCAATCAAGTGGTGGGGGACCCCGCGTCGGGGAGTCGGGAGTGGCTTATCGGTAGCGATGTCAAGGCCGCGAAAGAAGGCGCGCGAGTCGGCGGAGATTACCTCCCCGTTTAACCGAAGTGCCACCTCGATCGCCACCGCGCTCTTTCCGACCGCGGTCGGGCCGAGGATGATCACGACCGGTCCCTTTAAGGAGACCTCGGATGAGCGGGGTGTGCCCACTGAGGCTAGTCCTCTCCCAGTAGAAGCTCGCGGAAACGCTTCAGTTCAGCACGGCGGGAGGGATGCTTCAACTTCTCGATCGCCTTTATCTCGATCTGCCTGACCCGCTCACGGGTGATGTTAAACTTGAGAGACACATCCTTCAGGGTGCGTGGGTGGTCATCGTCAAGGCCGTAGCGGAGTTTCAGAATTTCGCGTTCCCGCTCGTCAAGTTGGTCTAAGGCGCGATTCAACTGCTCCTTTAGGAACATGCGGAACGTCTCCTTGGTCGGTGAAGGGGAGGAGGGATCCTCGATGAAATCTCCGAGGGTGTCTTCGTCTTCATCACCGATCGGACGCTCCAGCGAGGCAGTGTACTGGGAGACGTTCTCCACCTTTTTAATCTTGTCGATCGACATTCCAGTCGCTTGGGAGAGGTCCTCCAGGGTTGGGGCGGCACCGTGCGCTTGGATAAACTCGCGCTTAATCCGGTTTAGCTCGCGCACTGTCTCGATCATGTGCACAGGGACGCGGATCGTGCGTGATTGATCGGCAATCGCGCGGGTGATTGCCTGACGAATCCACCAGGTCGCGTAAGTGGAAAACTTATACCCACGTGTGTAGTCGAACTTCTCCACTGCCTTCATCAGCCCCATGTTCCCCTCTTGGATCAGGTCGAGGAAGGAGAGACCGCGATTCATGTACCGCTTGGCGATGGAGACGACCAAGCGCAGGTTGGAGACAGTAAGTCGCTCGCGCGCTGCTTTCCCTTCCCCTACCAGCACCTCCGATTCTTGTCTCTGCGTCTTGGAGAGGAGGCTGATCCCGTGCTCCTCGGAGAGGTGGGCATGGCCGAGCCGCTCGGCAGCATGTGATCCGGCCTCCATTGCTATTGCCAACTCGACTTCCTCCTCCTTGGTAAGGAGGGGGACCTTCCCGATCTCACGCAGGTACGTCTTGACCGGGTCCTCTCGCCGGGTGGAGAGGTTCCTCTCCTGGCGGCCTGTTCCCTTTTTTACCGCAGTCTCCACCTTATCGGGGGGTTCCTCCTTGGTGGGGGTCTCTTCTGCTCCGGCCAGCGTTTCTGCCTCAATGAGTAGGTTGGCATCGACGATCTCCTCCATCTCGGAGGGAACCGCCTTGGGCGAGTCTACTGCGGGGACGTGGTTGGATTTCGCTGCGGGATCTTCGTCAGGGCGCACCTTCTCGGAGCGTGCTGTTGGTTTGGCTTTCGGTTTGGTCTTCTTCTTACCCTTTGTCATCCCTCCCCCTCCTTGGGTGTTTCTGCGCTACCAGAGCGGTCCTTTTTGCCACCAACGCACTGTATGTTCGCTGCAACTCATCGACTTGGCCCAGGTTCCCTTCTTTATCACATCGCTTTGTCTCCTCACGCAGGCGCACCAACTCCTTATCGATCGCCGGTAGCTTGACAAGTTTGATGAGGGCGTCCTGTAAAGCCTTTCCTGTGTCGTTAAACCTGACCGGAGCCAGCGCGAGATAGCTTGCCCGCCGCGCCGATTCTTCATCGAGGTGCTGCATTAACAGGGAAAGGTTAAACGGGTCGTTCGCCGTCGCCAGTGCCTCCACAATTGGCCGGTAGTGTTGAGAGAAGTCTTCCGGAGAGGCAAGAGTCGCCACTTCTCTGAAATCTGCTTCACCGCGTAGCAGAAGGGAGAGGATTACCTCCTCCTTACCCCAACTATGTTCCATCTCCCGAGGCTCCTCGGTTGGCCGCCAATGCTGCTGCCGTTTGCCTAAGTCCTCCCGCACCCCCTCGAGGGGGAGATCGAGAAGTTCGGCTAAGAGGCCGACAATCTCCTCCTTAAGCGGGAGGCTTGAGATCCCCTGATAGAAGGGTCTTGCCTCCGCCAGTGCCCTCTCCTTTCCTGCGAGGGTGGAGAGGTTGTAGCGTTCCTTCAATGACTCGATGTAGGACAGGTGAAATGGGATCGCCGCTTCCAAAATCTCAAGCGTCCTCTCCGGCCCGTCGCGACGGAGAAGGCTGTCGGGATCATCCCCCTCTGGGAGGCGGGCGACCCGTACGTCTAGGCCACTGTTGCGTAGTATCCTCATCCCGCGCAAGGAGGCCGTTCCCCCTGCAGCGTCACGGTCGTAGGCGATTACTACATTGTTCACGAACCGGCTGAGAAGGTTGGCTTGCCCCTGAGTAAGCGCCGTTCCCATGCTTCCCACCGCGTGAGTAATTCCGGCCAGATGAAGCGAGAGGACATCGGTGTATCCCTCAACGAGGATTGCCGAGTGTTTCGCAGTCAGTGCTTCGCGTGCCCAGGAGAGACCGTAGAGGTGTCTTCCCTTGTCGAAGAGCACTGTCTTCGGCGAGTTTAGATACTTCGGTTCTTCTTGAAAGGCGCGCCCGCCAAAGGCGATCGGCCGGCCGGAGAGATCGAATATCGGGAAGAGCACGCGGTCGCGAAATCGGTCGTATACTCTCCCTTTCCC
>JAGLXM010000091.1 GCA_023132915.1 Candidatus Bipolaricaulota bacterium
TCGCGCCTCCGCATACGCTGATGCCACCGCTGCCGCACTGGCCGATGCCTGCGCCTCGGCCTGCGCAATTGCGCTTGCCATGGCTTGTGCACTGGCTGTTGCTACCGCACAAGCATCGGCCGCTGCTGAAGCGGTAGCTTCGGCTTGGGCCCTTGCTGTGGCGATTGCTTGGGCCATTGCCCTGGCTGCTGCCGTCGCTTGGGCACACGCTGTAGCGACCGCGTCGGCTTCCGCGGATGCGGTACTGTACGATCCAGCAATCGCCGTTGCTGCGGCCTGGGCAGCTGCCCTGGCTTGCGCAAGAGCGGTCGCCACTGCATTGGCTTGCGCTTGCGCTTCGGCATACGCTACGGCGATCGCACTCGCTGCCGCTTCGGCTTCCGCTATGGCAAGAGCGTGCGCCTGAGCAACCGCTAGCGCTGAGGCTTGAGCGTAGGCGAACGCAAATGCAGCAGCTTCCGCTTCGGCCTTTGCTCGAGCATAAGCCGCCGCCGCGGCCTCTGCCGATGCACTGGCTGAGGCTGCTGCGATGGCTGCCGCCTGGGCAGATGCGTCCGCGGAAGCGCTGGCCATTGCCACGACATCGGCGATTGCCTCGATGACTCCACCCACCTCGGCAACAACTGTGACACATGGTACGGACTGTTTTATCCTCTGCGTAGTGAGTTCGATCGTTGCTCGAGCCTGGTCGGATGCGGTGGACGCACTTCGCGCGTGGGCCTCTGCCCGTGCTAGAGCTGCGGACACTGCCAGGGCATACGACTGGGCCGAGGCCGACACCTCGGCGACCGCCTCGGCCTCAGCCTCGGCCGTCGCCACCGCGAAACTTGCTGCGGTCACCTGGGCGTGTGCAACCGCTACTGCTTCGGCCAGCGCCTCAGCAACCGCAAATGCATAGGCATCAACCTCAGCAGCCGCAGCCGCACACGCGCGAACGCTCGCCTCGGCCTCGGCCTGCGCGGAGGCGATCGCTGTCGCGATCTCTTCAATCGCCGCCGCGGCTTTCGCTTTCGCTACGGCGCACGCAGTCGCAGATGCTCCAGCATGGGCTTCAGCGCCTGCGCAGGCGAGGGCGAAAGCCGCTGCCGCTGCGTCGGCACGAGCTGCCGCGCCTACGCACGCTTGGACGCTTGCCTTGGCCTGGACTTGAGCCTGGGCACACGCTATCGCAAACGCGTCGGCCATCGCTAGTGCGCGTGCCTCGGCATCTGCGATCGCCAGGGCAGAGGCCTGCGCGTCAGCGCTTGCTGCGCTGGCTTGGCTCAGGAGTTTCCCCACGTCGAGCGAGTCCAACAGCTCCTGGGCTTCGGTGGCGATCGCCTCAGCCTGGGCCTGTGCTAGCGCTGCTGCCTGGGCGGCCGCCTGTGCCATAGCAACGACATCGGGAAGGACCGGTGTGACCTCCTCCTTGGCCATCCCGCTTGTCAGTGCGAGCAGCATAACCCCCAACAAGACCAAAAATACCCTAATCCTATTCACAAGTACCTCCTTGATATTCTATATCCGCGGTTAACGTCGCTTTACTCTTTTTCTCACGCACCTTCCTGCAAGATCAATCGTCAAATCCTCTACGGGCAGCTAGAACAACACGGCCACCGGAAAAAGAGGTGGCAACAGGGTTGTTCTTCCTCAACCCATACCAGGCTTGTCCGACAGCAACAGCTGGTGATCGTTGACTGTGATCCGCATCCGCAGCGGCTCCAGCCACAAGAGCTCCAGCCCCAACAGCAACCACAGCACGGGTCATACAAGTAAAAACACCGCGAGAGGGTCCCCACCGAGGTGTCCACGTAGAGTGTGTAGTAGCCCGGGGGAACTGACGCCCCGGAAGCGTAAGCCGACGAGGTCGATGTCCCTGCTGCAGAAGATGCCTGCGCCGTTGCTGTGGCGCTTGCGGCTGCTTGCGCAGACGCTTGAGCCGCCGCTGCAGAGGAATTGATCTGTGACCAGCTTCCCTGCCAGATGGATGCCGGGACCGGTGCGTCATGGACCACTGTGTAGATCGTCTGCCCCGAAGAGCTAGCGATATGCCAACCGAGGATCTGCGTCTCGCTACAGGTACACTGACAGCAACACCCCCACCAGCCCCTGGGCTCGTCCTCGACTTTGAACAGGATCGTCTCTCCCACCCTGTACCGCCCATACCAAACGCTTGACGAGGTCGATGCTGCGCCCATCACAGCTACGATAACTAGGAGCCCCACCAGAACAACGCCTGACCACACAAACCGCTTTTTCACATCTCTCACCTCCATTGCTAATTATCCATTATACACCGGAAGCGTGCGCTAGTGTCACGGTTCAAGTGAAAAGGTGCCTTGGGAGTGGAGCTATCACATGCAGGAACAGGATTATGAAAGGCAGTTGATCTTCCGAAGAAGAAAACGTAGCGGCGAGAGGAAAGGAAAAAAGACACGCTTCTAAACGCTCACGTTGCTGGTGCTGCGCTGCACAAGAACAGCATGATTAAAGGTCAAGGTGGGCCAGAACACGTTCCGGATTGCAGAGGCTCAAACGAGATGAAACCTCCTACGCCCGAGAGGACTCGAACCTCCGACCTGCGGTTTAGGAAACCGCTGCTCTATCCGACTGAGCTACGGGCGCGTTTCTTAGAACTCCTCCAACATCAAGTATAACTGTTTTGCCGCTGCCTGCTCAGCCTCCTTCTTGCTGCGACCGCGGCCGACTCCACGGTGCCCGGCCACAGCGACCTTCACCGTGAACTTCTTGCGGTGCTCCTTTCCACTTGCTTCGGTAACGACGTATGCCGGCCGACAGTCGAACAGTCGCTGCGCCGCCTCCTGTAATAGGCTTTTATAGTCCCCTGTCGCTGACTGTTCAGCGAGGAACCGCTCGATATCCTCTTTAAGGTAACGCACGACGAACTTCGCTGCGTATGAAAATCCGCGCTCGAGAAAGATAACCGCCACCAGGGCCTCAAAGGCATTCCCCAAATTGGAGGCTCGCTTGCGGCCATTGTTTGCTTCCTCTCCCTTCCCCAAACGAAGGTAAGCAGAGAAGCCTAGCGCTTCTGCCTTCTCGGTCAGCATCGGCCGGCTGACAGCGATCGACTTCGCCTTGGTAAGACGGCCCTCATCGGCATCCGGATACTGTTTGCATAGGTAGTTCGTCACGGCAAGGCCGATTACCGCATCGCCCAGGAACTCCAGCCGCTCGTTCGAGCCACGCGGGTCGCCACGCTCGTTCACATACGAACTGTGGAGGAAGGCCCGCTCCAGCGTCTCCGGCGCGATTTTCAAGCGAAGCTTCCTCGCCAGTTCCTCGATTGGTCTTTCCTTCATACTTAAGTGTTAGGGCGGGAGGATTCGAACCTCCGATCACGGCTCCAAAGGCCGTTGCCTTACCGCTTGGCTACGCCCTAAAATGTCAGATCCTCAGTAGGAATATCCGCAGATAGTACCGCCTGCTCCTCCTCCACAACCTCCTTGTACTTATCAAGGATGATCTGTTCCATCTTTAAGCGGAAGTCGTTGTCAATTGGGTGGGCTGTGTCGCGGAACTCGCCGTTTTTGATCTCCCGGCTGGGCATGGCGACAAACAGGCTTTCTTTCCCCTGAATGACCTTCACACTATGGACAATGAACACATCGTCGAAGACGACCGAACAAAACGCCTTTAGGTTTCCCTCGTTGCGCATCGGCCGGATCTCTACCTTGGTAATCCTCACGCTTGAAACTCTCCCTATTTGGTAGACTTAGCGATTCATGTTAACGAAAAGGCTTAATCCTTTCAATCTTCCTCAGCGATGAGTTCGAAGAGGGTCACCCCTTCCCCACCCTCCCGCGGCGGCGCCGGGCCGCAGGATCCGACGAATGAACAAGAAGAAAGGTAGCTGCGCACAGCATCCCGCAGTGCACCGGTCCCCTTCCCATGCAGTATGCTCGCCTGCCTGACATCGGCTAAAAGAAGCCGGTCGAGGTAGGATTCAACCTCACGCAGTGCCTCAGTGACCGTCATCCCGCGTACGTTTAACTGTAAACTAACCCTCCCAACGAACGGCTGCAAGGGCAGCGGAGAGTGGGACTTGACCCTGTGCTCCTGTCTAGTCGGTGCTAGATCGAAGCGCTCGGTGAGCACCCGGATTCCCTCAAGATCGATCGTTACTCTCCCCCCCTGGGCGAGCTGTACGATTCGCCCGTCGGCATCCAAGCTGCGTACGTGGACAAGGCGTCCGACCTTAAGCTCCGCTGCGGAGATCCCCTCTTCCCCACGGCGTGAGAACAACTCTTCCTGCTTGGAAAGCTCCTTGCGCAGCCCGGCGAGTTCACGGTAGGCACCCTTTGCCCCTTCCACGGTGGGACTGGCATTCATCTCGGCAAGAAGGTGCTCCACCCTCTCTTGGCCACGACGGAGGAAGGCTTCCAATTCCTTTAGCCTTGAGGAAAGTTCTTCCTCTTTTGCGCTCTCAAAAGCGGCGAGTCGCTCCTGGTAGGACTCTTCCAGCTTTTTGGCCTCGGAGAGCTCCTGTTGCGCCTTTCTTCGATAGTTAATCATCGTCTGGCGTTCGCGCTGTAATTCCTCGATGATATCCTCAGCGTTGATCTCCCCTTCCGAGAGGAACGAGCGGGCGCGCTTGACCAAGGGGGCAGAGAGACCGAGCCCGCGGGCGATAACAAAGGCGTTGCTCCGGCCCGGTATTCCTTCAACCACCCTAAACGTCGGCGAGAGGGTCTCTACATCAAACTCCACAGAGGCGGTCTTTACCGTAGGATGGCGAATGGCGAAGTACTTGAGCGGGGTGAGATGGGTAGAGGCAGCGACCAGCGCCTCGCTTGATAACAGGTCCTCAAGGATCGCCAGCCCGAGTGCCGCACCTTCCTGCGGGTCGGTCCCGGCACCGAGTTCATCGAGCAGTATCAACGAGTCGGCATCCGCCTCTTTAAGGATAGAGACTATGTTTCCCATGTGGGAAGAGAATGTAGAGAGGTTCTGCTCGATCGACTGCTCATCGCCAATGTCACTTCGCACTTTTGCAGCGATCGCAAGCTCGGAGTCCGGGGAGGCGGGGATGGGAATGACCGACTGGGTCATCAGCGTCAACAGCCCAATCGTCTTTAAGGTCACCGTCTTCCCACCGGTGTTGGGGCCGGTGATTACGGTCATCCGGGTGTGACCGCCGAGGGAGAGTGAGATCGGCACAACCCTCTTCTCCGGAAGCAGGGGATGACGAGCATCCCTTAGCACAATAACACCTGAGAGGTGAGGAAACGAACAGTGGTGGGCAGCCGCGTAGGTGGCACGAGCAAAAAGGGAATCAAGGTGAGCCAAGATCATCCGGTCACGCAGGAATGCAGGCTCCGCTTGTTTAAACGCATCTGTCAGCTCGCGCAGGATGTGCAGCCTCTCCTTACGAATCTCGCTTTCTATCCCAACGACTGCGTTGTTCTCCGCCACAAGCGAGGTCGGCTCGGCGTACAGGGTCTGACCGGTTGCCGAGCGGTCGTGTACCACGAACTCCATCGCCCCTGTTGCTCCGCTCTTAATCGGAATCACTAGGCGTCCGGTGCGGCGGGTCACCACGGCTTCGCTGATCAGTTCAGGATTACGCTCGATCAACGCGTGTAGCTTTTTCTCGATCCGCTCCTCAAGGGTTCGCCGCTTGCCCATCAATTGCTTAAGGGTGGGCGAGGCGTCGTCACGGATCTCACCAGCTTCATCGATCGTTCGAGTGATCCTTTTTGCAAGTTCACTCGCTTCAGAGAGGCGCTCGGCGAACCGTCGAAGGAGGGGTAAATCCTCTTTTGAGGTGAGCATGACCCGAATTTGGTGGGTGCTCTCGATCGTTTGAAGAACGAGGAGAAACTCCTCACCATCGAGGAGGGTCCGTTCCTTGGCATGGTCAAGGAGAGGAGCAAGGTCGTGCACGCCACCAAGCGAGAAGTGCCCTCGCTGCTCCAGAAAGCTGATCGCTTCTTTAACCTCGGCCATCCCCCGCTCAATCGCTGCCTGATCGGCAAGCGGAGTAAGAGCATCGATCGCCTCTTCTCCAAGGGAAGAAGAGACAAACCCCTTGAGTAGGTGTTTTAGCCGATCGTACTCCAGGTCACGCAGTGTCTTGTCGTTAGCAACTGCCATCCAATTAAAGCTTCCCCTCCTGCAGCAGTTCCGCAGCTGTTCTCACCATCTCCTCGATGATCGCCTCCACCGGTTTGATTTCATCGATCAGACCAGCGATCTGCCCGGCCATCAAGGAACCATTCTCTGTGTCCCCATCGTAGACAGCACGACGAAGCCCACCCACGGCCAAGCTTTCGAATTCCTCAAACGAGCGATGTTCCTGTTCATAACGGGCGAACTGTTTGGTCATCCGGTTGACGATCGTGCGCACCGGCGCGCCGAGGCTGCGCCCGGTGACGATCGTCGAACGATCGCTTGCCTTCAAGACTGCCTGTTTGTAATCCGAATGGACCGGTGCTTCGGCCGAGGCAAGAAACCTTGTCCCCATCTGCGCTCCCTCTGCACCAAGGGCAAGGACAGCCGCAAGACCGCGGCCGTCGGCGATCCCACCGGCGGCGACAACCGGCACGGACACCGCATCAACTACCTGCGGCACGAGGACAATCGTCGTCACCTCGCCGACGTGTCCACCGGATTCGGTCCCCTCAGCGATGATACCGTCGGCTCCGGCCCGCTCCATTCTGCGGGCGAGCGCGGTCGCCGGAACAACTGGAAAGACTCTGATCCCGGCTTCTTTGAGCCTGCCGATGTACTTCGCGGGATTTCCCGCCCCGGTCGAGACCATCGGGACATCCTCGCGCAGCACGACCTCGACCTGCTCTTCGATGTTTGGGTCCATCAACATCAGGTTCACCCCAAACGATCGGTCGGTCCTCTTCCGCACCTGCGCGATCTGTTCAACCAGAATATCGGGCGGCATCCCACCAGACCCAATGACCCCCAAGCCTCCAGCGTTGGAGACAGCAGCTACTAGCGGCGCGCGCGACACGTGTGCCATCCCTCCCAAAAGAATAGGATAGCGAATATGAAGCATCTGACAGATTCGATTCTGACTAAACACTGTGGAGCCAGACAAGACAACCTCCTAGATTATGTTGGCAGGAAGACTTTACCGTGACAAGATCTTAAAGTAAACCGCGCCCTGTTACGGTTGCAGACCGGGGAGCCTAATGATGCGGTCAAGCGCGCGGTCAGTACGTGCCGCATAGGGGATAAAGCCCGCTGCCTCAGCCCGCGCCCGGTAGTCACGGATGCGATCCAAGTTACCGCCCCGGTAGCCTGTTCCGTCATCCACATAGTCGATAGAAAGGACGAGCTTACCTTCAGCCGCGATCTTGAAAAGATAGGAGAGGCGACAGTCTGTTTCCTCCTGTGGTTGAGGCTCGGTCTCGTCGTACCAGAGGTCCTCAACCCCGATCCCAGAGATCGCGGCCAGATACGAACGATCAGTATCGAAGTCGAGGATCCGCTCGCCGTTTTGAGGAATGATGTTAAAATAAGATCGCACCTTCTCCTCCCTGCAATAGCGAGCTATCTCTTTCACAAAGGCGATCATCCACTGTGCAGCGAGTTCTTCACTGGGGCGAATGGACTCACCGTTTTGAGGATCGGCCCAGTACTCGAACGCGTCGATGACATCAAGGTAGACTCCAGCAAAGCCCTGCTCAAGAACCCGGTCTAAGTAAGAAAAGACGATCCTCTGCCAACCCTCTTCCCAGTAACGGGCCTTGTAGTTCCCCTCCCAGCCAGGGTTGGCCCGTCCAAGCCAGGACGGAGGATTCTCCTTCCAAGAGGACTCCCAGTAGAAGCGGTAGTCCTCGGCTTCGCCGATGCTCAGATAGCAGATGGGGATAACCCCACAAGCCACGATCTCACCGATCTCCTTTTGCGTATAGCGTGCCTCATCAGAGCCGTCCCTGGAGTAGTCCATAACCACAAGGTCAAACCCGGACCGCATGACAGTTTCAGCCTCGGCATCTTGAAGGATGCAAAGCCAGCTTCGCGGGCTAAGGACAGGCTTCTCACCATAACCCACCCGGATTAAACCGAGCGAACAGACGAGAATGCCCACCAGTGCCACCAAGAGGAATATAGGTCGCTTACTCACTTTGCTCTCCTCACGCCCTCAAACCACGTGTTGCCACTATTAAGCAATAGATTACAAACCAGTTGCGAAAGTAAGCAATGATGAGCACAATGCACCCAGCACACCGCGATAAACAGGAAGGTACATCCATGCAATCTTACAGGAAGACCGCTATCGTTTATCTCGCCCTCTTCTCGGCGATGCTTATCTGGGGCCTTTCCTTCCTGGCAATCAAGGACGTGGTAAAGACAGTCCCCATCTTCACCCTCCTCTTTCTCCGCTTCATCGTAGCGACAATCCTACTTGGGATTCTCGGTGGAATCCAGGGGAAGCTGCGCCTCCCCGGCAGGGAACTTGTAACCCTGGCCGCATTGTCACTCTTAAGCCCTGTTGGCTACTTCCTGTTTGAGACGTTCGGCGTTTCCTATACGCAGCCGAGCCACGTGTCGGTGATCATCGCTACCATTCCCACTGTCGTTTTCTTGATAGCTTTTTTTCGTCGGCAAGAGCGGGCAACGTGGAACAAGGGATTAGGGATTGTCGTTGCCTACATAGGTATCTTCCTCATCATCGGCTCGGGACGCCATGAGAGCGGAGCGAGCCTTACAGGCGACCTTCTCATCCTCGGTGCCGTGCTCTGCGCTGCCACACGGACCGTCCTCATCGTGGATGTACTGAAACGCGTCACTCCACTTCAACTCACGTTCTATCAGTTCTTCTTCTCTCTTTTCCTGTTCGGCCCGCTTGCGGCAACCGACAGCCTGCGCTGGCTCACACAGGTCACCCCTACGATCGTATCGGAGATTCTGTTCCTGGGCGTCCTCTGCTCGGCTGGTGCCTTCCTCACTATGCACTATGCCCTTGTCCATCTCTCCGCTACAAAGGTCGCGGTCTCGGCGAATTTCATCCCCATCATCACCCTGTTTGCCGAGGTCCTCCTTATGGGAGGAAGCCTCACTTTCTTCAAGGTGCTGGGAACGTTAGCAACGATCGCCGGAGTGGTGTTGACGCAACTGGATAAGGTGAACCTAAAAACGGTGGTCGAAGGGATCGAGGAGGGGTAGTGTGACGAAGGGATGGGTTGATCATTCGTACACCCTCTGGAAGAGGATGAAGCTTCACCCGACGCGCTCACGCGCGGTGGTCCGTCTCGCCTACCCAGTGGCATTAGGGATGCTCTCCATCACCCTGCTGAGCGTGGTCGACACGGCGATGCTCGGGCGCCTTGGCGCGGTCCCGCTTGCCGCCGCTGGAATCTCCGGTGTTGGATACTTTGCTATCGTCTTCTCGTTGGCCGGAATCGGGGTCGGCGTCCAAACCCTCACCTCGCGCCGCTACGGCGAGGAGAACTACGCGCAGTGCGGCCACATCCTCAATGCGGGGCTACTATTGGCCTTAATCGGTGGGATCCCATTGGTTGCGGCAGGACCCTGGGTCGCCGCAGCCTTTGCTCCGTTACTATCCGGTGAACCGCAGGTTGCGCACTTTGGGGAGCTTTACTTGCGGTACCGCTTCCTTGGAGCGGCGTTTTTGCTCCTCAATATGGTCTACCGCGGATTCTTCAGCGGAGTGGGAAGCACTAAGCAAGTAATGACTTCAGCAATCATCGTTACTGTCATCAATATTCTCCTAGACTACCTGCTGATCTTCGGCCACGCCAGCCTACCACAAATGGGAATCGCGGGCGCGGCGATCGCCTCTACAATCGCCACCGGAATCGGGACGACCTACTTTGTAATCATCAGTCTATTGGGTCGCTATCGCAAGAGCTTCTCCCCCTACCGCCGCCTGTCGCTTGCTATTCCCTGGTTTGCCCCTATCTTTCGCCTATCCCTTCCGGTGATCGCTCAGCGCTTTATCGGTAACGGAAGCTTCTTCGCGTTCTTCTCCATCGTCTCCCGTATCGGCACCTTGGAGCTTGCCGCGAGTAACGTGATCCGCTCAATCTATGGCCTATCCATCATGCCGACAATTGGGCTCGGAGTCGCCGCTGCGACCCTGGTCGGGCAGAATCTCGGAGCCAGTCAGTCTAAGGAAGCGGAGCGGTATACCTGGGAAGCGGCAAAACTTGGTGCTTACCTGATGGGCGCAGTGGGACTCCTATTTGTTGTCTTCCCCAGAGCGATCTTCTCCATCTACACATCCGATTCCGCTGTAATTGCGTTGGGGCGTGCTCCCCTCATCATTCTGGGGGTGATACAGGCCTTCGGCGGTGTCGCTCTTGTCATTGAAAGTGCCCTGCAGGGAGCGGGAAACACGCGCTTTGTCATGCTCGGCGAGCTTGGAGTCTGCGCTCTCCTATATCTTCCTACCGCCTACCTATTAGGCCTGCACCTGAAGCTGGGGATCGTAGGAGCTTGGTTGGGAGAGATAGTCTACTGGTCGGCCCTCGCTCTTATTATGAGTTGGAAATTTCGCCAAGGAACGTGGAAGAAGATCCGCGTCTGAAGCACGATCCGCTCTCATCCCTGGCCGGTTGAGGCGACCCTTGCTCACATCTCTTTTACAGAGGCGGTGATCGTTCCTTGTTGAGGAAACGAGCACATCGCGCGAAGAGGACACCCATCGCACAGCGGTCGAGTATTGTGGCAGCACTTCTTCCCATGGCAAACGAGGAGGGCGTGGTACTCGTTGTATAAAGAAGCATCCTTCGGTAGATTTCCCATGAACAGCGCCTGAATATCAGTATACTTCGCCCTCTCCTCGATCAGGCCGAGGCGATTGAGGATCCTCCGAGTGTATGCGTCGACGACAAAGCTCGGCTTACCCGCGGCGTAGAGGATGATGGAGTCGGCCGTCTCCTGACCAATCCCTCGTATAAAGAGGAGTTCCTTGCGCAAAGAAGAAACAGGCAAGCATAGGAGGAGAGAAAGATCACCGCGGTAGCGTTCTTCGAGGAACGTCAAGAAGGCCTTTAACTTCTTCGCCTTTTCATTGTAATAGATACAGGGGTGAATTAGCGACGCAATCTTTTTAAGCGGCGCCTCACTCAGCCGCTGTGGGTCCATCAGTCCGGCTTCCTTAAGGGAAGAGATGGCCTTTTCTACGTTTGCCCAAGCCACCCGTTGGGTGAGGATCGCCCCGACTATCACTTCGAATGGGTTTGCCCCAGGCCACCAGTGCTGCCTTCCGTAGGCGTCAAGGAGAAGCTGGTAAAGTGTTAGGAGCCTTTTCCTCATACTAAAGGTTTATAGAGGAACTCCAGGATGGCATCGAGGATCGCGTCGGCGATCTTGCTCTGGTAGGAGAGGCTCTGCAGGAGCCTGGCCTCAAGACGATGGGTGATAAATCCCACCTCAACCAGAGCGGCTGGCATCTTGGCCCGTCGGATGAAGAGCGGCGCCCACTTTATCCCCCGGTCTTTAGCCCCTGTTTGGGAAATAAGGCGCTGTTGCAGAGTCTCGGCCAAGCGATAGCTCTGGCTACCCTGTCCCTCAGTTTCATGCACCAGGGTCTCCGCTCCGGAAACGCTTGCGTTAGAATATGCGTTGGCGTGAATACTCACATACAGGTCAGCACCGATTCGATTCGCTTCTTTGATACGATCGGTGGGGTAGATGTACTCGTCACCCCTCCGAGCTAAGATTACCCGCAGTTCTGGGTGGTCGAGCGACTTGAGATATACCATCTGAGCGATCGCCAGGTTGATCTTTTTTTCATAGACTCCGTCAATCCCGATCGCTCCAGGGTCCTTCCCTCCGTGTCCCGGATCGACCATCACGGTGAACCGGCAGGTGAGGACCGGGCTCCCTGCACCAAGCGATAGGAATACAAGCAAAAACAGTAGTACCGCAAGGATAGAGGACGTTCTCAACCGTTGAGTCAATCGGCAATCACTCCTTGGCACTGTCTCGACGCGACTGTAAATGAAAAACCGCCTCTTGAAAAGGCAACCTGTCATGGTGCGAGATGACATATGGGATGCTAAGGCGAGCGCATATTCCTTTTGTCTCTTTAACGGGGAAGAGATTCTTTAATCCACCAAAGGAAAGAAGCAATGGCCCTGGACCGGCTGGGCATCTGGGACCAAACGCGGGTTGCTGCGATATACAGTGCCGGCGTGCAAGGTTCTTTGCGAATCTCTGCGATCCCTAACGCATTTCCCCTTGACAAGAAGGCAGAGTGAGAGTACTTTTTACGTTACAATTAAGAACTATTTTCAATAAGGTGGCCCAATGGATGGTTCAGGAGTGGTTCTGAGAAGCTTCCGATGACCCTAGACCAGTTGAACTCTGGGGACAAAGCGCGTGTTGTTAAGGTACACGGCGGTCGGGGTCTATGCCGTCACTTGGAGCAGATGGGGATTCATCCTGGCGACATCATCTCAGTGGCGGGAGCCGGAGCATTCCATGGCCCGCTCCTCATCGAGGTGCATGGAAGCCGGATTGCCCTGGGTCGTGGCGTGGCACGCCGCGTTATCGTCAAACCTGTTTAATCGTCACTTAAACTCCCTATCGATGGTCATCCCTTGACAAAAAAGTCCGAGTGTGGTAGACTCCTTTTTCAATTGCAAATCATTTGCATTAAGGATGAGACGATGAATATTCCAGAAACAATGAGGTTCCTGCAAGCAGTGGGAAAGAAGATCACCCCAAAACGGAGGCTCCTGCTTCGCATAATCAGCGATAACGCTCACCTGCATGCGAGCGAGATCTACGACCTCGCTAAGGAGGAGGATCCAAGGATCAGTCTGTCCACGGTCTATCGAACGGTTAAGCTCCTCAAGGAACACTACCACCGCATCTGCCTCGGCTGCGGCAAGGTCGCCGAAATATCAACCGAAGTAAAACGATTAAAGGCAGGCGAACTCCTCAAGGTCTGGAGGGAGGGCAACCTCTGTCATGCGCTGGTCAGAAAGCCTTAAGCAAGTAACTATTTAGAAAAAATCTTTGCTAATGAAAAATGAGATAAGAAATTTAAGCTTTTTGAAATACTTGACTGAAGTTGAAAGGGATTCTCTCTAATAAAATCAGAGGAGGCTAAGGGTGGCTACTAAACCTTTGAAGGAGCTAAAACCAAACGAGAAGGGCAAAGTAGTGAAGGTCGGAGGGAGGGGTAGTGTTCACAGGCGTCTGTTGGACATGGGTCTGGTCGCTGGAACCGAAGTCGAAGTGGAACGCGTAGCACCATTGGGGGATCCCATTGAGGTGAAGGTTAAAGGGTACCACCTGACCCTGCGCAAAGAAGAAGCAGCAAATATCCAGGTAGAGGTCGCGTAGGAAGCCGATAATGCCGCTAAGCATGGTCTCATCGGGTGAGCTAGTTCAGGTAATCGCTATCAATGCTGGCCGGGGACTCCGGAGGAGGCTCGCTAGCATGGGCCTCACTCCGGGAGTTCAAGTAAGGGTTATCAATAGCCAGAGGCCCGGTCCTGTGGTCCTGGATCTCAAAGGATCAAGGCTTGCGTTGGGTCACGGTATAGCTCACAGAATCATGGTTAATTAGAACCAGCGAAAAGAGAGAGATTACCCCGTATCCTTGAGAAATCTGGGCGGTCAACGGAGCCAAAAATACTGGAAGCTGAAAGGAGGTAGGAAATTGGCCAATGAGCTAACCATTGCCTTGGCAGGGAATCCCAACTCGGGCAAGACCACCTTGTTCAACAATCTAACTGGTGCCAGACAGCACGTGGGCAATTGGCCCGGGGTCACTGTCGAGAAAAAGGAAGGGAGTTGTAGCCACCAGGGTTACAACATGAAAGTTGTTGACCTTCCCGGCGTCTACAGCCTGACCGCCTATTCTCTGGATGAGGTAATCGCCAGGAACTTCGTAGTAGACGAGAACCCGGATGTGGTAGTGGACATCGTCGACGCCTCAAATCTGGAGCGCAATCTCTATCTTACCGTACAACTTCTGGAGATGGAGGCAAAAGTAATAGTGGCACTCAACATGATGGACATGGCCAGATCCAGAAGGTACCAAATCAATGACAAGGAACTCTCTCGATTGATAGGGGTCCCCGTGGTCCCCATGGTGGCTAGCCGTAATGAAGGTACTATGGAATTGCTCCAGACCATAGTCGACGTAACCGAAAACAAAACTCAGGTGGAGGGATTGCGACTGCATTATGGCCGGGAGGTCGAGGGGGAGCTCACCAAACTGGAGAGTCTCCTCGCCCAGAGTGGGCTTCCCTTGAAGTACTCCCCAAGGTGGCTAGCGACAAAGCTGCTAGAGGAGGATGAAGAGATAGTCAAGAGACTTAGGGAGGTGAAGGTTGGATAGCGAAGAGATCTTCCGCTCCAGGGACAAGAGCCTCTCTCACCTGAGAAGCATTTACGGAGACGAGGCCGAGACGGTAATTGCCGATGCCAGGTACGGCTTCATCAGTGGGTTGATGAAGGATGTCCTCAAGAAGCCCGCTATTGAAAGGTTAACGTTTTCTGACAGGATCGATAAAGTGGTGCTTAACAGGTGGCTGGGAATTCCCCTGTTCCTGGCCATACTCTACGGGGTATTCCAGTTTACCTTCGTAGTATCTGTACCCTTCATGGACTGGATCGATGAGGGTTTCGGTTGGCTGGCCGAACAGGCTTCGGGTATCGGGGGCTGGGGCGGCTCGCTGCTCGCTGACGGCATCATAGGTGGACTGGGATCAGTACTGGTCTTTGTGCCGGTTATATTCCTGCTCTACATCGCCCTGTCGATACTAGAGGATAGTGGCTACCTGGCCCGAGCCGCCTTCGTGATGGACCGGCTGATGCACAAGATCGGACTTCACGGCAGGTCCTTTGTCCCTATGATGCTGGGCTTCGGTTGCAATGTTCCGGCCATCATGGCTACCAGGACCATCGAGAACCCCAAAGATAGATTGGTCACTATCCTGGTTAACCCGATGATGTCTTGCGGCGCCCGGCTGCCGATCTATGCGCTCTTTGCCGCCGCCTTCTTCACAGCTCACCAGGGGCTGGTGGTCTTCTCCATGTATGGCATAGGGATCGTGCTAGCCATCTTACTGGCCTGGTTGTTCCGCAAGAGGCTGATCACCGGCGAGAGTGGCCACTTCGTTATGGAGCTACCCCCCTACCGCCTTCCCACTATCACCGGGGTTGCGGTGCACATGTGGGAGAGAGGAAGGGTGTTCTTGGCCAGGGCAGGAACGATCATCTTCAGCATAGTGATGCTCATCTGGCTCCTGGACTACACCGGTGCCCTAGAGCCTATAGGAAGAGCCATCGCCCCGATATTCAGCCCCGCAGGTTTTGGTCAGTGGCAGGCAGCGGTGACCCTTATATTCGGTGTCCTGGCTAAGGAGGTTGTAGTAGGCACCTTTGGTACTCTCTTTGCCGGTGCCGAAGAACTTGGCGGCCTGGGGAACGTCATCGGTTTTGAGCTGGGCTGGACACCGCTTATTGCCTTTTCTTTCATGGTCATGTCGCTGGTCTACGTTCCGTGTATGGCCGTAATCGCCGTCATCCGAAGGGAGACCAATTCCTGGAAATGGACCGGCTTCGTCATCGGTTACACCCTGGTCTTGGGCTGGATCTTGGCCACGCTTATCTATCAGATTGGCAGGCTTTTCTGAGGGGTGAATTTGAACCGGGCAGGGGTTCACCCCTTGC
The DNA here is from genome assembly GCA_023132915.1 of Candidatus Bipolaricaulota bacterium. Taxonomy (GTDB): domain Bacteria; phylum Bipolaricaulota; class Bipolaricaulia; order UBA7950; family UBA9294; genus UBA9294. The sequence continues at coordinate 15,625 of JAGLXM010000091.1, forward strand.
CCGCTCATAGAATCTGGAGGCAGTGATATGACCAAAAACGATGCGCAGACAGCCTTAGGCACTCAGGGCTTTGTCCTTGCCTTGATCGTTGCCCTACTGGCTTCTCTAACCATACCGGCCTATGCTCACGTGCCATCTGGTGTTTCCGACTTAGTCGATAAGATTGAGCTGTTGCCCATATGGATCTTCGATGAGAATGAAAAACTATACAAGTTCCAGATAGAGGAAGATGACCTGAGAGGTTACAGCAAGGGAAACACATTGATCGAACTCACGGTGGATGACGAACACGTTCCCGACGGCAGCCTATCCGTCTGCGAGATACTCACCTTCAGAGTATTGCAGCTGGCATTCTCGCAGCTCTGGCCAGAGGAGGTGCCTAACCTGGCGGGTTTTGCCGTCAGATATGGCCATCCCAGCAAGGGCAGCAAGGCTACCTTTGAGTACATCACGCGAGCATTCTCCCGCGAGGAAGCAGAGGTCGATCTGCCTGAGGGAGTGACCAGGAAGAATTTTGACCTTGATGTCATGTGGTACGAATTCACCAATCTCAACACCAAAGAGTCCCTTGAAACTAGGGTTCAGGAGGGAGTTTTCCCCGAGGGCTTTTTCAAGCTGCGAACGAAGGTGAAAACCGATGAAGCAACGGAGTCGGAAAAGGTGGAGTTCGCGGTCCAGTGGGAGGAGGTCAGAGACAACTTCCTGACATGGGAGCCAGATGCACTCTTCGAGCTTGAGGAAGAGGAGAAAGAGCCGGCTCCCATCTGGTCAATAGTGTTTGCCCTTGGGCTTACAGCTGTTGTGCTCGGAACCACTATCTACTCTATGACAGGGAGAGGAAAGCAATAAACGCCACACAAAGAAGGTGGAGCAATGCTTTCAAGGATCCGGGAAGCGTTCGAGAAGGCCGTAGGGCCACTAGACTTGAACGAGTTGAGCCACCGTCTGGGTGTGGAGCAAAGCGCCCTGGATGGGATGCTTGAGTTTCTGGTGCGCAAAGGGAAGTTGCGTGAAATTGGCCTCGCCACCGAGGCCTGCACTCATTGCGGGAGTCGTCTTAGCTGTGCCCAATCCGCAACTACCACTCCGATGGGCAAGGCGTATGAGCTGGCAAAATAAGCGCGCTGCGAGAGCTAGTTTGATCAGGGAATGAACCGGCGATTGTTACATGGTGGGCAGCGTGCCTTGGTGCTTTCCCAACGGATGCATCTTTGGCTCTTTCGAGAACATGGATAAATTTTTCATTAGGCGCTCCGTAGAGTTCCCGTCTTCATCTTGTATCCTTTCCGGGTTGCAGGCCATGATCGCTCTCTACTGTTTAGTGGCAGTCGTTACGGTGGCGCTGGGCTTTATCAAACCGAAGCTGCAATCAGAATAGGAAAAAGCGGACCCAAAAATTGCATCAGACCGAAAACTTGCGTGGAACCATGCCGATTCAAATGCTATTAGGAAGCCAGGAATCCAGGAACCAAGCAGATCTTAAACATCAGGCTATTTTGGTAAACTCGAAGATTTCCAGGATTCCTGGTTTCCTTATAGATTCCAACTTAGTGGTCCTTAAGGTGCCTTCTGGAGAAGTACAAAATCTGGGGTGGATGTATAGCAGATGAGAAAATTTGGTGAATTGATCCTTAAGTACCGCGTGCTCGTGGTAATCGCTATCCTTGGCTTGACGGTTCCGCTCCTGCTGCACGTGTCCAACCTTGACATAGAGGCAGACGAGAATACCTGGTTTGCAAAGGGCAATGATACACTAAAAGGTTACGATGAATTCATAGATCGTTTCGTCTCCGATGAATTCGTCGTCGTCTCCTACGAGTCGGATGACCCTTTAAGCGAATCGGAGATCGCCGAGCTCGCCGGTCACGGGGAGAAGTAGCCGGTTATGGGCCAGAGAAGGCGCTGAACGAAGATGAGGAGGGCATAAATGGAAGCTTCTAGTATTTCTAACTGGCTGTGGCCAGCCTTGTGTGTTGTGCTGTTCGCCCTGCTAATCCTTGTACTCCTGCGGCGACCTCAAGCCGCAACGCTCTCACAGCCATCCCGACTCGTCGAGATGGAAGACGCCCTCAAGGAGGTCTACAAACTCCAGCGAGGTAGGTCTGTCGTGGAGGCCGGGGCCCTGGCCCGGGCGATGGGCATCTCGGCCGCGATGGCCAAGGGTCTGATGGGAGTGCTGGTGGCCTCCGGCTGGGCTGAGGGGGAAGTGAGCGCAGGCATCCGTTTGACAAGGCGAGGTCAGGAGCGGGCCCAGGAACTGATCCGAGTTCATCGCCTGTGGGAACGCTACCTTGTGGAGCGAGAGAGGATGCCTCTGGAGGCAGTCCACACCGAGGCCGATCGCCGGGAGCACGAGACGACTCCAGAAGAGACGGCGAAATTGGACGCCGAACTGGGCCATCCCGCCTGGGATCCCCACGGCGATATCATCCCCGATGCTGGCCGTCGGGTGCCTCCCCCGGCCGGTAGTCCCCTGACTGCTTGCATGCCGGGCGACCGGCTCCGCATCCTACATGTGGAGGATGAGCCGCCGGCTCTCTTCGCCCAGTTGGTCGCCATGGGCCTGAAGCCCGGTGTCGAGGTGGGGGTGGTTGAACACCAGCCAGGGCGTCTGAGAGTGAGGGTTGCTGGTAGTTCCCTTTCCCTGGCAGCGGCGGCCGCTGAGCGCATCTACGCAATGCCGGTGCCCGTTCTGCCCGTGCCCCTGGGTGAACTCCCGGTGGGCGTCCGGGCGGTGGTGGCCGAGGTCAAGGGCGGCGGCAAACAGCAACGGCGCATGCTGGACATGGGCCTGGTGCCCGGCGCCGAGGTGACCGTGATCCGGACAGCGTCCCTGGGCAGCCCAGTCGAGTACCGCGTCAAGGGCACGGCCATCGCCATGCGCCGGAGCGATGCCAATACCATCCTGGTGGAGGAAGTGGGAAATGGATAGCGCAAAGCCTTCTCGTGAGAGCAACAAAAAGATCACGGTAGCCGTAGCAGGTAATCCCAATGTGGGCAAGAGCGTCATCTTCAACGCCCTCACTGGCTCCCGACAGCACGTCGGCAACTGGCCAGGCAAGACGGTTGAGCGAGCTGAGGGGGTCTTCCATCACCAGGGTTGGGAGATCCGCTTAGTGGACCTGCCCGGCACCTACAGCCTGGCCGCCCAGTCGCCCGAGGAGGTGATCGCCCGGGACTACATCGTCTCTGGCGCACCAGATGTGGTGATCAACATCGTGGACGCCACCAGCCTGGAGCGCAATCTCAATCTGACGTTGCAGATCCTGGAGTTGACCGACCGAATGGTGGTGGCCCTCAACCTGATGGACGAGGTCAGACGAGGGGGATGGGAGATAGACGTCAAGGCCCTGGAGGAGGCTCTGGGGGTGCCGGTGGTGCCCACCGTCGCCACAGAAGGGGAGGGCCTCCCGGAGTTGGTGGAGGCATTGGTGGAAGTGGCCGAAGGGTGCCGACAGACCCATCCGGCGTCGGTGGATTATGGTCTGACCGTCGAGGGATACGTCGAGAGCCTGGAGGCCGATCTGAACCGCCTAGGTATCGAGGAGCGGAGCCGCTGGCTGGCCCTTAAGCTCCTGGAAGACGATCCGGAGATCGTTGAAGCCTTCAAACAAGGGGACTTGGCAGCTCTGGGGCTGGCTGCTCCGTCCGCCTCACCTGAGGCATTGCAGGCTCTCCTAAAGCGAGCCGTGCGTCTGCGTGAGGAGATCCGGCCCGACGCCAAGGTGGAGATCGTCCGCCACCGCTACGAGTTCGCCGACAGCGTGATGCGTCGGGTGGTTCACCGCCTGCGCCCGGAGGAAGAGAGCTCGACCGAATGGATCGACCGCATCGTCACCCACAAGGTCTGGTCGTGGCCGATCATGCTGGCGATGCTCACTATCGTCTTTTGGATTACCGTCAAGGGGGGCGAGATCGGAGGCGGATGGCTGGAGGCCGGCTTCTCCTGGCTGGTCCGCGCCGCCCGGACATGGCTAGTGAGTGTTCAAGCTCCCTGGTGGGTGATCGGCGCTTTGGTGGATGGTTTCATGATGGGCACGGGGACGGTCATCGCAGCCATGTTACCTCCCATGATCATCCTTTTCATTGCCTTCGCTCTACTGGAGGACCTGGGCTTGCTTCCCCGGGTGGCGTTCAACCTGGACCGGCCTATGCAGACAGTGGGCTCCCAAGGAAAGCAGGTCATCACCTGGGGTATGAGTTTTGGCTGCAACGTGACCGGCGTGATGGCATCGCGGATCATCGAAAACAAAAAAGTCCGCCTAGCGTCCATCTTGACCAGCCCGCTGATCATCTGCAGCGGGAGTTACGGCGCGGGTGTGGCTTTAGCCATCGTCCTCTTCGGCGAGGGGGCGCTGCTAGTGATGCTCTCCCTGGTCTTCCTCAGCCTGGGGATCGCCTTTCTGGCCACCCTCCTGCTGAACAAAACCGTCTTTAGAGGGGAGCCGGGTAGTTTCGTGCTGGAGATGCCTCCTTACCGTAAACCCCAGTTCGGGCAGGTGATACGGCGGGCGCTGGTGGACCGGGTGGCCCTCACCATGTGGCGGGCTGTCGAATTCGCGGCGCCGGCCACGCTACTCATCTGGATCCTGGGCAATATCCCCCGTGGCGTCCCCTTTGAGCAGACGGCCATCGGCTGGCTGGTGCGTGGGCTGGCCCCGCTGGGCCGGCTATGGGGGCTGAGCGGCGAGATGCTGACCGCCCTGCTCTTCACCCTGCCGGCCAAGGAGATCGTCATGCCCGCCCTGGCCATGACCTACGGCCTACAAACCACCTTGGTGGAGTCGGAGCAGGTGCTGAACTATCTGCCTCAGGTGTGGACGCCGTTGATCTCGTACACATTTCTGGTGTTTTTCATGCTCTACCTGCCATGCCTAGTAACTGTCTGGGCCATCTGGAAGGAGACCCGCAGCCTCAAGTGGACGCTGATGGGATTGGTCGTGCCCTTGGTTATGACTTGCCTGATCACGTTCGTGGTGTATCAGGGCGGGCGGCTGTTGGGTTTTTGATGGCTCGTAGGGGGCTTGTTGACCAAAGGGTATACGGAGGATGAAAATGCCTCACTTCTGGAGCAAACCGATATTTTGGGTTGGTTTCCACTTCGTCGGCGTTATCCTCACGGTAGTCATATATCGCCTGCCCGCTGTGAAAGAGAAGATCTTGCGGACACCCAAGGGCGTGCAGCGGATCTTTGTGACCACTTTCTACCTGCTGCCTCCGCTTATTTTGCCCCTACTCTCCCAACCCAGGTTGCCTTGGCCCATCTCGGCCAGGATAGGAGCTCCCCTTACGTTGCTCATTGCGGCATCGTCTCGTCCCATACCTGTTTTGAGGAGGCAGCAATGAACATCCTGATTTATGGTGCTGGGGTATTGGGCAAAATCGAGGGGAAAATGAGGCGGGAGAATCCGATCTGCAAAATTGCCACTGCGGGGTAATGAGGAATACTTGAGGGCCACCCCTTGACAAGAAGGAAGAAGGACGCCAGATCCCCTTTTGCAATCATGAATCATCTGTAATAAGGTGTGGCGATGAATATTCCAGAGGCAATGAAGTTCCTGCGAGCAGCGGAGAAGAGGATCACCCCCCAACGGAAGCTCCTCCTTCGTATCATCAGCGATAACGCTCACCTCGACGCAAGCGAGATCTACCGCCTTGCCAAGGAGGAGGATGAGAAGATCAGCCTGTCAACGGTCTACCGGACGGTGCGCCTCCTCGAAGAGCTAGGGCTGGTGGAGGCGAGCGGCCTGGGTGAGGATCACTACCACTACGAGGTCCGCTTGGATGAGCATTACCACCTCATCTGCCTTGGCTGCGGCAAGGTAGTTGAAATGCCACCTGTTACAACGATTCGAGAGCTCGGCGAAGAGCGTGGCTTCGAGGTCATCGGGGCCAAGGTGGAGCTGACCGGCTACTGCAAGGAGTGTCGAAGGAAGCGCTACCGAAAGGAGAAAGGCTCTTCCCGTATGCAGGTAACAGAAAGATTGAGCCTCCCAGGGCCGGTCAGCCGCACAATTGATCTGCGAGGAGTACCACTCATTGAGCACCCCGGACGGGTCTCCCGCGACCTTGAACAACTGGAGGCGGGAGAGCTCCTGGAGATCATCACTCAGGAGAAAGAGCGCCTGGAGATAGCCCCAAAGATGCTTGAAACACTCAAAGGGGCAAAGCTGATCAAGCTGTGGAGGGATAAGGCACTCTGCCATGCCGTGGTGAGAAAACAGAGCAAAGCATGATCCGCATCGGCCTCGTCGGTCAGCCCAACAGTGGCAAGAGCACGATTTTCAATCACCTAGTCGGCTACAGGGCGAATACCTCCAACTTCCCTGGGACGACGGTGAAGTACCTGAAGAGCGAAGCCCTGATCGAGGGAAGGCACGCGGAGGTGGTCGACCTTCCTGGAACCTACTCTCTTACCTCCCTTGATCCAGCAGAGACAGAGGCCCGCAACTTCCTCCTCGGGGAGCAGGTGGATGCTGTGCTGAACGTGATCGACGCCTCCCTTCTCTCGCGCAGCCTTGAGCTGACCTTGGAACTTCTGGAGATGGAGATCCCAATGGTGGTCTGTTTAAACATGGCTGATGAGGCGAAACGGAAGGGGATCACGATCGACGCGGAGGAGCTTGCTGAGAGGCTCGGGGTCCCGGTGGTAAGCGCCGTGGCCGTGCGCGGGTTAGGGGTAAGAGAGGCGGTGGGGCAGGCAATGGAGGTGGGACGGACAACTCCCCTTGTTCCATCTCCCACCTACAGCGCCGATGTGGAAGAGGTAATTGAAGAGCTTGCGAAAAATCTCAAAGGAGGAATGGTGCGTCGGCTCGGCCTCTCCCCGCGGCTTTTGGCCATCAAACTCCTCGAGGGGGACCCCTACTTCTTGGAGAAGGTGAAAAGGGAATCGCTCAAACTCTACCGGCAGACAGAAAGTCTGGGAGAGAGGCTTGGAAAGCTACGGGGGAATAGCAGCGAGGGGATCCTCTCCGCTGAACGGCATAACTTGGCGATGGGGCTATTCGAGGCAGTAGCAACGGTCGGACACCCAACGATCGGCCTGCGCGACCACCTCGATACGCTCCTCATGCATCGTCTGCTCGGCTACCTCTTCTTCGCCGCCATCATGTACGCCTTCTTCATCGTAGTCTTTCGGGTGGGATCAATGATCGAGGCCCCGATGATGGATCTCTTCGACCGCTCGATCAATGCCCTCGCCGGGGTGATGAACGAGACTAGCCTCGGATTCACACTCCTAAAAGGAGCGATCCAGGGAGTCGGCGGCGCAATCGGGATCGTTCTCCCCTATCTTGTCCCCTTCCTGATCGGCCTCGCCATATTAGAGGATGTAGGCTACCTCCCTCGCGCTGGCTACCTGATGGACGTGTTTATGCACAAGATCGGCCTGCACGGAAAATCGGTGATCCCGCTTATCCTCGGCTACGGCTGCAGCGTCCCTGCCGTGATGGCAACGCGCATCCTCGGCTCAGAGCGGGACCGGTTTATCACCGCAATGCTAACGGTAATGGTCCCTTGTGTTGCACGAACGACGATCATCTTCGGCCTCATTGGCTACTTTCTCGGCCCCACCCTGGCGTTCCTCCTCTACATCATCAACGTCTTCGTGATCGCGATCGCCGGCAAGGTTTTGACCAAACTCTTCCCCCAGGTGACGCCGGGCTTGATCCTGGAGATTCCCTCCTACAAGGCTCCTTCCGTCCGCGTTGTCGCTGCCAAGGTATGGCTACGCATCCGCGAGTTTATCGTTCTTGCCTTCCCTCTGCTGATTGCAGGAAGCCTTCTCTTGAGCTTGTTTGAGTATCTCCACTGGGACCACTACCTGAATCTTGGGTTCCTCCCTATCACCTGGGCCCTCGGCCTGCCCTTAAGCCTTGGGGTGACATTGATCTTCGGGGTATTCCGCAAGGAATTATCGTTAATTATGCTCTTCCAAGCACTGGGGACAACGCAGGTCGCGGCAGTCCTCTCCGCCGGACAGATGATGACCTTCACGCTGTTTGTGTTGTTCTACATTCCCTGTGTGGCAACGATCGCCGTTCTTACACGTGAGCTCGGACGGAGAAAGACCTCTCTTGTCCTCGCCTCGACCACCGCGATCGCCCTCGTCGTTGCCCTGATCGCCCGCGGAATTGCGGTTATAATAGGCTAAATTATTACTCTTAGCGGTTAGAAAAAGATGGGTAAAATGAGAGAAGCAATGCACGATGTCAAGCGGGCGTTGGGAAAGCTCTAAAAAGAGGTCCCCGAGGAGATGAAGGGGTTCTCCCAGTTCATGGACACAGTCCTAAAGCTGTGAAATCTCGACTCGAAAAGAATCGGTCACACTACGGTACTATGCTTAATGCGAGGCCTGAATGAACGTCCTTGCAATCCTGCGCGAGGCGGCGACGATCACCATCTTCGTCTTCTCGATGATGGTCTTCGTCGATTGGTTAAACGTGCGATCGCGCGGCAGGATGACACAGGCGTTGCGTGGCCGCAAATGGCGTGAATACCTGCTTTCCTCGTTCCTTGGCTCAACGCCAGGGTGCTTGGGAGCGTTCATGAACGTCTCCTTGTATGTGCACGGTTTGATCGGGTTCGGTGCTATAGTAGGGGGAATGATCGCCACGTCCGGGGATGAGGCTTACATCATGCTCTCCCTGTTCCCGGGAAAGGCCCTCCTCCTGTTTGCCGGCCTGTTCGTCGCCGGCGTCCTGCTCGGGTCTCTCGCCGACCTTATCTCAAAATGGCTTAAAATCAAGCCCTGCGAAGAATGCGAACTACAGGCGGTCCACCTGGAGGAGCTGGACGAGAAGCGGTGGGAGACGCTACGTAGCAACCTGCACCGCCCGAGTGCCCTGCACATCCTCTTTCTCCTACTTATGGGAACACTGTTGCTGGCCGTCGGCCTCGGGGGGATTCATCCTGAGGAGTCCTGGATGCGGGTGACCCTCGTAATCCTCCTCCTGTTCGGAACCTTCCTCGGCCTATCAAGCTCAGAGCACTACCTGAAGGACCATATCATTGACCACATACTGCGCCGCCATACACTGCGCGTCTTTTTGTGGACATTCGGAGTGCTCCTGATCATGTCCTTCTTGCCAAACCAGGAGGCCGTTCGCACGTTCCTTCAGGCGCACATGCTATGGATCTTCCTATTCGCTGGGCTGCTCGGGGTGATCCCCGAGTCCGGGCCACACCTGATCTTCGTCATGATGTTTGCCGACGGCCTGATCCCCTTCTCCGTTCTGTTTGTTAGTTCCTTCGTCCAGGATGGCCATGGGATGCTCCCGCTCCTCTCGGTCTCGGTGCGCGACTCGCTCCGGGTGAAAGCCTTCAACCTGGCCTTTGGCCTCACTGCAGGAGGAATTCTCTACTTATTGGGACTCTGACGATGACGTTTGGGGGAAACGAGGAGAGCTATAAGGAAGACGCCCGTTGCAGCAACAGCGATTGATGAACCTATGGGAAGATCAGCCCCAAGGGAAAGGAGAAAGCCGGCCAAAGCGGAAAGGGCCCCCAACAGCGGCGCGAACAAGAAGACCTTCTTGATGTCGTAGAGAAGTTGGTAGGCAGCCGAGGCGGGGAGAACCATCAGGGTGTAGATCAAAAGCCCCCCGGTGATCTGCAGGGAGAGCGCGACGGTGAGCGCGGTGAGAAAAAGAACGAGGTAGAAGTAGACGCGGGTATTGATCCCCGAGGCTGCCGCCAGCTTTCGATCGAGAAGGATCGCTAGAAACTCCTTGTAAAAGCCGCTGACGACCATCAGCACTACAAAAGCAAGGACGGCAAGCTTGAAGACGTCTCCCATAGTGATGCCGAGAACGCTTCCCCAGAGCAAGGAGAGCGCACCACTTCCGATCGCTGCGCTGGGGGCAAGACTAATGAAGATGAGGCCAAGGGCCATCATCACGGGGAAGGTCGCTCCGATGATGGCATCGGGCTTAAGGCGGGAGACCTCAGAGAGCGGTCCCAACACTGCCGCCGTTGCAACTGCGAACAGAATCGCCATCCATAACGGGTCAAGCACGGCCACG
>JAGLXM010000092.1 GCA_023132915.1 Candidatus Bipolaricaulota bacterium
AAGGGATCTTCAGCGAGTTGCTTAAGGCTACGTTCAATTCGCGCCTCTAATTCCGACTGGCAGCGAACCACCCGCTTAAGAGCGCGCACGAAGGCCGGACTCCAGACAAGATTCACTCTGCTATCTCTGCCATCAGATCAGCGACCGTACCCCGACGGTCGTCGCCCCGCTGGTAGGCATTGCGCGCCTCTGCAATTTCTGCCGCTAACTCGGCGCGTCGGTACTGGATCAGGCGTTGGCGGATGATTTCGATCAACAATACCTGGTCATCCGGTGGCAATGCCTCAACCGTCTCGATGACCTCCTGGAAACGAGGGACAACTCTCTTCTTGCTCATGTAAGTTTCACCTCCGATGCATACTTCAAGAGGCTTTTCCTGCCCGTGCTCGGACTTCCCGAACCTCGCGTTCCAATTCTTCCAGGGAGTAATTTATCACCCCCTCCTCCATGGGATAACACTGAGCGAATCAACTCCTAAATGCTCTTGGCTGTCCCTGCCAATTACATCCAATTGTCCGTCGTCTGGTAACCTCGGTCAAGCGATCTCATCTACCTCAGGAGAGCAACTCACGCATCAGATTCTGCTTGGCGAACTCAATCACAGCCTTCTTGGCCCCAGCACTCACCAGGGAATAGTGGTTCTTGACCAGAACTCCACCGGGCTTTAGCGCTGGGGCAGGGACCTCTTCAAGCTTTAGCTTACCGGTCTTATAGTTTTGCAGTAGTTGCTTCATTTCAATTTTAAGCTGGTCCATTCATTAACTGTGATTTTATGACCTATGATCCCCTCTACTTCCTGGATCAACATTCGAAGTTGAGGCACAGAGTATTCAAGATTAGAGGGGATTGCCATGCGATGTTTCCTGTAAATCATAAACTGATGTCTAGTTCCAAAGAGAGGGCCATCAAAACCGAGCTGGTGTAAACGCCGAACAAAGTCGCGTCGCTTACATGGCGTCCACCGGCTCACGGATTGGCTCCTTGTTTAGATCAATATCTCCGATTACTGGCAGAGCATGTCTCAATTTCAGGCCTAGTAGAATCCAGTCTTCAAGTGTACAACGTAAATCATCCTCACACTCGCGCAGTGTGATTCCGAATGCTACAACCCCTTCGCAGGAGGGAATCCGACCGGCAAATGTCCCATCTTCAAGTTTATCGTAGAGGGCCTGTGCCATCGCCTGTTCCATATACTCGCTCAAGATATATCGTATGGCCATTGGTCACCTCCTATTTCCATGCTTATAGTAGCATCTCTCTTACGTGGCAGCAAATCGGAAATCTTCCGCTGCGTCTCCATCGACGTTCCTTACATTAGCTCTTCCAGCTCCAAAGCGCAACGCTTGCCAACGAATAGTGATTTTTGACGATGATCCCGCCGGGCTTCAAAGCAGGAGTGGGGCCTTCTTCGAGCTCTAGCTCCCCGCTCTTATAGTTTTGTAGTAGCTGTTTCATAGCCGCAAGCCGTTCCAGTCGAGAGCGATGATTGCCACCTTGGGCCATTTATCCACGGTTGGCCTCACATATACTCCGAACCTCTCGGTCGCCCGGCCTCCCAATGTAACCCTGCGCCTGCCAGGTGAACTCGTCAAAGCCCCTTAAGCGAAAACTCCTGCCGCAGTCAGGCAAGGAGCAGCCGCATCGGCTGTAGCTCGCGGGTGAAGGGATTCAGCACAAGCCCAAGGATCTCTAAGGTAACGGCCCCCAGGAGCGGTTCGTCGCCCGGCTCTCCAAGGAC
>JAGLXM010000093.1 GCA_023132915.1 Candidatus Bipolaricaulota bacterium
CCTTGAGAAGCTTTGCTTTCAGGCCGAAACCGATGTTCTCAGCCAGTGGTATTCGTGCCAGGAAGGGAAGATCGGCTGCCTTTATTCCTGCCGCGGCTATGAGGGCGTAGTTGCGATAGCTGAAGGTACCAAGGATATTGCCGAACTCATCGGTTTCGGGAACATCGCCAAAATCGAAATAGTGAACGCCAAAGCTAAAGTGAGGTAATGAGGCAGAGAGGTTCCCGTAACTTGCTGTGCCCGGCCGAGATTCATAGGAAGAGAGGACGGAAAGACCTTGTGCCCATGCCAATCCTGCTGCGTTGTAGAACAGGGCATTCCCATCATTGGCAAGGCCGACAAACGCTCCTCCCATCGCCAGAGGACGTGCCCCCATACCAAGATCGAAGATAGAAGCGACGTTGCTGTGCTGCTCGCCGCTTACTGTCGCGACCAGTAACAGAACCAGCACACTACTCAAGAGAACCAGCTTTAATCCCCTAATTCTTTACCTCCTTAATCCTTACTCCACTGCTATCCTCTACCCCCTTATCCCTTGCTTCACCTTTGGATCACCATCTTTCCTTGCCCGATCACCTTGCCATTAGCGATGAGAACATAGACATAAGGGCCGTTTGCGAGTGGGATGCCGTCTTGATTCACTGGGTTCCATGTCCCAGCGCTTGGGAAACGCGTTGAGTCAGCATCGAGCGGTGTTTCAAAGACAGGTCGTCCGGCAACGTTGAAAATCATCAGCCTCGCGGTTGAGGTTCCGTCTGGCAAGGTGTAGAAGAAAGACGTGCCGGTGCCAGTGACGGGGTTAGGGCCGTGTGTAACCGGACTACTCGAAGATGGGACAGTGGTTGGCGGAGACGCTGTCTCGCGGCTAATGGCGTCTAGCTCAATTGGATCAGTCTCCGTTCTATGGCCTTCGTCATCGAAGTCTATGAATCGGATCCTGCCACTGAGTCCCCCTATGTCGCCTAGTATGCCCAGTTCACCAGCCCAATCCAGGGCGGGAGAGGCATCCAGGTATGCGCGAAACAGGACGTCGGATGGCAACTCGATCCACTCGGGGCCTCCACCGGGCATGTCGCCGCTGGTCGTTGCCCCTTCAATCTCATTTTCATAGACACCTGTACTGTAATTCATCCCAATGTGTTGCCCGTTGTTACTCACGATATGAAGATCAATGTCGAAGTCCGTACTAGTTAGAACTGGCGCGAGGGTGGGTGGGAATAACAAGGCGGGAATGGTCGACCTGAAGAACGAGACCACTCGCTTGCGGATGGGGGTGTAATCGGCAATCTCAAGGTAGAGGCGTCCTGCCCTCTCTTGCAGTTTGAACTGCACTTCCTCAGCTGGTCGCTTGCATGTCGACCCCGGCAGGAGCGTGGCCGTGTTGGGATCATTGATGGGGCCCAGTCGATCGTAAGGAATTGGATACACACATTCTTGTTCTTCCGGCAAAGACGGGTTCTCGATTACCTGATATACGACCACCC
>JAGLXM010000094.1 GCA_023132915.1 Candidatus Bipolaricaulota bacterium
ACGGAAGGGCTGCGCCGTGCACTTCAAATTGCGGCTCCGCTCCACTACCGGGTCTACGACGAGAGCGGGCAAGAGGTATTTGCCGGAGTGGTGGGTGAGCCCGAAGCGTACCTCTCCGCCGGGCTCTACCGCGTCGTCATCGACACCCTCCCCCCGCTCACCCTGGAGAGCGTCGCCGTAGAACCGGATCAAACAACCACGATCGCCATAAATCGTTTGGATGGGACCTATTCCGCTGAGGTAGAGTAGCTCTAGAGGTAAGCTCCGCCGTGGATATTCAGGATCGCCCCGGTGATGTAGCTCGCATCCTCGGAGGCGAGGAAGGAGACCGCGGCGGCAACCTCCGCTAGTTGCCCTGTCCTCCCTAGAGGGATTATATCTTCAACTTGTTTAAGAGGATAGGCCCCTGTCTCGATAAAGCCAGGATTGACTGCGTTTACCCGAATCCCGTACCGTCCCTCCGACTTAGCGAGCGATTTTGTGAGGATGAGGAGCCCGGCCTTGGCAATCGTATAGGGAACGGTATTGGGGACAGCGCGTAGAATCTCGGTGTGCATCATCCCGATGCTGATTATCTGCCCGCCTTTATGAGCACGCATGTGGGGAACAACCGTCTTGCAGCAGAGAAAGGCACTCGTGAGATTGCTATCTAGAACCTCCTCCCATTCCTTGAGGGTAATTTCGAGGAAAGGTTTAACCAGGAAGTCCCCGACGTTGTTCACCCATAAACTGATAGGGCCAGAAACACTCGCCTGTTGCAGAAGGCGCTTAACCCCTGATTCATCGGTGACGTCGGCCTTGACAGCGATCGACTGCGGGGAAAGCTTTTGAACCGTTGTAAGGGTTTCCCCCGCCTGCGCGTCGTCGTGCGCGTAGTTAAGGATAAGTGTAAACCCATCCTGGGCAAGGCGGAGAGCGACCGCTCGCCCGATCCCCCTTGTCCCGCCGGTGATCACAGCCTGTCTGCCAGACACTATCGACTCAGGGTGCAGTGGAACTGAAACTTTCAATTACCGAGACAAGCTCGCCCTTGACGGCCTTAAGGCGTTTCCCCAAACTGGCCCGATCAATGGGAACAAGCTTCAACAGCAAGTCGTCATCGCTCCGCTCGAGGTAGTGATCGATCTTAAGAACGACGGAAGAAAGTTGCGTTAGCCCATCCTCGTGCTTTGAGGCCTCGAACAGCTCGATGCTTGACCGAAGTTCCTCAATAACCTTCCCAATCAGGTTTAACAAGTCGAGCACCCCTGTTTCCTCCCTCATTCCGCCCACATCCCGATTATGCCTAATACCCCTATGGTCTAGTTTTCCTCACGGTGAGGCCCAGCCAGTTTCCCTTTCATCTCTCTTAGAATCTGTTCCTTCATCCGTGAGACCTGGCGTTGGGAGACTCCCAACGCCTTTCCAACCTCAGTTTGACTCTTACCTTGGTAGAAGAGTCCATCGATGACTTGCTGTTTGATCTCGGCAAGCTCCTCGATTGCGATGATGATCCGCATACGAAAATCGAACGAAAGGTTCTCCCCACGAGAACAGAAGTGAGTAATGTCGGGGGAAGAGGGGTTGGGATCCACACTGCGCCGCTCCTGGTCGATCGAGATGTAGGTCATCGCCTTGCGTCCACGGAGGAGCTCGACAAGCTGTGATTCGCTGATATCAAGGCAATTGGCAAGCTCGGCGATCGGGGGAGGGTATCCCTCCTCCTTGAAGAACGCCTCCTCTGCCTCCTTCACCTTTCGATTCATCACCTGCACCCATTGGGGGATGCGGATTGTCGAGTGTTTGTCGCGGATGTAGTGGCGAATCTCCCCCTTAATCAGGTGGCTGGCGTAGGTGGAGAAGCGGGTATTTCGCGCTAGATCGAAGTTTGCCACCGCATTCAATAGACCCATGTAGCCGGCCTGGATAAGATCATCGAGTGGCTCACCCGAGTTTAAAAATCCAACAGCGATCGACTTCACTAGCCCGATGTTCCGACTGACGATCTCCTCCCGCAGGCAAGAAAGGTATAAGGAGTCAGAGGTCCCTTTAAGGGACAGGCGGAGTAGTTCGATGAGTTGTTCGTTAGAAAGCGCCGAGAACCGATGCTTCTTCGCCTCATTCACAGCCTCTCCACCTCCTCGCCTTTTAGTATAGTAAGCGTGAGGAGTTAGACAAGGCCTGATGCACCCACCCCACTCGTATATCATTAGCGTCTAAGGTTATGCGGAAATCACGAATGACACGAGTAAAGAACCCCGCAGCAAGCTAAAGGGGCATTAAAAGGCAAAAACCAAAGGTCTAAGCGGAGTTGATCCTTATGTTGCAGTTTGATGTAGCGGCGTATCACGCCCGCTGTCACTTCATCCCCAACCGACCGTACAAAGTACCCCACCCCACAACTCCTCCCTAAGCTCGGGATGACAACGAAACAGCTCCCGGGACGAAACACTCTTGAAAATCTGCACCACCTGGCTGGGACTGTATTTGGGTGGAGCCAACAGAAACAAGTGGACGTGGTCAGACATCACCTCAAGCGCGTCAATCTCCAACTCGTAGCGCTCTGCAATGCCCTGGAAAATCTCCTTCAAGCTCTCAGCCACAGGACCTTGCAAAACCAATTTACGGTACTTTGGAACCCAAACAAAGTGGTACTTGAGGTCGTACACCGCGTGCTTGGCACGCTTGACAGAGCTTATTTAGCAGATACTAACAGCAGAATTCGCCTTCAGCGAATCTCCGCTTTCCTCCCCCCAGCAAGTTTAAGGGTATCCAGCGGAGGCTCTTTATGAATCATACGAAATTGAGTGATTTAACGAGTGAGAGATTGAGTAATTTAACAATCTCCCCTCTGGACCAGGCTCCGTCCCCAAGGGGCTCCAGCCCCGGCGGGAGGCCCTTGGGAGCCGGCGGCCGATCATTCAATCGCTAAATCTCTCAAGATTTGCACCATTCATGGAATTCATGATAAGGAATGTACTGAAATGTTAAACAAGTACTTCTCCTCCAATATACATCGTGATGGCGCTATCCACCTTGCAGGTAGAAAAGGAGAACAAACAGGACGACAAACGCCCCCAAGACGAGGAGATCCCTTCTGGGAAAGCCTGGCCCCTCCGCGTAGGCAAGCGGGGAGGGACAGCCGTAGGTGATACAATCATCCACGGCGGTACGTAGATGAAACTCCTCGGCCCGGCCCGCTCCCACGATCGCCTCTTCCCCAACAAAGATCACTGGCACGCTCGTTGCCAGTACCCCATAGTGGGAAGAGAGCTTCCATAGGAGATCCATCATTCCAGGTTCGTTGATCTCATAGCGGACGATCACAAGCTCGTCGTGGCCGACGACGAGCTCCTCGAGCGCCCCTTCCATCTGCACACAGTCCGGGCAGCCCTCCTCGTAGAAGACAACGATCGCCGGTTGTGTGACCTGCGACTCAGTTTGGACCTGTGGGAAAGCAATCAGCGCGATGACAGCCGGAAGAAGGGCCGCTGTAGCAAGCACCGTAAAGCTTCGTTTGATCACGTTTCCTCCTTCCTTAGCTTTAGAGATATCCCAACTGAAGGACGAGGATCATCCCCGCCCCTAAGAGGAACATAACGATACCCGATACCAGGTGGAGTTTCCCCAGGCGAGCCGAGCGCCATCGCTCCGCCCGTGCTGTGGTCGTGTATCCGAAATGGACCGCCAGGGTTATGATGAGAAGAGGAAGGATGAAGATCAGATTGTAGAAGAGAAGGAGTCCAGTCCCTTGCGCCCGGGTGGTCGTCTTGGAGAGGAGAGCGAGAATCGCGATGTACGGTCCCGAAGAGCAGGGAAGGAGAAACAAGGAGTCGATGACTCCCACAGCGAACGCGCCGGGGACGGAGACAACCGAGGAGGTAATCCGCTTCACCGCCGGTCGCCACCGCTGCGGGACCTCGATCGCAAACCACTTACCGTAAGCGAAGTAGTCCTTCATGTGCCACAATCCGAGCAGGATCGCAAGGCCCGATACCGCGAGGATGAACGGCCGCTGCACCCCTGCCGCCTGGATCGCAGAGAAGATCCCGATCCCCATCAAAAAGTATGAGATATAGATCGCCGCGATGAAGGCCAGTCCCGCCGGGAGAACCTTCCCTTTCCTCCCGGCAACGAGGAGCGTCCCCAAAAGTAGGACCAACACGGCGAAGGTGCACGGGTTCACCGAATCAGCGGCAGCGGCGAGGACGACCGCCGGGATGGTAAGCTTCCCCGCCAGCCCTTTCCCTTCCGTTGTCTCCGCCCGCATCAGGGGAGAGAGAGCGTTTTCCGCTATCGCCTGCGCGATTACCTCCTCAAGCCTCATCTCCCCCACTCGTCCAGACACGGTCGTCGGTGTCTCGGCGAGCCCGTAGAACGTATCCCCCACCAGGGCGATATCTCCGATGAACAGAATAGGGACAGGGCCAAGTTCCGCGCCGTAGGCAGCGAGAAGACGATCCAACAAGTCGTGTGCATCGGCGTCGTGGATCTCGTAGTGGAGGATATGCAGTTCAGGGTACTTCGGGCTGATCGACTCCAAGAAGGCCTCGGTGCGGACGCAGTGAGAGCAGCCGTCCTCGTAGAAGTAGACGAGCTCCACCTCCTGCCCCAAAGCAACCAGCGAACATAGCGAAAGAAGCGATAGCAGAAGGAGGACGCTCGATAACCCTTTCAACGGTCAGTTTATCCTTTCAAGCTAGATAGGTCTGAAAGCCCTTGCTCAGCCTTGCCTCCTCACTCCGTGGTCGCAGAGAGGAGGAACCTGTCATCAAGCCGCCGCATCCATTCATTTAGTCCACCGAAAAGGCTCTTCGCATTGGGAAAACCACTACCATTGAGGTCTTGAGCAGCCTCGTCGCTCAACGAGCCGTCCTGATCGTAGAGGATGATGAGGGTCTCACGTGGGAGCGGATTTATCCAGTCCTCAAGTTCCGATAAAGGAACGTTGATCGCCCCAATCAAGTGTCCGACTGCAAAGTCCTGTTGATCTTGAAGGTCGATCAACACATAGAACCAATAGTTAAGATCCTCTGCAGGAATATGGTACTTCTGCATCTTTTCCCCTTGTTCAACCGACCCTATGATTCGAAGGGTCAACGTAGGATTTACTGGGTCATTTGACTCAATGTAGATGTCCTTATTGCGAATGTCTCCACTCAGTCCCGCTGTATTCAAAATGGCGTCTAGGTCAACGGATTCGCCGGGGGAGAGGCTTGTCTTGGCAAGGGCAGTGGTGGTGCACCCACAACTTGCCCACACCCGCGAGATCGTAAGTGTCTCATCTCCTAGGTTACTGAGAACGAACGTATGGGTAACGGGAAATCCCTCAAGCACCTCTCCAAAATCGTAGACCGGGTGATCGACGTCGATCTTCGGTGCAGCCACAAGGGTAAACCCCAGCCCCACGATGACGATCAGTGTAAGGATGACAATTCTCTTCATCTTATTCCTCCTCGTTAATTTGTCTGCTGAATGTAAACACAGCGCCCGTCCCGGCGCAGGGTAAGCCTCCGCTTTAGGTTGGCAAGTTCCTTCGCAAACGTATCGGGAGCGATCGCCTGCTCAAGGAACCGGGCAACCCCCTCGACCCTCTCCCCAGGGGAGACACCGTAGTAGCTCCATCGTCCCTGGCGCTCACCCTGGATCAGACCCGCCTGCCGCAGTAGACGCAGGTGCTTTGATACCTGGTACTGGGGAAGGCCTAGCGCATCTACAATCTCACACACGCACAGCCGCTGCTGGCAGTGAATAATCAGATATAAGATGCGCAAGCGGTCTTCATTTGCCAGGACACGGAAAAGATCTACCCATTGGTTCACGGATGCTCCTCATATGCGATAGTTGGCATATGATAGACAAAGACCTACCTCGTATCAACACAGCGACACAAACGCCCAACCCATCGATGTCCTCATCGCTCTCTTCCTCTTGTCGCCCCCTTTAGACGTGGGTATAATGAACCCGCAAAGGGTTCACCCCTTCTGCCAAGAGTGCATCGTCGACTTTGACCACCCGCCCCTCAAGTCCTAATTCAGCAAGCGCCTGCCTGACACCTTCAATTGGGATCTTGCAGCTGGAACACCCCAGGAGGCAGCCTGTTCCGAAGACCTCGATCTTCATGATGAGACACCGCCCAACTTCCATGTTTTGATAAGTATCTCTCCGTTCCCGCCTTTACTTAGGACCGCATTGAATGCTCTCCTTCATGACCTTTTCATAATCTCCCAAAGCATCGTGTGTTCAGCAGTCATCGCCTCCGGCACTCTCTCCGAACACCAGCGCTATGATATAAGCGAGCTCTTTGGGCGTAGCCCCTGCCTCCAACGCACCCTTGAAATGCTTACGCAAACAAAGTTTGAACCGGTTCTTGATCGACAAGGTAAAGCAGATGAATTGATGGGTTTTCTCGTCGATCTCGTCCAGCTTCTTTTGCGAACTCGGGGAACCACTCCCCGAGCAGTCGCATTACCACAAAGATGCTCTCGGCGTTGACCCGCAAACGATCATGGATGATTACGTCAAGATAAACCCGCTTGGAGTAGCAATCCTCGCCGATGCGCGCCACATCCGGGGGCTCGACTGCCTCCTGCAACGACGGTGTCTAAGCTTGCGGTAAGCTCGTCCCTGCCGTGAGGTTAGATCAACAGCTAGAAACAGACCCCACCGATACAACACCCCGTGAGGAAAAGCAGCACTAAAACAATCATCAGCAAAAACAAGAGTTTTTTCATGCGGCCATTTTACCGAATGTGACAGATATCACAAAAAACTTGAAACTTCCCCTGGGGCGCTTATCCTTTAGGGTCATGATGAAAAGGCGTTTATCGGCTTGACTTAGGGCGCTGATTGTGCTACAATAGACCCCGAGGTGATAAACAATGGAATCGAGCGCGATCAAATCTCTGGAACAAGCACGTCGTCAGTTTTCCACTCAGCACAAGTGCGAGAAGTACCTTCAACGCCTACGCTGGCCTAACGGTATAACTTGCCCGCGCTGTGGTACAAAACGCCCCTACTGGTTAAAGAATCAGCATCTTTGGGAATGCCGTAGCTGTAAGTACCATTTTTCCGTTACCGCCCAGACGATCTTCCACCGCTCCAAGCTTCCTCTCCCTAAGTGGTTTGTCGCTATCTGGCTTATGTGCCATTCACCGAAGGGCGTGTCGGCGAAACAGCTAGAGCGGGAGCTTGGTGTCCACTATGAGACTGCGTGGTATTTGGCAAAGCGTATACGGAAAGCCATGAAACATGATGTCTTTGAGGACCGGCTTGGCGGGATCATCGAAGTGGACGATGCTGTTGTCCGCGCCAGCGGTGACGGGCCGCCCAAAGGACATGTCAAGTTCGAGGGCAAGAACGTCCTTGGCGTAGCGGAACGAGGCGGGTTCCTCCGTATGATGATTCTTGACGGCCTGAGAGCTCGTGACATCAAACGGATCATTGCCAAGAACCTCGGCGATGTGGAAGAGATCTACAGTGACGCTGCAAGTAGGTTGTTCTTCTTGGCGGAGTTTGGCCGTCATCAGTCTGTTGCTCATGCTTACGATGAATACGTTGTTGATGAGGTTCACGTGAATACGATTGAAAATGCTTGGTCTCTGTTTAAGCGAGGGTTAGTTGGCATGTATCACCATGTTAGTGCAAAGTATCTTCAGGACTACTTGGATGAGTTTGCCTTCCGGTATTCGCATCGCAAGGAAAAGGGTAAACTGTTCGATCTTGTGCTAGCGAATTGCAGCAGTTGACGCTCCGCCGAGTCTTCTTGGAACTGTATCGTAATTAATCGCAACCGCGGCTATCGTTTGTGAGCGAGTCCAGATTGGTTGCCCTCTGTGCCGAGCGGATTTTTTCGTGGGTCTGCCGCTTTCTAACCGGTCGAGCACGAGTACACGCACCTTCTTCCCGGCAACACCATCGTTCTCGCGCCGATGCGAACCTTCCTGAACGCATTCACTGTCTGACATTTCCTTACTAATCCAGAGCTTCGCATCTCGATCTAAGACATAGCGGAAGAACAGTTTCTTACACACTAATTGCGGCCTCCCGACATGTGTGCTATAGAGTGCTTGAGCTATTCCGTCAGTATGAAGCCCCTCAATACACTCACCTGGCTGATAGAAGAAATGCACATCATGGACCAAGGATTACCAGGCCCTCCTTTTCCAGCATTCTGAGAGCATCTGCCACCTCTTCGCCTGTTGCGGAACAAAACTCCTCTAGCTGTTCGGGAGGAAAAGCCTGCCCTGTCTCACGGATTATAACTACGATCTTATCCGCGAGTTGCTCTATTGGTGTTCCAGACTTTATGCAAAAGTCCTTTGAGGCTTCATGGAACTCCTCCATTGTTATACCGCCCGCGAGGTAAGACGTGTGGAAAGCCATATAGGCCATGTATCGACTACAACCAATAAGCGCCTCCGCAAGAATCGCCTTCTCCCGGTGCAGCTTCCTAGAGGAATTCACAGCGTCCTCCATCTCCATCCACCCAACAAAAACTACGCTGGTTCCAGCAAACTTGAGCCGGGAGAGAACATCTGCGCTCAGATCTGTGGGATATACAGGGGCTCTTCGAAAAAGCTGCTTGTCTGCTGGCTCGGTAGCGGTTGCTTCGCAAAGACAGCTCATAATTCTTCTGCCCCCTTATCAGCCTTGTCTGCCAAAGACACAAGAAATTCACCAACGGAGCGCGCGATGTCGGGTCGCATAACCACCCTAAAGAGCATTTCCCGCAGAAAAGGCTGCGGATCTGGTTCACGCCGTTCGCCGACTTGCTTCCCATCTTCGAAGTCAAGTAGGAGTTTGTCTGGGTTCTGCCGCGCCTCAATATAGAAGTCCACGTTGACTTCTTTGTTGGCAGAGAGCCCTCCCCACGCTCCAGTAGCCGGATAAACCCGATATTCCGGATTCCGCACAAAGAGGATCTCAGCAGTAGGCTTTTTGCTAGGGGCCATCTCGATACCTCCTTGTACGAAGAGTATCCGAAAGCCCCACGGACAACAAGTGACACAAGTCCCCCACTCATTCCAACAAACACTCCTTTATAATCCAAGTGGCCGTTTCCCTTATAGCGTCCTTATTTATCCCGATAAGCGTCGATGAAAATGCTCCTTGCCATCGCAATTGCAACCCTGGTCCTCTTCCTCGCCTACGCCCAGTGGGGTTACTTGGAGAGCCTAACCGAGAAACAGAGGTTGATCGCGACAAGCAAGTTTCCCATCGTTTCCGAACCAGCGCCTGATTTCTCGCTCCTTGCACTCGATGGAGGAACAGGTTCCCTCAGCGACTACATGGGTCAACCACTCATCATCGATTTTTGGACGACCTGGTGTGGAGCCTGCAAGAAGGAGTTTCCCTTTTTCGAGGAGTTTCACACCACTTACGGAGACCGTGTTGGCTTCCTCTCCATATGCTCAGGGAACTCACCCCAGAAAGCCGCTGCGCTCGTCCGCGAGTACTCCCTTACCTTCCCCGTTCTCTACGATGAGGGAAAGGTGATCGCACGCACATATCAGCCGCGGGAGGAGACCGTCAAACGCGAGATCACCGCTTTCCCATTCACCGTGTTCATTGACTCAGAAGGGATCGTTGTCTATGCGAAAGCGGCGATCTTCACCGCCTTTGAAGACCTCCTTGACCTGGTGCGCAGGCTCGATTTCCCCATCGATTAGCACTGAACAACTATCACTTCCAAAATCACTTGTTCGCGGACTTTTCCCACCATCAAGACGAAGAGCGCTGATGAAACGGGACCATCGCCCTCACTGGGGACAGCCTGGGAAATAAGATTTGCCTCTTAAGTTAAGCCTAAGCCTGCTTCGGGGTAAACCGCAAAAACGACGGGACCTTCTCTTTGGCAGGTCCCGTCGTTAGAGAGATGTGGCTTCTTCCGGCAGCAAGGAGGTCAAATTTGTGTTTTGACGTTCTATATACCCGTTTAGGAAAAAGAAGTTTCACTCCTCACAAATGCGGCCTCCACATGCTGCTCAGCTGCATCTCGCCAGAGGGAATGATGAATGTCCCTTGAGCGGTCAGGATGTTTCAGCTTCGGGCTATTAGAATTTAGAATAACTGAAAGAACCGGTCAAGATCGACATTTCCGCCACTTAGGATGACGCCAACGCGTTTTCCGCTCACGCCAAGAGAGCGGTTAAGCAATGGAGCGACGGCAACCGCGCTCGATGGCTCGATCACGAGCTTCATCCGTTCCCAGATGAAGCGCATCGCCGAGAGGATTTCCTCCTCGGAGACACAGACAATGTCGTGGACGCGCTTCCTGATGATTTCAAAATTGGAAACCCCAAGAGGTGTTCGCAGTCCATCAGCGATCGTTCTCGGTGTGAACTCTGTAATCCGCTTCCCACTTTTGAACGATTGATAGGCGTCGTCGGCACCGGCCGGCTCGCAGCCGATCACCCTTGCTCTTGGAAAGAGGTGGGCAGCGGCGATCGCTGTTCCTGCAAGAAGTCCACCCCCACCGACGGGGACAAGTAGTAGATCGAGGGAGCCAGCCTCCTCGATCAACTCTACCGCCGCCGTTCCCTGACCAACAATGACCCCCACGTCATCGTGGGAGTCAACAAAGACAGCCCCCGTTTCCTCTATGATCCGTGTTGCTGTCTGCTCCCGCGAGGCGTATGTCGGTTCGCAGAGGATTATCGTTGCCCCGTAGTCCTCAGTTGCCTCCCGTTTCACCCTGGGTGCATCCTGCGGAATTACTACGAACGAACGCACTCCGTGCAGCTTGGCAGCCAACGCCACCGCCTGGGCGTGGTTCCCACTAG
>JAGLXM010000095.1 GCA_023132915.1 Candidatus Bipolaricaulota bacterium
AAGCCCGATCCTTCTGCAGAACTCCGCTACAACTGGCAGGTGCCCTACTTGGCTGATGTTCATACCCTTCAGCATTGTCCTGATATTACTCATCGATCACATCTCCTCTGAACAATAGTTGTTGACACTTTGTTCGATTTCTAGTATGATACAATGATGAGCAAAGGTCAAGTCACAATCGAAACGGAAATTGCCAAGATCAAGAAGGCGCTGCTGGAACTTGGGCGCATGCATCCCGGTTCCCTGTCGCAGCAGAAACGATCGCGTGGAGGCTCGCCTCGTGGGGACTCGTCCCGTGGTGGTATCTACTACCAGCTAAGCTACAGTCATGCCGGCAAAGGTCACACCAAGTACGTCCGGCCTAAGGATGTCCCTGAAGTCACACAGGAGATCGAGAACTACCGGGGGTTCCGGGAACTAACTGGGAAGTGGGTTGAGCTTGCGATCGAGTTGGCGAAGCTCAGGCGTGATGAAGGTAGATTGAAGCGGAGGATTACGGAAAAGGAGTAACGGCGCACGCGGTGAACTACTACAGGCAACCGCCCATGCCAAGGTTGATTCCGCAGGTCAGGAAAATACTGGAAAGCGGCGCCTACGGGTGGGAAATGTGAGATCAATCGCCTTATCCGCGTGTTTTGAGCGGCCGTAGATTAGATTCAGGCGATCAAATATTGAACCGTCGCCTGTCTGGAAGAGGTTTTGGC
This sequence comes from Candidatus Bipolaricaulota bacterium, assembly GCA_023132915.1. GTDB lineage: Bacteria > Bipolaricaulota > Bipolaricaulia > UBA7950 > UBA9294 > UBA9294. Next base: position 705 of record JAGLXM010000095.1, read on the forward strand.
CGATCCATTTTCGGACGACTTCAAATGCCTGATACGACTGCGCGACGAACGATTCGAAATGAAATACGGCGCGCAGGTAACGCGTGATCGCGTTCCGGTCCCCTGAAACATACTGCTGAAGAGCGACACGACCGTTCTCGTGCTCGACAAATGACATTTCGGCGCGACGAAGGAACATAAAAGTATATGCCCGATACGGTGCTTGGACGTTAACGCGAAGCATTGAGTTCAGCACGAAATTGGCAACCCAATGCTCACACTGGTCGTCGAAGTCAGTCATGTCGATCGCGTTGCACTCGGAGAGCTTCGAGAGCGCCGGAGCTACGAACTTGTCCAATGCGTAATTCGATAGGGGCACGGTTTCTCCTAGCTGCCTAACTGCCTTACGGTTGAGCTGCAGACGCCGCAGGCGGCTGGCAGTTCCAACTGTTTGTTAGGAAACCTTCCTTTTCACCAAGAAGCTTCCGCTACAAATGTAGTTGCCTTCTATGTACAATCTCATCGTGTACTTGCCTTCCGGGTGGCCTTTCTTGTTGGTTATGAAAGTCGCTACGGTCTTACTATCTGTATCCCATAATTCGTCCCATACATCATGGCGTTCCAATTTCTTGATGGCCACGCCATCCTTATACCACTTTCGTGAAAACTTCATTCCTCTATAGACATTCAGGTAATTCCAGCTAACGTAGATAGTTTCGACTGGAGTGTAAAACATCGTGGTTGACGAAGCACAGCATTCATCTTCGTCGCTATACTCCGACTCTGTGCAAAATCTGATGTTTGTGAAACTTGGAGACAATGAATCTGCAGCGCTGACACCCAGTGATGCGAGCAATTTCGTGCAAGGCGCATCGAAATCATCTTGATTTCTGAAATCCAGGTAGATTTTCCCCGTCAGATAGGTTGGCAGTTTGCAGTCTTCTATCAGGATCGGGAGGACCCTTATCTTATTGTGGTATATCTCCAAATTCATGGCCATATCCAATTCCTTTTGGACCCAAGGGGAGTCTATGGAATTCTTGGACAATATTGCTGCGACGTAGTCCATATCGCTGATAGCATCCGATATTTTCCTAAGAAGCGAATCACCGACCTTTAGTTCAGCTTCGTCTAGCCATACTCTCACCCCAGCCTTTTGGAGAACTGCCGCTAGTTTCCTGGCAAAGGCCTTGTCCTTCCAACTATGGCTAAGGAATACGCTTGGCAATTCCCTTCCTCCGTTCCATCGAGCAACGATTATTGTGCCACTCCGCAACATAGTATGTCGAAGAGCGGTGGGTGTCAACTCTATTCCTGTCATCTCTTAGGATATTGGATGACCAAATATTGACAATCGTATGAGTGCATGGCACGATGTCGGCATGTCGGCCTCTGAGGTCAGGCCTCTCGAGTCCGACACTCACCTCGTTGCCTCCTCGACGATGCGGATTTCTCTGTCGGTCAGGCCATAGAGTTCGCAGACCAATTGGTCGATCTGTTTGTCGGTGGCGTCGATTTGACGCTGGATGGCGGTTTTCTCGTGGCTTGTCTTCGCCGCAGTTAGCGGCTTGTGCAGTTTGAGCATCGTCTCTACCAG
>JAGLXM010000096.1 GCA_023132915.1 Candidatus Bipolaricaulota bacterium
CTGAGCGAGAAGTCCAAGACCGCTTGCAGGCCGCCAAAGCTCTTGTTCAAACCCTCTATCTTCAGAATTGGACCAGTTTCTCGCTGGTTGTTGTCCCCAGGCAAGAGCACCTCCTCTTTCCAATTGCAGAGTCCATGCGCGGTATCAGTAATACGCGGAGGGGATGAGGCTTTAGCTCCCTCCCCTCCGCTTTGGTCCTTCTCTACTTAAACGGGAGCGTCTCTACGCCTTCCGGCGTGTAGTCTTCATAGGATTGGAAATCGTAGAACACCCGTTCTCCGTTCTCAACGACCCTCCAAACTAGAGCTCTTCTCGGCCAACCTTCAGGAGTGAAGCTGAAAGCCTGCGAAGTCCATTGGAACTCTAAGGTTGCCACCTTGTCTCTGGTTGCGGTTCTCTTTTCTGCCAGGCTGGCGCTATCCCACCATGCCTCTCCCTTCTCGTCGATGACGGCCTTGATAGACTCAACCAGGAGCATCAGGGAATCATAGGCCATCGTTCCAAAGGCCCCTGCGTCGTATCCGAATCGTCCGCGGTACTCCACAGCATACTCCAAAGCGATCTCGGGCTGCCCAGTCATATCCGGATCGTAGTGGGTGGAGTAAACCATGCCCTCAACGTCCTCTCCGCCAACCTCAGTAAGGGTTATGGTGTCAACCCCGTCTGTGCCGATAAGCGGGAGGTCAATCCCCAAGGCCCTTGCCTGCACGGCAATCGTTGGGGCGTCTCGCGGCCAAGTGGGTAGTACGATCGCCTCAATGCCCAACTTGTCCGCCTGAGCCTTAATCCTTGTCAGCTGGGGCGAAAAGTCCTCGTCATATGTCTCATAGGTTACTACAAGTGGAACAGGATTCGGGTCGCCGGTAAATTCCTTGAGGAAATGGATGATGTATTCTGTGAGTTTTGTTCCATAGGCGCTTGCGACATCTTTAAAGATCGTAATCTTCTTATAACCGAGCACGTCCTTTATGTACATTGCAACGGCTCTTCCCTGGTCATTATCGGGAATCGGCGTCATGAACATGTAATCCCCAACCAAGGGGATTGTCGGTGTCGTCCCGGCGATATCGGTAAAGGCCGTCTTACTTGCTTGGAAGACCTCACCGGCAGCCGTGGCAAAGGAGATGTCACATCCTCCAAACCCGGCTACAACCCGGACATTTTCTACCAGACGGTGCGCCTTAGTGGCAAATGCAGCTGGGTCGCTCTGTCCATCGACGATGGAAACCGAAAGCGGGTACCCGTTTATACCACCTTTGCTGTTGATCAAATCCACTGCTACTAGCGCACTTTCCATAAACTCTATGCCCATCTCAGCGGCGTCTCCAGTGATAGACGCAATCATTCCAATCCGGATCGGTTCCTTGTCAGCGCCGAATAGGGCGACAGAACCGGCCATAACGACCACCAATAGCAAAAAACCAAATCGTTTCACTTCTTACCTCCTTGCAAAGCACTGCGATTATCAGGATCCTCTCCTGCCGATTGCCTTTGTTCTTGCTATCACC
>JAGLXM010000097.1 GCA_023132915.1 Candidatus Bipolaricaulota bacterium
GCACGGCTCGGCGCAGGCACTCCTCAGGGGTCACTGCGTTCAGAGCCGCCTGAGCAATCTGCCAGAGATCAGCGCGGAGTTTCACTTGTTTGTCCATTGATCCCTTTCTCCAACAGCTTTTTCATCTACCGGCGCAGTTTTCACCAGTCGCATTGGGCTATCTAAACCGTGGCCCCATTTTCAAGCCACCACTTTAATGTTACCAAAGGGAGTGTAATTCTCCATAAAATAGGCGAGGAGCCCCCGTGCCGTATAGGCCCTTTTGAGAGAATCCCTTGCACTTTTTAAACGCCTATTCTCCGGATCCTCACCATACCAGCGGTGCACAGAGTTATTACAGCGTTTGCGTTTGACAAAACAAGAGGGACGTGGTAGATTAACATTAAGGCGTTTTGCAAAAGTACATTCTCAAAGTTCGTCGTGCGCTTTTGAAAAGAGGTTCTATGCTTCAAGCAGCTAAGAACCAACAGATGCAGGGGGAGACGAGCTTGGTTAGGGTATTTCTTGCCCTGAAGGCGAGCTCTCCGGTGACAAAAAACGATACCTGTGCTTGCCTAAACCTTAGCCGTCCGACAGTGGATAGAGCGATCACCATGCTTCTGGAGCGGGGGCTTGTGGAGCGCGATGGGCATGGTCCTTCGGAGGGGGGTAGGCGTGCTGTTCTCTATGAGTTCAATGAACAGGCTCACTACGCTATCGGTGGCGACCTCGAATTACCGGAGCTTAATCTCGTCCTGTGTGGCCTGGATGGAATGCCGATCGCATCAAAGGGTTTCACCATGCCGGATCATTGCGTCGCTGACCCAAGAAGGAGTTTAAAGTTCGTCAGTGAGAGCATAAGGGAGTTGCTCAATGAAGAGCGGGTAGCTCTCGATCGGGTAGTTGGGATCGGCCTTGGCGTTCCTGCCTTTTTAAAAGGCGATACGATAACCATCTCCGGGTGTAACTTGCCGCGGTGGGTACAAGTACCAGCAAAACCGATATTAGAACAACTGTTAGACGTTCCTGTCTCTGTCGATAATGATGTCAACTTCATGGCGCTGTCTGAAAATCATGCGATGGACTATAAGGACAGAGTGATGGGCTATATCGCTCTAAGAAGAGGGTTGAAGGGCGACATCAGGATGGGGGGCAGCATCCTGCTGGAGGGGAAGGTCTTCCATGGAGGAGGTGGGAATGCAGCCTCTCTCCAGCGCGCCTATGTAGAGGTGGGGAAGCTTAAGGGACTGCTCGACAGGAACATCACTTCGATGGCGGCGGTCAAGGAGTTGGCATCACTGGTCGCTGATTCGCTCATTGAACCGATTGTGCATATCATAAGGTTCTTCGACCTTAACCGACTAGTCATCAACGCAGCGGTCCTCGATAATGCTGAAGAGGCTTTTGTCAAAGAGATCACGACGAGGCTAAGAACTGAGTTGTGTGATGAATTTGACTGGGAGTTTGAAGTAAGCATGGCTCAAGATCGCCGGTTTGGTTGTGCAAAAGGAGGAGCTCTATTTGTGTTGCAAGAGGTTTTCAAGCAACCGGCCGCGTTGATTGAAGAGTTAACCGCCTTTCCATCTTGAGCGCAGGAGGTGATAGCGAGGAACAGGAGAAAGGCAGCCTTGGATTGAACCGAGAAACAAAAAGAAACAAGGAGGAAGAAAATGTTGAGAAAAACGTTAGCTGTGTTATTGGTGCTTTCGCTCATAAGTATTGTAGGAGTTTTGGGTATTGCCCAGAACAAGGTTACGATTGCGGTGGTTTGGAGCGGCAACGAGCTCGAGGCGTTCAAGAAGGCGCTAATCCCCTTTGAGAATGCGACCGGAATCGACGTCATCGTGGATGAAGTCGGTAGGGATCTTCCGACCGTCCTCCCGATTCGGGTTGCTGCTGGGAATCCGCCGGATGTGGCTGCTCTTCCCAATCCTGGGCAGATGAAGGAATTCGCTGATATGGGGGCGCTAGTGGTGCTGGATGATCTCGCAAATTTGGCCGATCATCCGGCAGCGTTCGTTGACCTGGCCACGGTGGACGGCCACGTTTATGGGGTATTCCTCGCTGCCGATCTGAAGAGCCTGGTCTGGTACAACACGAAACAGTTCGCAGCGCGGGGGTATGAAATCCCCACGAGTTGGCCCGCTCTCATCGCTCTCAGCGAGCAGATTGTCGCTGACGGGGGGGTTCCGTGGGCGCTCGGGTTGGAGTGTGGCGCAGCTAGCGGCTGGGCAGGGACGGACTGGATCGAGGATATCATGCTCCGCACCGCGGGACCTGATCTCTACGACCAGTGGGTCAATCACGAGATTGCTTGGACCCATCCAGCGGTGAAGAAGGCGTGGGAGTACTTCGGTCAAATTGCGTGCAGGCCGGAATTCGTCTACGGCGGACCGACCGGGGTCCTGACCGTCTTTTTCGGGGACTCGCCCGCAGCGATGTTCACCGATCCTCCAGGTGCCTACATGCACCGCCAGGCAACGTTCATCCAGAGCTTCATCTTGGGTTCCAATCCAGATCTCAAGCCGGTCGAGGATTACAATGTCTTCGTGTTCCCACCGATCTCGCCCGTTTTCGGGACTCCGCTCCTGGGAGCCGGTGACCTAGTCGGGGTTTTCAACGACACATCGGAGGCGAAGGCTCTGGCCAACTATCTTGCTTCTGCGGAGGCGCAGGAGATCTGGTGCGGCGAGTTGGGGAAACTGGGCATCAACAAGAACGTTGATCCCTCCATCTACCCGGATCCGATCACCGCTCAAGCCGCGGGGATGCTCGCTGAGGCGGAGATCTTCCGCTTTGACGGGTCCGACCTGATGCCCGCTGCCGTTGGCTCAGGCACATTCTGGACGGGTGTGCTGGACTACATCAGTGGCATTTCGCTCGACACGGTGCTGGAAGCGATTGAGGCCAGCGCGGTGGATGCCTACGGTGAATAGGCAGCTAGCGACGCGGAACTAACCCGCGGCTCAAATAGGGCCTGAGGCCGTCCATACGGGCGGTCTCAGGCCTGCTCTATCCGGAAGGAGGCGGTGTTCTTGCACACCAAGTGGTGGACCCCGTGGATGTACGTGGTGCCAGCGCTCGTACTCCTGACGTTCTTCCTGATCTATCCCTCCATCAACACTATCCGGCTCTCCTTTTTCGACCGGAGGACGGAAACCTTCGTGGGGTTTGCCAACTACGTTTATTCATTCACCAACAGCACCATGCTGACGGCTTTCAGGAACAACGCGTTGTGGGTCGCGGTGTTCACGACGCTCACCGTATCCGTGGGGTTGATCTTCGCCGTACTGCTCGACCGCGTGCGCTACGAGAAAATCATCAAATCACTCATCTTCATCCCGATGGCGATATCGATGGTTGGCGCGTCGGTCATATGGAAGTTCGTTTACGCCTATCGACCCGCCGGAGCAGCGCAGATCGGTCTGCTGAACGCGGTGGTGGTTGCGCTTGGCGGAGAGCCGATCGGTTGGCTTGTCGAACGTCCGTGGACCAACAACCTGTGCCTGATCGCCGTCGGGGTTTGGATGTGGACTGGGTTCTGCATGGTGGTGCTATCCGCAGCTTACAAGAGTATCCCGCGACAGCTGATGGAAGCGGCTCAGATCGATGGCGCGACCGAGTGGCAGGTCTTCTGGAAGGTGATCCTCCCTCTTCTCAAGCCAACCGTCGCTGTTGTTTCGACGACCATGGTGGTCTTCGTTCTCAAGATCTTCGATATTGTGTACGTGATGACTAACGGCAACTACTCGACGGAGGTCATTGCCAACCGCATGTACAAGGAGCAGTTCGCCTTCTGGAATTACGGGCGCGCGAGCACGATCGCGGTGATCCTTCTTGTTCTCGTTGTTCCGGTCATGCTTCTCAACATCCGACGATTCAGACAGCAGGAGGCGACGCGATGATGAAAACAGCGAGAAAGATCCTGACTCGCAGTCCGCTCCATCTTGTGTTGATCTTCCTTGCTTTGATCTGGACGTTGCCCACTGTCGGGCTGCTGATCACCTCACTTCGACCTCCCCCAGACGTTGCTCAATCCGGTTGGTGGACGGTCTTCGAGCATCCCTTCAATTTCACGCAGTACACGCTACAAAATTACAAAACCGTCCTCGGCCAAAGCGGCGGGATGGGGCGGGCGTTCCTCAACAGTCTTGCGATCACTGTTCCGGCGACGGTGCTCCCGGTTCTCATCGCTTCATTTGCGGCCTACGCGTTCGCCTGGATGAAGTTTCCAGGCAGGCAATTTCTGTTCGTTATTGTTGTGGCGCTGTTGGTTATCCCTCTCCAGATGACGTTCATCCCGATCCTATCGATCTTTGCACGTATCCGGATTGCTGGCACGTTCCCCGCGGTGTGGTTGGCGCATACCGGTTACGGACTCCCTTTGACCGTCTACCTTCTTCACAACTTCATTGCCGGCCTGCCGAGAGATCTGTTTGACTCCGCCGCTATCGATGGCGCTTCCTCGCTGACGGCGTTTTTCAAGATTGTGCTTCCGCTTTCCGTTCCCGCGATCGCATCGGTCGTGATCTTCCAATCCCTGTGGGTGTGGAACGACCTTCTTGTGGCGCTGATCTACTTAGGAGGCTCGCCAAACGTGGGACCGATCACGCTCAAGATAGCCAACCTGGTCGGTTCGCGGGGTCAGAACTGGGAGCTTCTTACCGCAGCGGCCTTCGTTTCGATGGCTCTACCACTGGTGATTTTCTTCTCGCTACAACGCTACTTTGTTCGCGGGATCCTTGCGGGGTCGCTCAAGGGATGAGACCTGTATCGCCGCAGGTGCTCGCGGCATTAAGGATCTTACATACGGAGAGCAAAGATGGGTTTGAGGCCCTTCGTGTACAGGTTGAAATCGACGGGGAAACGCTTTCGCTGTTTAACGCCGGTGAACAGCGAGGGACGGTGCGCTTCGGCCTCTTCGGTCGCGATCTGTTGACCGTCGCATTGATGCTGCAGGAACCGGAATTAATGAGACAAGTGATCCAATTTGTCTGTTCTACGCTCGGGAAAGAGTATAACCTGACTACGGGTGAGGAACCGGGGCGAGGGATTCATGAGTTCACCGATGTGAAGATGAGAGGCCTATCTACCTGCTATAACGCGGTGGAGACCAGTCTGTTGTTATTAATCCTGGCAGCTCGATACTGGCAAATTACCGCGGATGACTCCTTGATTCAGGAAGAGGAAGAGGAGCTCGTCGCGGTTGTTGATTACTTATGTGTACATCTGAGGGATGGAGTCTTTTTTAAAGATCCCACGCGGTGCGGAGCAAATCACTATGCTCTACTCGCGACGTATTGGAAGGACGGCGGCCTTCCTGGTCGCAACGATCCTGACTATCCAGTCGCTTTTACGTTGGTGCAAGCGCAAACAAATTGCTTTCGCAAAGGATCGGTTGCTCGTCTTCAGGCACGCGGCTTTGGATAGGCTGCTCGGGGGAAGATTACCAACCAATCGATCACGAGTGAGGTGCTTCGGTATAATCCGAGAAGAGCGAGCGTGCCCAGGCCGATCCTCTAGAAATCTGGTGTGCATGGTGGGCTCACAGCGGAGGTAAGCGATGCACTATAAAAAAACCGATCTGCATTTTGATGGGGTCATCTTTGACCTCGATGGCGTTGTGACACTGACCGCTAGCGTGCATGCTGCCGCCTGGAAGAAGCTTTTTGATGCATATTTGAACAAGAGGGCAGAGCGAGACGACGAGCCATTTTCTCCCTTTGACAGTCGCAAGGACTACCTCCACTACGTTGACGGGAAACCGCGCTATGAAGGGGTGAGAAGCTTCCTCGAATCCCGCGGAATTCACCTCCCCCAAGGCACCCCATCCGATGGGCCGGACGAGGAGACACTCTGCGGGCTAGGGAACAAGAAGGATGTTTATTTCAAGCAGGTTTTGGAGGAAAATGGTGTAGAGGTGGATCAGGCGACCCTGACCTTCATCCACGAGCTACAGGATCATGGGGTAAGGGTTGGGATTGCCTCCTCAAGCAAGAACTGTTTGCCGATCCTCCGACGGGCGGGGATCGAAGGCCTCTTTGAGGCGAGGGTGAACGGTGTTGTTTCGGAGTCGCTGGGGCTGAAAGGGAAACCTAATCCGGATATCTTTTTGAAGTGCGCAGAGCTTTTGGGGGTGGAGCCGGATAGGGCAATAGTGGTGGAGGATGCCGTCTCCGGTGTGCAGGCTGGGAGAAACGGACGTTTTGGTCTAGTGCTTGGAATTGACAGGGGGAACATCCGTGCCACTCTGCGGGAGAACGGGGCCGACTTAGTAGTAGAGGGTCTTGCGGAAACGACGGTGGAGAGGGTTGACGCCTGGTTTTTGAACCGTGCACACAGGCGCCCATCGGCCCTTGTGCATTGGGATAGGCTCAAGCAGAAGTTCTCCGGGAGACGCGTAGCGGTCTTTCTCGATTATGACGGGACCCTCACTCCCATTGTGAGTCGTCCTGAGCTGGCGGTCCTCTCAGTTGCGATGCGTGAGGTGGTGCGAGAGCTTGCCAGCGTGTGCAGCACAGCCATCATCAGTGGACGCGGGCGTGAGGATGTGGCCGGGATGGTTCAGCTTGACAACGTATACTACGCGGGGAGTCACGGCTTCGATATCACCGGACCGGATGGCTCCCACATTCAGTACGAGGTGGACGGAAGCCTGCAGTCACTGATCGATGAGGTCTCCGTAAAGCTCGCCAGACAAGTGCAGGGCATCGAGGGAGTGCTGGTTGAGAACAAGAGGTTCTCTCTCGCGGTTCATTACCGAATGGTTGCTGAGGTGTATGTGCCGAGGCTGGAGGGGATAGTAGATCAGGTAGTAAAGGAGCACCCAAGGTTGCGTAAGGCTCACGGCAAAAAGGTTTTCGAGCTGCGTCCTGACATTGATTGGGACAAGGGTAAGGCACTGCTTTGGCTGCTTGGTACGCTCAGGCTGGATGGCCCCGAGGTCATCCCTCTTTATATAGGAGATGACACTACGGATGAGGACGCCTTCGCGGCCATAAGTGATCGAGGAGTTGGGATCCTCGTCACCGATGCGCCCCATCCGACGGCAGCGGGCTACTCGGTCCAGAACACTGGTGAGGTCGGGGAGTTTCTCAAGCTACTTACCCGGTACGTGAAGGAGGGGCAATGACCGATTACTGGGTCCTCGTCTACGAAGGGCTTGATCGCGATCAAGAGCGGCTACGCGAGGCTCTGTGCACGCTGGGAAACGGGTACTTTGCTACCCGGGGTGCCGCCGAGGAAGTACATGCGGACGAGGTTCACTATCCAGGCACCTACATCGCTGGCGGATTCAACCGACTGGAAAGTCAGGTCGCTGGGAGGGCCATCGTCAACGAGGACTTAGTTAACTTTCCCAACTGGCTATGTCTGACTTTTTGTCCTGACGACGGTGAATGGCTTGACCTCTTGCGCATGGAAATCCTTTCGTATCGACAGGAGCTCCACCTTCGAGACGGCCTACTAATCCGGCGGTCCCGGGTTCGGGATGGACAGGGAAGAGAGACCTCTATTGTGAGTCGGCGCCTAGTCCACATGGGCAATCCTCACCTTGCTGCCATCGAGTGCAGTATCACGCCGGAGAACTGGTCCGGGCAGATGCGGATTCTCTCAACGATCGATGGCTCGGTGACCAACGCGGGCGTCGCCCGGTATCGACAGCTTAGTAACAAACACCTGCGCATCGTGCAGATGGGAGGCGTGGAACCGGAGGGGATCTACCTACATGTACAGACGAGCCAGTCCCGCCTCGAGGTTGCCGAGGCCGCCCGGACCGAACTTTTCTGCAACGGGCAGCAATTGACGCCCGAGGTTCGTACGGTGGGAAAAGAAGATTCCATCAGCCAGGAGTTCGCTGTTAAGGTGTGCGAAGACGCACCCATGACGGTCGAGAAGATCGTTGCACTCTACACTTCGCGGGATCGCGGCATCACCGAGGTTACCCAGGATGCTCGTCTGGCCGCAACTAAATGCGGGCGCTTTGAGGAGTTGCTTAAAACGCATCGTCAGGCGTGGAAGAAGCTTTGGAGAAAGTTCGATGTGTCCTTCGATGTCTCGCCAGAGGCCGACCATGACAGTTATCCAATCCAGTTAATCCTGCGCCTTCACATCTTCCACCTGCTTCAGACCGCCTCCCCAAACACTATTGGCCTTGACGTGAGCATACCAGCTCGGGGGCTCCACGGGGAAGCGTACCGAGGGCACATCTTCTGGGACGAGGTTTACATCTTTCCCTTTTATAATTTACGTCTTCCAGAGATCACGCGGTCCCTCCTCCTTTACCGCTACCATCGACTCGATATGGCTAGATTGTATGCCAGGGGAGTGGGATTAAAGGGAGCCCTGTTTCCATGGCAGAGTGGCAGCAACGGTCGGGAGGAGACTCAACTTGTCCACCTCAACCCGATGTCTGGCCGTTGGGACCCCGATCACAGCAGGCTGCAGCGTCACGTCAATGCAGCCTGCGCCTACAATATCTGGCAGTACTACCAGACTACCGGTGACAGAAGCTTCCTTGAGCTCTACGGCGCGGAGATGATACTAGAAATCGCTAGGTTCTGGGCGAGCCTCGCTACCTACAAGCAGCAAACTGGACGCTACGAGATTGTAGGGGTGATGGGACCAGATGAGTATCACGAGAAGTACCCCAACAAAGAGGAGGGGGGGCTGAAGAACAACGTGTACTCTAACGTAATGGCAGTGTGGTGCCTTGAGCGCGCGCTTGAAGTGCTTGAGTTGATATCGGAAGAGAGCCGACAAGAGCTGGTGGAACTTCTCGATCTGAAGGACAGGGAGCTTAAACGCTGGAGGGAAATCGCCCGAAAGATGACGGTCATCTTTCATGAAGATGGTGTTATCAGCCAGTTTGAGGGGTACGAGCAGCTCAAGGAGTTCGACTGGGGTTCCTACCGTAACAAGTACGGCCAAATCGGGCGGGCCGACAGAATTCTCAAGGCTGAGGGCGATTCGCCCGACAACTACAGACTCTCCAAGCAAGCCGATCTGTGCATGCTGTTCTACCTGCTTGGTTTAGAAGAGTTACAAAGCATATTTGAACGGTTGGGCTATCCACTCGATGATAAGGCCATCCGCAGGAACGTGGAGTATTACCTGCAGCGTACATCCCACGGCTCAACCCTCAGTTATGTTGTCTTTGCTTCTGTATTAAACAGAATAGACGGGACCAAAGCTTGGGAGTACTTTCGCACGGCCCTGCGAAGTGACATCGAGGACACTCAAAGGGGCACGACCCCTGAGGGAATCCATATGGCCGCAATGGCGGGTACCATCAATATGGTGCTGCACAACTATGCCGGGGTCGATATCAC
>JAGLXM010000098.1 GCA_023132915.1 Candidatus Bipolaricaulota bacterium
TCTCATGTTGAAAAGAGCGCCTCGACGAACTGGTCAGCCGAGAACTCATGTAAATCTTCCTTGCTCTCACCCACACCGATGTACATCAGTGGGAGCTTCAACTCCTCCCAGATAGGGAGCACTACGCCTCCTTTTGCCGTCCCATCAACTTTTGTAAGGATGATGCCGGTGAGGTTGATTGCCTCGTGAAAGTGACTGGCCTGGGAGATTCCATTCTGGCCGGTGGTCGCGTCGAGGACAAGGAGACGTTCATCCGATTTGCGGCCGAGCCTCTTCTCGACGGTCCGTTCGACCTTGCGCAGTTCCTCCATCAGGTTGTGCTTGGTCTGTAGTCGTCCGGCGGTGTCGATGAAGAGGAGACCTCCTAAGCGGCGGGTGTGCTCGAGGGCATCGAAGACCACCGCAGACGGGTCGGCGCCGATGCGGTGTTTGACTAAATCTGCTCCGACCCTTTCCGCCCATACACCGAGCTGTTCGATCGCTGCGGCGCGGAAGGTGTCAGCCGCGGCCATGGTGATTGGGAGAGATGGATCGCGATCGTGCAGGTGGGCGGCAAGCTTTGCGATCGTCGTTGTCTTCCCTGATCCGTTCACCCCGGTGACAAGGATGACAGTCGTCTTGCCATCGTTTCTAAGTGCAAGTGACCTCTCGCAGCCTGAAAGCCTCTCCTTGATGCCCTTTTTCAGGGTAGAAATAAGCTCCTCGCCGCTGGGACAGCTGTGGCGGACCAGTTCGGCAAGTTCTTCCACCAACTCCATTGCCACTCCCGCGCCGACATCACCGGCGATGAGGATCTCCTCGATCTCTTCTAGCTCGGCTGCACCGATCTTCCCTCCGTGGCCGAGGACTTGACCGATCGACTCGGTGAGCCCGGATCGGGTCCGCTTTAGCCCATTTTTTAACCGGTCGATCCAAGCCATCACATCGCCTCTGGAGCTGACATACCCAAAATCGACAAACTGCGGTGAAAGACGGTCTGTACCGCGGATAGGAGACTAAGGCGGGCCGCCATAAGGCTCTCGTTCTCCCCGATGATGCGGTGCTCAGTGTAGTAGGCGTGGAAGGCGCGAGCAAGCCCCAACGCATAGTCGGTGAGCAGGTGCGGAGCAAACCCGAGTGCTGCTTCTTCCAAGACTTCGGGGAAACGGTCGAGGCGCTTGATCAGGTCGAGCTCGGCCCTTGCCCGAAGTGGAGATAGGTCGACCTTCGCCGGATCGATAGCCAAGGCTCTGGCCTTGCGGAAGATAGAGGCGATGCGAGTGTGAGCATACTGGATATAGTAAACCGGATTGTCGAGTGACTCGGCGCGGGCCAGATCCATGTCGAATTCCAGATGGCTCTCCGGCTTACGAGCGACCATGAAGTAGCGGACAACGTCGCGTCCAAGCTCGTTCACAAGCTCGCGCAACAGGATAAATCGACCGGCACGCGTCGACATCCGCGCAATTTGTCCTCCTTCCTTGATGCTCACAAATTGGTGCACCGCATAGTCTAGGAAGTCTTCGGGATAGTCGAGGATTCGCATTGCCGCCTTTACACATGACTGCTCTACCTGGTGATCGGCCCCTTGTACATCGATCACCCAGTCGAATTTCCTTTCGCGTTTGTTGATGTGATAGGCGATGTCGACCATGAGATAGGTCGGGCGGCCGTCGCTTCGGACGAGGACGGAGTCCTTCACCCCGCCGTTCTCCTCCGCCTTTAGCCAGACTGCCCCATCTTTCTCATAGATGCCATCCTTACGACGTAGAGACTCTAAGGCTGCGTTCACCTCGCCGTTTCGATGCAGATTCCCCTCGCTGAACCAGACATCGAATTCTATCCCCAGCTGAGCGAGGTCGTCCTTGATTATCGTTGTGATTCGCGAAACAGCTTCTTCCCGAAAGGTCAGCGCTGTCTCCTCATCGAACGACTGGAAATCATCTCCGTATTGGTCCTTCAGATTGCGCGCGATCTCGATTAGGTAGCTGCCGTGGTAACCCTCTTCAGGAACCGCAGTGGAGTCCCCAAGTAATTGGCGGTAGCGTGCCCACAGTGAGCGAGAGAGCAGGTCAATCTGGTGACCCTCATCGTTGAAGTAATACTCACGGTGGACGGTGTAGCCGAGCGTCTCGTAGAGCGAGGCGAGGACATCGCCGAGTACGGCCTGACGGCCGTGTCCAACCGTGAGCGGGCCGGTGGGGTTCGAGCTGACGAACTCGATTTGCATGCTTATTGGAACAAGGCACTTCGAACAGCCGAACCGGTTACCCATCTTAAGTATCTCTTGCAGTGCGGCCTGAATTGTCGATGGATGTAAAAATAGGTTGATGAACCCCGGGCCCGCGATTTCCAGTTGTGAAAAGGCATCTTTTGGTAGTTTTTTCGCGAGACGCTCAGCGAGCTCACGCGGAGGAAATCCGGCCACCCTTGCCCCGACGAGGGCCAGGTTGGTGGAAAAATCACCGAACTCCGGCCGTTCAGAGGGATGAACCTCCATTGCTGTTGCGGGCAGCTCGAGCTTCTTCCACGCTGCAATAAGTAGATTCTCAATCAATAATTTTAGCATTATGTCACGATAAGAAGGGAGGAGTTATCTCTCGATGATGAACCGAATCCCGGTTTTGTCCTCCCCTGCGATTTTAAGTTCAATGAAACCGGGAATAACCTTGATCGGCGCTTCACCACTCTTTTCCACCAACCGCCGCGTGATGGCGATCGCTTTCACGGTTTGATTGACCGCCCCTGCACCGATTGCATGAACCTCCACTACTCCGTTATGTTCCAGTACACCTGCAATTGCCCCGGCGACCGAGTTGGGATTTGAGCGGGATGCGACCTTCAGAACCTCCATGGCCATCCTCCTGTCACGTTCCTTTGCGATGTGCGTCAAACCCCTGCTAATCAAGTATAGCGACGTCCTTTCCCCCTGTCAAAAGATAGCTGCAGTATATAGCAAGCTTCCCCCACCGGGCTCGGGGTGTAGTTCTCCGTATCTTTGTGGTGCGGAGCCAACCCTATCGACTCTGGACTCGCATTATCGTGTTGCAACCTGTAGAACAGGTAAAACGGATGACGCTTCGTGGGACACCGTTGATTGGTTCAGCATCGTCTAATAACGCTCTAAATTTGCACACTATCTGATATTTCGGTAATCTTTAGGTGTGTAGCTAACGAAGAAAGGACGACTATTTATGGAGCGGATTGAGCGAACCTTCATCGAAGAGGAGATGGAACAGTCCTACATCAATTATGCGATGAGTGTAATTCGTGGTAGGGCAATTCCGGATGTCCGCGACGGGTTGAAACCGGTACAGCGTCGGATCCTTTATGGACTCCATGAACTCGGTCTCACCCCGGGTAAACCGCACAAGAAATCGGCGCGCAT
>JAGLXM010000099.1 GCA_023132915.1 Candidatus Bipolaricaulota bacterium
AGATGCTGGGGTTAGAGCAATCAAACGGATCTACAGAACCATAAGATCGCAATGGTGCAAGGCATAGCGTGATGGCCTCCCATATGTCCGCACGAGACGAGCGCCGGTTGCGAAGCAAGACCGGAGGTCGAAGAGAATTCACCACGAAGAGCACGAAGGACACGAAGAATGGAAACGAGGGAAACAGGATTTCTAATGAATTTAAATCTCTGTGGGTTGGATTCCCTGCAACTTGCCGCGAATACCGTCATTCCGGCGCATGCCGGAATCCAGTGGTTCGTTTGTGGACACCGACCTTCGCCGGTGTGACGTGATTCTTTCGATCTCTCAATTCCTCAGCTCCCCCTGGGGAGTATAGTAAATACTTCTCCAGATACTACACTCCCCGAGGTGGTAAAATGCTTAAAACTAGGATTTGAGTTTAAAGACGAGCAGTGGAAAAGATTTACGCAATAGGTTGCGTACACCCGCAATCCATCACACCTCCATCACTTGCCCGCACCATGCGATTGAACTAACATGATCTAGTTAAGAGCAAATCCCACGGGAACTGATCTGTGTCGCAGGCAAGCATGCTTTTGAAACACAAGAGAGAATGGATCGCGAATAGGGAGTATCAGGAGCTTGCCCGAATTGGAGATCGGGCTGCACTCTGCGATCTTGATCGGATGTTCCCTTGCCCAAAATCAAGAAAGCCGTTTCTAATCAGGGTTTGCACGCTTTTAGAGCTATATTGTGCCCACTAAAGATCAACAAATACTCCTTGGTTTTTGTCTCAGCGAGTTGTACTATGTAGTCACTGTGGACATCGATACTTCAAGCCACGAAAGCGGTCTTGTTTGAAGTGTTCGCTAGTAGGATAAAGGGAAGCGTGCCCACTAAGAGGAAGCTGTCAGCTCAGCGTAAAACTGGCAACAGATGAGGGTTTGCGCCTGCGTGACCCAATCTCAACGCAAGGGAACATCCGTTGTAACTATCAGTTGCAAGGTCCGGCACTCTAGGTTCCCATCAGACGCTACCGGGTATCTCACATTTCCCACCCGTAGGCGCCGCTTTCCAGTATTTTCCTGACCCGCGGAATCGACCTTAGCATGGGCGGTTGCCTGTAGTAGTTCACCGCGTGCACCGTTACTCCTTTCCCGTAAGCCTCCTCTTCAATCTGCCTTCATCACGCCTGAGCTTCGCCAACTCAATCGCAAGCTCGACCCATTTCGTGGTGAGTCCTCAGAATTTCCGGTAGTTCTCGATCTCCTGTGTGACTTCAGGAACATCCTCAGGCCGGACGTACTTGGTGTGACCTTTGCCTGCGTAACTGTAGCTCAGCTGGTGGTAGGTGTTCCCACGTGATCGCTTCTGCTGTGACAGGGAACCGGGATGCATGTGTCCAAGTTCCAGCAGCGCCTTCTTGATCTTGGCGATTTCTGTTTCGATTGTGACTTGACCTTTGTTCATCATTGTATCATACTAGAGATCGAACAAAGTGTCAACAACTGTT